>NZ_CP029192.1:6783645-7091992 GCF_008642315.1 Streptomyces venezuelae | reverse complement strand
GCGGCGTGTAGGCCGTGGCATCGTCTGTCCAGGCGGTGCTGCCCCAGAGCGTGGAGCGGGCGCGCCAGGCGACCGAACCCGTCTCGTCGACGAGTTCCGCCGGGGCGCCGACCAGGTCGGTGACGATGGCGAAGAACCGTGCGTCGACGCTGTCCTGGGGTACGTCGGCCGTCGCCCTGCGCTCGGACTGAGTGAGCGGCCGCAGCCCGTCGTGGTCCCAGGTCAGTGTGACCGGGAGGCGCCCGTCACAAGCGTGGGTGGTCTGTTCGCAGAGAGTCGAACCGTCCCAGGTGAAACGGGTCTCCTCGACGGGGGTCGTGCCGTCCGGGCCCATCCGCTGCTTGGCGATGCGGCGTCCCAGGGCGTCGTACCGATAGCGCCACCGTTGCCCGCCCGGTGTGACGACACAGGAGAGACGGTCCTCGGCGTCCCACGTGTAGTGCCAGGTGTCCGGCTTGTGGGACAGCCTGGTGCGCTGCCGCAGTGTGATGCGGCCCAGGGCATCGTATGCGTAGCGGACACGTCCGGCGCGGGTGAGGCGCGTACCGGTGTAGACGCGCTCCCCGGTTGCCTCTTGGCCGAGGTGGGTGGAGGACCACGAGGCGTCGGTCTGGTTGCCCGCCGTGTCATACGCATAGCGCTCGGTCCAGCCCTGAGCATCGACGGACGTGACACGGCCCGCCCGGTCGAATGTGAAGAGCGCGGCGCCGTTCAACTGATCGTCGAGAGCGGTCAGGTGGCCGTCCGGCCGATACGTGAAATCGCGTCGCTGGACGCTGCGCCCGCTGCCGTCGAGAACGGACTGCGACGTGAGGCGGCCAAGTTGGTCGAAGGTGTGGTGCAGAGTCGTGAAGGCGTCGATGGCACGGGTCAGTTCCTGTCCCGCCGCATCACGTGTGAAGGTGATGGTGTGGCCGCCGCTGTCCAACTGTGCGGCGTGTCCCGCCGCATCATGGCTCCACCTGCTGTGGGCGCCGGACGGGGTGGTGCGGTGCGTGCGCTGCCCGAGCACGTCGTACTGGTAGCGGGTGGTGAGGCCGTTGACCGTCTCGGAAAGGACGCGGCCCAGCGCGTCGTGCTCGAGGCGGAGCGACGCTCCGGGGCTCTCGGCCATGACCAGTCGCCCGGTCGCGGTATGGGTGAAAGTGGTGACTCCGTCGTCGGTCGTCTTCCGGACGGTCTGGCCCGCGGCGTCACGCTCGAAGCGGACGGTCCGGCCGAGCGCGTCGGTGCGGGCGATGAGGCGACCCGCCGCGTCCAGGGTGTAGGAGAGGGTACGGCCGTCGAAGTCCGTCTCGGCGACCAGGCGTCCCGCCGCGTCGTGATGGTATTTCCACGTCAGGTTCCGCGGGTCGACGACTTCAGTCAGACGCAGTTCCGTGTCGTAGCGGAAGGCGTGCCGGGCGCCGTCCGGGTCCGTGCGGGCCGAGATCAGATCGAAGTGCGTGTATTCGTACCGGGTAACGGAACCGTGGGCGTCGCTGTGCGTGAGGCAGTTGCCCTCGCTGTCGTATACCCACATCTCCTCGGTGCCGTCCGGCGCGGTCCGCCGTGTCGGCTTCCCCTCGACGGTCCACTCCAGGCGGGTCGTGTGGTCCAGGGGGTCCGTGATGGTCACGGGGAGCCCGAAGGAGTCACGGACGTACCGCGTGCGCGCACCGAGCGGATCGGTGATGACGAGCGGAAGGCCCGCGGCGTCGCAGCGGATACGCGTGACGTTGCCAAGCGCGTCGACCACGGTGTCCGGGAAGCCCGCTGATGTGTAGGTGAATCGGGTGGTGGCGCCGGCCGGATCGGTCACAGCGACACGGTTCCCGCGTTCGTCGTACTCCTGACTCCAGACATCACCGGCCGGCCCGGTGATGGTGGTGGGCAGTCCCAGTTCGTTGTACTCAGAGGTGAGCTCGTGGCCGTCCGGGCGCGTGACGCCGATGATCCGGCCGTCCCGGTCGTAGCGGTAGCGGGTGACGTGGCCGAGGCCATCGGTCACCGAGCGGATCTGGTGGTCCTCATCCCACTCGCGGTGGCTGACGTGACCCAACGGATCCGTCTCCCTGATCAGCCGGAACGCGTCGTTGTGCTCGTAGACGCGGACATGGCCCAGTGAGTCCGTCACGCGTGTGGTGCGTGTCGCGGTCTCGTAGGTGAGTGTGGAGGCGAGGGCGTTGCCTGTGCCGCCGGTGGCGGTCACACGGCCGTGGGTGTCGTACTCGTACCAGTACGTGGTGTCGTTGCGGTCGGTCCAGGAGGTGATGCGGCCCTCGGGGTCGTAGGTGTAACGCATCGGGAGGCCTGACGAGTTGGTCTCCTCGGTGAGGTGGCCGGACTCGTCGTAGCCGAAGGTGAGGAGGGTCGTGCCGGGGGCGGACGGCTCCGCGGGATCGAGGAGGCGCAGGGACGTGATGCGGGAGTCGCTCTCATCACGGTCGAGGGCGATGCGGTAGCCGCCGGAGTGGGACACCGCCACGGGGATGTCGCCCTCGTCGTACTCGATGGTGATCCGGTTGCCGTTGCGGTCCTGGACGTACTGGAGCGGGACGTCGACCGCTTCGCCCGCGGCGGCGGGGACCGGGCTGTGGAAGACCTGGACGAGGCCGCTGTCGGGATCGGTGACGCATATCGCGCCGTCGAATCCGTCCGCCCAGGACAGGGTCAGGCGTGAGCCCGGCGTCTCGGGGCGCACCGCCTCGCCGGTGTCCGCGTCGGGCACGGGGAAACAGAGTCGGGCGCCGTCGGCGGCGGCATAGACGAAACCGTCCTCATCCGCCTGGATCCGCTGGTCCAGGGTGGAGGCCCAGGACGGGCCGAACCAGCCGCCGTAGCGGTAGGAGGAGACGTGGGTGCGCTCCAGGAGGAGGGGGAGGACACCGGGAAGGCGGACGTCGGTGCGGGTCAGCGCCATGTCGCCGGTCGCCACGTCGATCGGGTCGCGGACGAACTTCTTGAGCGCGTTGCGCACCGAGGCGGGCAGCTTGTCGAAGCCGGGGCGGAGGGAAAGCCGTTCGAAGGAGGCGCAGTTGAGCTTCATGGCACTGCGCAGTTTCGACAGGTCCTTGGGCTTGAGTTTGCCGAGGCCCTTGCCGAGCAGCGTGCCGAGGCTGCCCAGACCGACACCGAGTGCCGCGCCCAGCGCGAGGGTCTCCGCCAGTTTCCCGGGGTCCTTGAAGGTGGACGGATCCTGCAGCAGCGTGTCCAGCGCGGCGAACTTCGCGCCCTCGCCCGCCATCTTGCCGATCCGCGCGATCGTCTTGATCTCCTTGAGGGCCTTCAGGGCCCGGCGCAGGCCGCGGATGACCTCCAGGACCGCGCGGATGGTGCGGGCCATCGCGGTGCCGGCGTGTTCGATACGGCCGATGAGGGCCATGACCTTCGCGAAGCGCGCGCCCGCCGCGAGGCTCCCGACGACCGCGGAGGCGCCTCCGGTGAGGACGGAGAGCGCCAGGCCCGCCATCTCCACTTCGATGATCTCGACGATGATGACGTTGAGTTCGGTGAGCAGTTCGTGTGCTTCGTCGGCGTACTTGTCCAGGGCATCGGCGCCGTCGCGCAGCGAGTCCGCCATCCTCGTCGCTTGCGAACGGGTTTTCCTGGCCCGCTTGTTGAAGGCGGTGGCGGTTTTGCCTTCCCAGGTCACGTCCCGCAGCGCGGCTTCCGCGTCCTTGACGGAGGCGTCCACGGCCTTGGCCAGGGAGCGCCACTTCTTGGCGATCTCCCGGACCCCGTCAGGGTCCACGGCCGGGTCGGAGATCCCGAGGAACTCCATCATGCTGGCCATGTTGTCGCCGGCCATGTGGTTGAACTTGTTGATGTAGTGCAGAGGGTTGAGGTCGACCACGGGCTCAGCCCTGCTTCTTGCCGCGGGCGGCGGCTTCGAGCAGCACGTCGAGGACGTCGAACGCCTCGGAGAGGTCGGTCATCAGCTTCGCCTCGCCGTGCCACTCGTCGACGAGGTCCTCCGCCACCTCGGCGAGTGTCTCCATGCCCTCGCGCACGTCGTCGGTCGCGCTCATGAGCGCGCCGAGCGCGCCCAGCGCCGACAGGTCGTGCGAGGCCGCCTTGAAATCACGCAGCGGCTTTGCGATGTGATGCGGCGCCTTGCGCAGCAGCGGCGCCGCCTTCGCTATCGACTCCGAGTCCTTGCCCAGGTCCCCCACGGTCGCGTGTCCCCCGATACGTCCCGATACTGCGCGTTGCGATGTGCATAAGCCAACGGCAAACAGTAGCCGTCACGGGTAAGCGGAATCCATTCACTCAGTCATGAGCACGCAAAGGGCGTCCTGGTGACCGCGGAACGCTGAAAGCGGCAGCGACCCTCGGCAGGCCGAACTCCCTCAGTACCCCGGTATCGAATACCGACCCAGGGCCGACGCCGTCATCCTCTGCCCGCCCCTGTGAAGACGGCAGGCGCGCAGCCAACTCCTGCCGGTCCCGGGACACCGGTCGCCGCGCTGTGCTGAGGTGTACAGGGTCGACATGCCTGGCCGGTACACCCGAACCGGCGCAGTCGGCCCGGCACAGTCGACCCATCACCGTCGGTCCGGCACCCCCCGGGCCGCCACCTCCAGCCCATCCGGCCCGACCCGCCCCACCCCCGGAGAGTGACCTTGCGCAATCTGACCTTCGTCATCGGCACCGGCCGCAGCGGCTCCACCGCGCTGTCCCGCATCCTCAACAGCCACCCCGACGTGCTCAGCCTCAACGAGTACATGGCCTCCGTCGGCGACGCGGCCTTTCCCGAAGGCGTGCTGTCGGGCGCGGAGTTCTGGGAGACCCTCTTCCGCCCCACCTCGTACTTCGCGGGCATGCTCCGCAGCGGCGTGCCGATGCCGGAGTTCCTCTACACCCGCACGCCCGGCGGCCGGTACGCCCCCGATACCACCGGCATCCCCGCCCTCTCCCTCATGGTGCTGCCCCACCTCACGGACGACCCCGACGGCCTGCTCGACGAGGTCCGCGCGGCGGTCGTCGAGTGGCCGGTCCGCGCCGCCGCCGCGCACCACGAGGCGCTGTTCGACCTCCTCGCCGCCCGGTTCGGCCGCTCCGCCGTCGTGGAGCGCTCCGGGTACTCGACGGGGTGGGCGCCCCGGCTGCGCACCGCCTTCCCGTACGCGAAGTTCGTGCACCTCTTCCGGGACGGGCCGGACTGCGCGCTCTCCATGAGCCGCCACTCCGGGTACCGCGTGATCACCCTGCTGCGGGAGATCGCGGAGCGGACGGGCGTCGAGAGCCTCGGCGACCTCACGGAGGAGCAGGTGCGCTCCCTGCCGCCGGAGCTCGCGCCGCTGCTCGGCGAGCGCTTCGACCCCGCTCTCGTGCGGGACCGCGCCTTCCCCGTGCGTCCGTTCGGCGACCTGTGGTCCGAACTCGTCGTCCAGGGCGTACGTTTCCTCGACGGCGTGCCGCCGGGTCAGCGCATGACGCTCGGCTACGAGGATCTGCTCGACGCCCCGCACGACGAACTCGCCCGGCTAGCCGCGTTCGTCGGGATCGAGCCGGACCCGGGCTGGCTGAAGAGCGCGTGCGACGGACTCGACCACAGCCGCCGCGGCTCCGCACGGACGCAGCTGACGCCCGCGGAGTACGACGCCCTGCGGGAGGCCTGTACGGAGGGCACCCGAGCCCTTCTTCGGACGACGCCCCACCAAGCCGAAGCCGACACCGAAGCCGACTCAACCACGCCGTGCACCACGCCGCGTGAGGCCCCGCACCATTCCGCTTGATCCCCTCCCCCGGCGCCCCGCGCCATTCCGCTTGCCCCGCACCCGCGCCCCCGCCCGACGCCCGCCCCGCGACGCACTCAAGCCCACCCCGACCCCGGCTCCAGTCCGCCTCAAGAACCGCGCAAGGCCTCCCACCAGCGCTTTGTCCGCTCAGCGGACATGACGGGGTGCGTGCGCGGCACACGCACCCCGCGCCGCCGCGATCTGTTTTCCGGACACACCCCACCCATTCAGCCCGTATTCGATTTCAGAAACATGAAAGTGGCATGACAAGGCGTCAACTCTCTTGCTCCGTACGGGTGGAGCGGCCACGCTACTGCTCGCGACGGGAGCGGCACACACCGCTCCCATCTGTGTGTGCGATCCCCGCGCGCACCCCCCACAGTCGCGTAGCCCCACCCCGGGCACGCCGCCTATGAGGAGGACTCCCTCGTAATGGCCATGCTTCGCAGCAAGAAGACCGTGATCGCCGCCGCGATCTCGACCGCCACCGCCGCCGCCGTCCTCGGTGCGGTCACCACCCTGCCCGCCCAGGCCGCGCCCGCCGAGGGCCACGTGATCGCGGCGGGTTCCGCCGACGCGGTCAAGGGCAGCTACCTCGTCACGCTGAAGGAGGGCTCCGGCCTCAAGGCCGCCACGAGCCAGGGCAAGGACCTCATAGCCGAGTACGGCGGCTCGGTGCAGAAGACCTTCAAGTCCGCGCTGAACGGCTACTCCGCGAAGCTGAGCGCGGCGGAGGCGAGGAGACTCGCCGCCGACCCCGCGGTCGCCTCGGTCGAGCAGAACCAGAGACTCCGCGTCGACGCGACCCAGTCCAACGCCCCCTGGGGCCTGGACCGCATCGACCAGGCGAAGCTGCCGCTGTCCGGCACCTACACCTACCCGGACAGCGCCGGGTCCGGCGTCACCGCGTACGTCATCGACACCGGCGTGCGCATCACGCACTCCGAGATCAGCGGCCGCGCGGTGAACGGCTACGACGCCGTCGACGGCGACAACACCGCCCAGGACGGCAACGGTCACGGCACGCACGTCGCCACGACCATCGCGGGCAAGACGTACGGCGTCGCGAAGAAGGCCAAGATCGTGGCCGTCCGCGTCCTCGACAACAACGGCTCGGGCACCACCGCCGGTGTCGTCGCGGGCATCGACTGGGTGACGAGCAACCACGCCGCGGGTGCCCCCGCCGTGGCCAACATGTCGCTCGGCGGCGGCGCGTCCACCACGCTCGACAACGCGGTGCAGAAGTCCATCGCCGACGGCGTCTCCTACGCGGTCGCGGCGGGCAACGCCAACACCAACGCCGCCAACACCTCGCCCGCCCGTGTCCCGGCGGCGATCACGGTCGGCGCCACCAGCAACACGGACGCCCGCGCCAGCTTCTCCAACTACGGCTCGGTCCTGGACATCTTCGCGCCCGGCGTGAACATCAAGGCGGGCTGGAACACCGGCGACACGGCGACCAACACCATCTCCGGTACGTCGATGGCCACCCCGCACGTCGCGGGCGCCGCGGCCGTCTACCTGGCCGGCCACACCTCGGCCACGCCCGCGCAGGTCTCCTCGGCGCTGGTGAACGGTGCCACGCCGAACGTGGTGACCAGCCCCGGCTCGGGTTCGCCGAACAAGCTGCTCAAGATCGTCCAGTAAGTCTGCGCTCAGTACGGTCAGCAGTGCCCCGGGGGCATTCGGCGCCGCCTCCGGGGCGCTTCCGTACGCCCAGCGCCGCCGCCGCGAACAGCAGCCCGCCCAGCATCACGAACGGGGCCGCCACCCCCGCGACCCCCGCGATCAGGCCCGCCGCCGCGGGCGCCGCGACCTGCCCGAGCCGGTTGCCGGTGAGCCGCAGCGCGAGCGCCGTGGAGCGCGCGCCGTCCGGTGCCGCCTGGACGACGGTCGTCATGGAGAGCGGCTGACCGACGCCGAGACAGAAGCCGAGCACCGCGAGCACCAGCGCGAGGCCCCACACCGGCAGGGGCAGCGCGATGCCCGCGCAGAGCAGCCCGGCAAGGAGACAGGTGACGGTCAGCAGGGCCGTCCTGCCCAGGAGCCGGATGAGCGGCGTCATCACCAGGCGGCAGGCGATGGTCGCCGCCGCCCGCAGGGACAGGAGCAGCCCCACCGTGGCGGGCGCGATGCCCCGGTGTTCGCCGACCACCGGCAGGTAGGCCGTGAGGATGTCCGTCGCGGAGA
This sequence comes from Streptomyces venezuelae, assembly GCF_008642315.1. Taxonomy (NCBI): domain Bacteria; kingdom Bacillati; phylum Actinomycetota; class Actinomycetes; order Kitasatosporales; family Streptomycetaceae; genus Streptomyces; species Streptomyces venezuelae. The sequence continues at coordinate 7,084,079 of NZ_CP029192.1, read as the reverse complement.
GCACGGCGAGGCTGATGAAGATGCCCGCGGGCACGCCCCGGGTGCGCAGGATGCCGAGGACCGGCACGCGGCCGGCACGTGCCGGGGCGGCGGACCGCGGCCGCTTGTGCTCGATGCGCCACAGCGAGCCGAGGGAGACCGCGGCGACCGCCGCCGAGACGAGGAGGGCGAGCGCGCTGGTGCGGTCCATGTCGCCACCGATCAGCGCTCCGGCGGCGATCGGTCCGATCAGCTGGCCGAGGGAGGCGCCGATGGTGAAGTGTCCGAAGTTGCGGTCCTGTTCGGCGGGCGCGGACTGCCGGGCGACGATCGACTGCGCGCCGATCACGAAGCAGAGATGGCCGAGCCCCATCACGCCGCTCCAGGCCGCCATCGCGGCGAGCGAGTCCGCGACGCCGCTGAGGGCGCAGCCCCCGGAGATGAGCACGACACCGACGGGCAGCAGCGGCGCGCACCGGCCGTGGTCCGTCCTGCGCCCGAGCGGTACGGCCGCGAAGAGCGGCAGCAGGGCGTAGACGCCCGCGATGACGCCGATGGCGCGCTCGTCGGCGCCAAGGGCGAGGGCCCGGTAGGAGACGGCGGGCCGCGCCATCGACACCGCCCCCTGCGCGAAGCTGAAGGCGATGACGAGACGGAGCAGCCAGCCCCTGCCACCGGGCCAGGACCCCGACGATGCGGCATTCGACATCAGATGATGCCGAAGAGGATTCCGGCGCCGAGCACGACCAGCGAGGTGAGCACGGCCCACTTGACGGTGAACTTGGTGTGGTCGCCGAACTCGACCTTGGCCATGCCGACGAGGACGTACACGGCGGGCACGAGCGGGCTCGACATGTGCAGGGCCTGGCCCGCGATGGAGGCGCGGGCGATCTCCAGGGTGCCGACGCCGTGCGCCTGGCCTGCCTCGGCGAGGACCGGCAGGACGCCGAAGTAGAAGCCGTCGTTGGACATGAAGTAGGTGAGCGGGATGGAGAGCAGCCCGGTGACGAGGCCCATCTGCGGTCCCATGCCCTCGGGGATGGCGTCGACGAGCCAGTCGGCCATGTGGTCGACCATGCCGGTGCCCTGGAGCACCCCGGTGAACACGGCGGCGGCGAAGACCATGCCGGTGACGTTGAGGACGTTCTCGGCGTGGGCGCCGATGCGCGCCTTCTGGTCGGGCATGTGCGGGAAGTTGACGGTGAGGGCGAGCGCGGCGCCGAGCAGGAAGAGGACCGGGATCGGCAGCCACTCCATGATCATGGCGGTGAGCAGCAGGATGGTGAGGGCCGCGTTGAACCAGTAGAGCTTGGGGCGCAGGGTGGGCCGGTTCGGGTCGAGCCCCTGGAACCCGTCGTCGTCGCCTCCGGTCGCCCCCTCGCTCTCGGGTGCGTCCGCGTCCGTGCCGTCGCCCGCGCCCCCGGTGGCCTTCTTCGTGAGCGACGTACGGCTGTCGCCGTCGCCCCCGGCGCCGACGAGAACGGTCTCGTCGGCCGTCTCCCTCTCCAGGACCTCGTCCAGCGACAGCACGCCGAGCCGCTTGCGCTCGCGCAGACCCAGTGCGTACGCGAGGACGAAGACGGCGACGAGCCCCATGCCGAGCGCCGGGATCATCGGCACGAAGATGTCGGAGGCGTCGACCTTGAGCGCGGTCGCGGCGCGGGCCGTCGGGCCGCCCCAGGGCAGCGTGTTCATGACGCCGTTGGCGGTCGCGGCGACGCCCGTCATCACGACGAGGCTCATCTTGAGGCGCTTGTACAGCGGATACATCGCCGAGACCGTGATCATGAAGGTCGTCGAGCCGTCGCCGTCGAGCGAGACGATCGCGGCGAGCACGGCGGTGCCGACGACGATGCGCACCGGGTCCGCCTTGCAGAAGCGCAGGATGCCCCGGACGATCGGGTCGAAGAGGCCGACGTCGATCATGACGCCGAAGTACACGATGGCGAACATGAGCATGGCCGCCGTGGGCGCCAGATTGCCGACGCCTTCGAGGACGTAGTCCCCGAGATGGGCTCCCTTTCCTACGAACACGCAGAAGAGCGCGGGGATCAGCACCAGTGCCGCGATCGGCGACATCTTCTTCATCATGATCAGCACCAGGAAGGTGGCGATCATGACGAATCCGAGGATTGTCAGCATGGGGGCTACCTAACGTTCACCATCGAACTCCCACCAGGTCTGGCGGTCCGGACGACGTTAGGACTCGCTATCCAGCGTTAACAAGATGTTGACGCGCGAGCAATAAGCGCAAAACTCCTGGTCACGGGCGTGGGCCGGGACCCCCTCTCAGTCCAGGGACCGCGCGAAGTAGGCGTGCAGCAGGATCCGCGCCTCGTCGACGAGTGCCGGGTCACCCGTCGGGTCGGCGCGGAAGGCCAGTTGGAGGACCGCGTCGACCGCCTCGACGCCGACGAGGATGGTGCGGCGCAGGGCCGCGTCCAGGGGGCGGTTCAGGTGGAGGGCGAGGAGGGCGGCCACCCGGTCGGCGACCTGGGAGTTGGCGTCCGGCATGGCGTCCGGTGCGGAGGGGACGCCGAAGTCGACCAGGCCGAAGCCGGGGACGGTGCGCATCATCACCAGGTACTCGTCGAACGCCGCGTCGACGGCGCCGCGCCAGTCGCCGTGCTCGATGCCGGTGACGCGGGCCGCCACCCGTTCCGCGTACGCGTCCAGGTTGCGGTGGGCCAGCGCGTCCGTGAGCGCTCGCTTGTTGCCGAAGAAGCGGTAGACCGAGCCGATGGGGACGCCGGCGCGCTGGGCGACGGCGCGGGTGGTGAGGCCGTCGTAGCCGGTCTCGTCCAGGACGGCGGCGCAGGCGTCGAGGATCCGTGTCAGGCGCTCCGCGCTGCGCTCCTGCACGGGGAGGCGGCGCATGGAGGACGGGGGGCGGGGGCCGGGGCGCGGGTCCTGGGGCGGGTCCGGGTGGCCTTCGGGCGAGTTCCGGTGGGGCATTCCGGGAGAGTAGAGCATCGCTCACATTCCCGCTTCCTCTTGCGGAAGGAAAAAGCGAATCCTACGGTGTCCCATAGGAATCACTGATGAGGGAGCGGTGTGATGAGTGGGGACCACGCAGGCGACGCGGACCGCGCGGATGCGAACGGAACGGGCGCGTACGACGCACGCAAGACCGCCGAGGGGCTCACCTACCTCTCCGGCTTCGGCAACGAACACAGCTCCGAAGCCGTGCCCGGCGCCCTGCCGCACGGCCGCAACTCCCCGCAGCGCGCTCCCCTCGGCCTCTACGCCGAGCAGCTGAGCGGCAGCGCCTTCACCGAGCCCCGCGCGCACAACCGCCGCTCGTGGCTGTACCGCATCCGCCCCTCGGCCGCGCACCCGCGGTTCACCCGCGCCGACAACGGCGCGCTCCGCACGGCCCCCTTCACCGAGTCGGTGCCCGACCCGAACCGGCTGCGCTGGAACCCGCTCCCCGATCCCGCGCCCGGCACGGACTTCCTGGCGGGCCTGTGGACGCTGGGCGGCAACGGCGACGCGACCCAGCGCACCGGCATGGGCATCCACCTCTACCACGCCAACTCCTCGATGCGGCAGAGGGTGTTCAGCGACGCGGACGGTGAACTGCTCATCGTGCCCGAGCGCGGCGGGCTGCTCCTGCGCACCGAGTTCGGGCTGCTGCACGCCGAGCCCGGCGAGGTCGCGCTGATCCCGCGCGGCGTCCGCTTCCGCGTGGAGCTCCTCGACGAGACCGCCCGCGGGTACGTGTGCGAGAACTACGGCGCCCCGTTCCAGCTCCCCGACCTCGGCCCGATCGGCGCCAACGGCCTCGCCAACGCGCGCGACTTCCGGGCGCCCGTGGCCGCGTACGAGGACGTCGAGGGCCCGGTCGAGGTGGTGAACAAGTTCTGCGGCAACCTGTGGCGCGCCACCTACGACCACTCGCCGCTCGACGTGGTCGCCTGGCACGGCAACCACGTCCCGTACGTCTACGACCTGCACCGCTTCAACGTGATCGGCTCGATCAGCTACGACCACCCGGACCCGTCGATCTTCACCGTGCTCACCTCGCCGTCCGACACCCCGGGCCTCGCGGGCGTCGACTTCGTGGTGTTCGCGCCGCGCTGGCTGGTGGGCGAGGACACCTTCCGTCCGCCCTACTTCCACCGGAACGTGATGAGCGAGTACATGGGCCTGATCGAGGGCGCGTACGACGCGAAGGCGGAAGGTTTCGTCCCCGGCGGCGGCTCGCTGCACAACATGATGTCGGCGCACGGCCCGGACCGCGGGACGTTCGAGAAGGCGTCCGCCGCCGAGCTGAAGCCGCAGAAGATCGACGACGGCCTCGCCTTCATGTTCGAGACGCGGTGGCCGGTGACGGCGACGGAACAGGCGGCCGGGGCGTCCCACCTGCAGCGCGGCTACGACGACGTGTGGCAGGGTCTGGAGCGTCACTTCCGCAACTGACGCGACACCACCTGATTCGGAGAGATTGTGACCGCTTTCGCCCCGGACTCGATCGTCCTGAATCGGAAGCTTCCGCTCTGGTATCAGGTGTCGCAGTCCCTGCGTGCCTCGATACTGGGCCGCTCCCCCGATGCCCCGCTCCGGCTGCCCACCGAGGAGCAGCTGGCGGGGCATTACGGGGTGAGCGTGCTGACCATGCGACAGGCGCTCAAGGAGCTGGAGGACGAGGGGCTGATCACCCGCCACCGGCGGCGCGGCACCTTCATCGAGCCGAGCGCGCGGCGCGGCGCCCCCGTCCGCCTGCTCGGCTCGGTCGACGCGATCGTGGCCCAGCAGTCGGGCATGACCACCCGCCTCCTCGACCACGGTGCCGCCCCGCCCCCCGCCGACCTCGTCGGGCACTTCCCGGATTCCTCGGAGGTCGCGACGTACCATCGGCTGCGCTGCGACGAGAAGACGGGCGAGCCCACCAACCACGCCCGCAACTACGTCCGGCCCGAACTGGCGTCCCGCATCGACCTGGACGACCTCGTGCGCTGGCCCATGACGAAGGTCCTGCGCGACGTGGTGGGCGTCCGCATCAGCCGCATCACGGACACCGTCGAGGCCACGCTCGCCGACCCGGAGACCGCGCGGCTCCTCGAAGTGCCGCTGCTCAGCCCGATCCTGCACTACACCGGCGTCACCTACGACGAGGAGGGCCGCACGCTGGACGTGGCCCGCATCCACTACCGCGGCGACCGCTTCTCGTTCTCGGTCACGCTCGACGCGACGTGACGGGACCGGGCGGCCACGTCGTACGATGCCGGGCGTGACGCACGACGAAGCGCCGCTGCTCGCGGACCTCATGCCGTGGTCCGTCGCACCGCTCCGGCCGGGCCGGGGGTGGCCGATGGGCCCGGATCCGGCTTCCCTGCGGGCCCGTTGGACCGCCTTCGTCCGCGCCGAGGGGCCGGACCGCGAGGCCCTGTTCCGCCCCACCCGTGCCCGCACCCTGCACACCGCGGTCGCCCAGCTGCCCGGCCACGGCGGCGCGACGGGCCGCCTGGCCAGGGAGACAGGGCCCTGCCCCGAACCCGTGCGCGTCCTGCACGGCCCGTTCGACGAGCAGTGGCTGATCCCCGACCACCGCCTCATCGACGTCGCCCGCCCCGAGCTGTGGCGGGTGGCGGGCGAGGGCCAGCTGTTCGCCGTCGAGCAAGGGTACGTTCCCGGGGCCCCGGGACCCGCCGTCCTCGCGTCCGGCGTCCTCCCGGACGGCCGCTCCCCCGCGGGGCGCCCGGGGCGGATACGGCCGCTGTTCCGGCGCCCCGGCGGCCACGAGCCCAACGTGGCGCCGGGCCTGCTCGCCCACCTCTCGGACGTCCTCGGCGGCCAGGAGGTCGGCGCACGCGACCTGCTGGCATGGGTCCTCGCCGTCGGCACCGGTTCCGCTGCGGGCTGCCGGGTGCCGCTCACCCGCGACGCCGACGTCTGGACGCGGGGCGTGGCGCTCGGCAGGCGGCTCCTCCGGCTTCACCTGCGCGGCAACGGCGAGCGTCCGAAGCTGCCCGGCGGCCGCAGGCCGTACGTCCGGGCACCGCTGCCCGCCCGGCCGGCCGCCCTGTCGTACGACGTGGAGGAGGAGATCCTCCACGTCGGTGACGAGGGCGTCATCTCGCCGGTGCCGAGGGAGGCGTGGGAGTACGGGGTGAGCGGGGTGCGCGTCGTCGAGCGCTGGTTCGCGCTGCGCACGGAGGCGGCCGAGGCGGGCACGCTGGAGGCGATCCGCCCCACGACGTGGCCCCAGACGTGGACGTCCGAACTCCTCGAACTCATCACGGTGCTCGCCCTGCTCGCGGAACTCTCCCCCGAGCAGGAGGAGTTGGCGTCGTTCTTGGGGGACGAGGCCATCGGGGCCGCCGCGCTGCACGACGCGGGCATCCTGCCCGTACCCGACGCCGCACGGCGGCCCGCATCCGTCCTCGACCACCACGAAGAGGGCCCGGACGGCCAGTTCGCCCTGCTCTGACCTCCGGGCTCCCGGAGTCAGGCTCCCGGAATCGTTCCCGGAATCAGGCTCCCGGGCGGAAAGAGTCGAGGAGCCTGCGCAGCGCCCGCTCGAAGCTCTCGTCCGCGTCGCCGGGCGGCGGCGCCTGCGCCACCATCCCCGCGAGTCGCGGATACGCGCCGCCCGCGAGCTGCCCGGCCAGGTAGGCGGACCGGACCTGCTGCTCCTGCTCCGGCGACCAGGGCAGACCCCGCGCGCGCTCGGCGGCCGCGATCTCGTTGGCCACGGTCGTCATGGCCGTGCCGTTGACCAGGGCGATGAGCTCCATCTTCGTGCCGTAGGGCGCGTCGAGGCGCTCCAGGACGCCGAGGCAGTGCTCCAGGTAGCGCAGCGCGTTCGGGCTGAGGCCGTAGACCGTCGACATCACGCGCACGAGCCAGGGGTGCCGGTGCAGGATCGCCCGGGTCTGCCGGCCGATGGCGAGCATCCCCGCGTGCCAGTCGCCGCCCACGGCGTCCTCGGCCAGTTCGTACTCCCCGCTGACCGCGTCGACCATCAGCTCGTACAGGTCCTCCTTGCGGGGCACGTAGTTGTACAGCGACATCGTGCCGCAGCCCAGCGCACCCGCCACCCGCCGCATGGACACCGCGTCGATGCCGTCCGCGTCGGCGATGCGGACGGCCGCCGCCGCGATGTCGGCCCTGTTGTACGCGGGCTTGGGGCCGCGGCCCGCACGCTCGGGGCGCGCCCAGATCACTTCGGGAGTGGCCGCTCGGCCCGCCATTGATCATCACCTCGACCACCATGTTAGTTACGTACGGCGTACGTAGTGAGGTACCGTGCGGCACATGACTTCTACGTACGCTGTACTTAGTGAAGGTCTGGAGAAGCGCTTCGGATCCGGCGACACCGCCGTCAGCGCGCTGCGCGGCCTGGACCTGGCCATCCCCGAGGGCTCCGTCTGCGGGCTCCTCGGGCCCAACGGCGCGGGCAAGACCACGGCGGTCCGGGTCCTGACGACCCTGCAGACACCGGATGCCGGGACCGCACGGGTGGCGGGGTACGACGTGGTGCGGGACGCGGCGGCCGTCCGCGGGCACATCGGCGTCATCGGCCAGTACGCGTCGGTCGACGGCGATCTGACGGGCCGCGAGAACCTGCGCCTCTTCGCCCGCCTGCTGCGGGCGCCGCGCGGCCGCGCCGACGAGCTCCTGGAGCGGTTCGGGCTCACCGGGGCGGCGGAGCGGGCCGCCCGCACGTACTCGGGCGGCATGCGGCGCCGCCTGGACCTCGCGGTCGGACTGATCACCCGGCCCGCCGTGCTCTTCCTCGACGAGCCCACCACGGGCCTGGACCCGCACAGCAGGAACGCCATCTGGGAGTCCGTGCGGAAGCTGGCCGGCGAGGGCACGACGGTCCTCCTCACGACCCAGTACCTGGAGGAGGCCGATCGGCTGGCCGACGACATCGTGCTGATCGACGGGGGCCGCGCAGCCCACCGCGGCACGCCCGCGGAGCTCAAGGCGCGCATCGGGAGCTACGCGGAGGTCGTCGTCGCCGAGGACGCGGCGCTGCCCGCGGCGGCGGTGGTCCTCGACCAGTTGACGGGAGCGGAGTCCGTGCTCGACGCGGAGACCCGTACCGCCGGAGTGGTCGCCCTCGATCCCGCGCTCACGCTCCCGCGGCTCGTCCGCGAACTGGACGCGGCAGGGGTGCCCGTCGTCGACGTGAGCCTGCGGCGGCCCTCTCTGGACGACGTCTTCCTGCGCCTCACCGCGTGAACCGGCCTTCCGGCCGCCCCCGAAACCCGGCACGACACCCGGCACGAAACCCGGCTCCCGACCCCCGGAGGCCTCCCCCATGAGCGCCATCCTCCTCGACGGCACCACCATGCTCGGCCGTCACCTGCAACGCGTCCGGCACGCCCCCGCGATCCTCGTCATGACCCAGACCATGCCCATCGTCTTCCTGCTCTTCTTCGGCTACGTCTTCGGCAGCGCCCTCGCGATGCCGGGCTCCGACTACCGGGCCTTCCTGGTGCCCGGGATGCTCGTCGCGACTGCCGCCAACGGCATCATGACCGGCATGTTCACCGCCGCCCAGGACACCCACCGGGGTGTGATGGACCGGCTGCGGACGCTGCCGATGAGCAGGGCGGCCGTGCCGCTCGGGCAGGCGCTCGCCGATCTGGTGACGACAGCGGCGGGGCTCGTGCCGCTGGTGCTCGTCGGGCTCGCCATGGGGTGGCGGATCGAGGGCGGGCCGTTCGCCGCCGCGGGCGCGTTCGGGCTTCTGCTGCTCTTCCGGTGCGCGACCACCTGGGTCGGCATCCTGCTCGGGCTCGCGTCGCGGAGCGAGGAGGCGGCGGGCCAGCTGGGGAGCGCGACGTTCATGCTGCCGCTGCTCTCGAACGCGTACCTCCCGACCGACGGGCTGCCGTCCTGGCTGCGTGTCGTCGCCGAGTGGAATCCGATCAGCGCGGTGGCGACGGCGGTGCGCGACCTGTTCGGCAACGCCCCGGTCCCGGCGGACGCGGCATGGCCGGTCGCACACCCGGTGGCGGGGGCGGTCCTGTGGTCGCTCGCGCTGCTAGCGGTGTGCGTCCCGCTCGCCGTCCGGCGCTACGCGCGCGGCCCACGCTGAACCACCGACAGGGGAGCAAGTACAGCAAAACCGCACCGACCGGGGGAGTTTGGGCGATTCGGCCCGGCGGTCGATGCGGTTCTGGCTGAAACCTTGCGGTGTGACGGGTGCACACGGCACGGGTGATGCGTGCGGGGGGCGATGGGTGACTACGGAGCGGAGCGGAGTGGGGGGAAAGATCCGCCGCGGAGCGGCGGTTCAGTCCCGGGGACCACCCGCGGTCAGCGTCCGCCGAACAGCGAACGCCGCAACCGGCGCAGCGGCGCGAAGAGCGAGACACGGCTCACTCGGGCACCCCTGCTGCTGCGGGCGTGCGCGGCGTCACGTGAGGTCAGCTCACGCATCAGCAACGTCGCCTCGTGCGCCTCACGCTGCGGGACGGCGGGGCCGCCCAGCACCGAGAGGTGACGATCGAGACGCGAGCTGCTCGCGCTGCTGCCACAAGTGATCGCAGGGACACGCGCCCTGCTGCGCACTGTTATCTGTTCCATGTCACTCCCCACCCGTACGAGGGCACCCGGCCCAGGGCAGGTTAACCCTATCGCCCCATCGGTACACGCGTGTATCCCGGTCACAGGATTCACCTACCCCGTAAGGAGGTTGACGATTACTCTCCGAATCCAACTGATTCCAGGGCGAGTTGGACAAAGGGTTCGACAGTGGGTCGGAGGGAGCCCGATCGCCCTGCCGGTGCGGGCCCGGCCCGGCCGTCCCGCGCCTGCGGGAGGACCCGGACGTGGGCTATCTCACGTGCGGTTTCCGCCCCTTGTGGCGCGTCGACGGTGACAGAGACGGGGATAAGGGACCGACTCGGGCACGTACGCCCGACGGCCCCCGCCCGGGGCGTTCGGCGTACGGCAGCCCGCCCCCGTCCCCGCGCGGCGGGCGGCGCCGGGGCGGAGGCCGCGCACGCCAGGCGTACGGCGGGCCTCCCACCCCCTCGGCCCCCACGCCCTCCGTCACGGGGCGGCCTCACAGGACGGCCTCCAGGCAGTCCCGCAGCCGCAGCAGCCCGTCCCGCATGCGGGTCTTGACCGTGCCCAGCGGCACGCAGAGGTGCCGGGCCACCTCGCGGTAGGTGCGGCCGTCGTAATAGGCGAGCACGACCGCCTGGCGCTGGAGCTCGGTGAGGCTGCCGAGACAGCCGCGCACCGACTCGCGCTCAAGACCCGCCTCGACCGCCTCGGCGACCTGGTCGAAGGCGGGGCCCTCGCCGTGCCGCGCCGCACGCGCCTCCCGGTCGGCCGCCGCCCGCACGCTGCGCACCCGGTCCACCGCCCTGCGGTGCGCCAGCGTGAGGATCCACGGCAGGGCGCGGCCGCGCGCCGGGTCGAAGCGGGGAGCGGAGCGCCAGAGTTCGACGAGCACCTCCTGCGCCACCTCCTCGGACTGCGCGTGGTCGCGCAGGACTCTGCGCACCAGGCCGAACACCTGCCCCGACACCAGTCCGTACAGCTCCTCGAACGCCTCCTGGTCTCCCTTCGCCACCCTCGGCAGCAGTTCGTCCGCTTCCATCCGCTCCCCCGTCCCCCGACACCTGACGGCCGCTCGTGCGGCTGCCCGGCATTCGGCGCGGGGGCCCGGGGCGGATGGAAACCCGCGCCAATCCGCCCGTGCGGCGGCCCCGAATGGCCTGTGTCAGTCGACCCGTGCGCACCAGTCGGCCGGGTCGGACCAGGTGCATCGGACACGCAAGGACGGATGCGATGACAGCACATGCCAGGAGCCGGCAGGGGCGTCGCGGCCTCGCCGCGCTGGTCTGCGGCGCACTCGCCGCCGGGGGGCTCGCAGCCGCCGGGGCGAGTGCGCTGGAGCCGGGCTCGGCGCGGGCCTCCAGCCACCGGGAGGCCCCGCTGATCTCGGGTCAGCCCCAGTACGACAACACGGACGTGTACGCGTTCGTCAGCCCCGACAAGCCGGACACCACGACCCTCGTGGCGAACTGGACCCCGTTCGAGGAGCCCGCGGGCGGGCCCAACTTCTACCCCTTCCCTGAGGACGCCCAGTACGACATCCACATCGACAGCGACGGCGACGCACAGGGCGATCTGCTCTATCGCTGGACGTTCGACAGCAAGGTCAAGAACGGCAACACCTTCCTTTACAACACCGGCCAGGTGACGAGCCTCGACGACCCCGACCTCAACTTCACGCAGACGTACGACATCGACCTGCTGAAGCTGAAGGACCAGAAGGTCGTCTCCACCAAGAAGCTCGCGAACGACCTGCCGGTCGCGCCGTCGCGGGTGGGCGACGCCTCGATGCCCGACTACAAGAAGCTCCGCGACCAGGCGGTGCGGAAGGTCGCGGGCGGCGGCACGTCGTACGTGGGGCAGGCCGACGACCCGTTCTTCCTCGACCTGCAGGTGTTCGACTCGCTGTACGGGGGCGACCTCTCGCAGGTCGGCGACGACACCCTCAAGGGGTACAGCGTGAACTCGGTCGCGCTCCAGGTCCCGACCGCCGAGATACGCCAGTCGGAGAAGCAGCCGACGGTCGGCGTCTGGTCGACGACCCAGCGCAAGAACGCCAAGGGCGGCTACACGCAGGTGTCGCGGCTCGGCAACCCGCTGGTCAACGAGCTCGTGGTGCCGCTGAAGGACAAGGACAAGTTCAACGCGTCCTCACCGTGGAACGACGCGGACTTCCTGCCGTACGTGCAGAAGCCCGAGCTGCCGAAGCTGCTGGAGAAGGTCTACGGCATCAAGGCACCGGCCGAGCCCAGGAAGGACCTGGTCTCCGTCTTCCTGACCGGCGTGAAGGACCTCAACCAGCCGCCGAACGTGCGCCCGGCGGAGGCCCTGCGGCTCAACACCTCCATCAAGCCGTCGGCCGACCCCAAGCGGCTCGGCGTCCTCGACGGGGACACCGCGGGATTCCCGAACGGGCGGCGGCTCGCCGACGACGTCGTCGACATCGAGCTGCAGGCCGTCGCGGGTGAACTCGTCGGCGCCAAGAACGACTTGGGCGACGCGGTGGACGCGAACGACCGGGCGTTCGGCAAGGCGTTCCCGTACCTGGCGCTGCCCACGTCACCGACGCACGCTCCGGCGGCCAAGGGCGGCGGCGACAACACCTCGATGCGCGGGGCGCTCGGGGGCGGGTCGGAGGTCCGGGCCCCGTCGTCCGACGGGTCCGGCGGGTCCGACGCGGTGCTGATCGCCTCCGCGGCGGCCGGAGCCGCGGGTGTGCTGCTCGTCGGGCTCGGGCTCGCGTGGTGGCGGGCGCGGAGGCGGGGGGCCGGCGGGGTCCTCTGATCCCCTCGGGCCCGTACCGGGCCTCCTCACGGCTCCTCCCCGAACGGGCGCGGTCCGCACCACATCCCCCTGCGGGCCGCGCCTCTCCCCTCCTGTCCCGCTCTGCTTCCGCTCCTTCGAAGGATTGGCCCTCTCCATGGCACGCATCTCCGTACGGAGCGCGGTGGCCGTCGTCGCGCTGGCCCTCGCGCTCACCTCGGGCGCCCTCGTCGTCGGCGGCGGCCCGGGCGACGACGGGGCGGGGCGCTCGACGCCCGCCGCGGTCGGGCCCGCGGCGCCGCTCGACGGTCTGCGCGGCGGCGACCTCGACCGGGGCGTGGAGGCGCTCCGCACCAGGCTGCGCGAGCAGCCGAAGGACTTCACGTCCTGGGCCACGCTCGGCACGGCCTACGTCGAGCAGGCCCGCACGCGCGGCGACCCCGCCCTCTACCGCGCCGCCGACCGCGCCCTGGACCGCTCGCTGGAGCTGCGCCCCGGCTACGACGCGGCGCTCGCGGGGCGCGCCGCCGTCGCCGCCGCCCGGCACGACTTCCGTGGCGCACTGCGCCACGCCGAGGCCGCCCTAGCCGAGAACCCGTACAGCGAACGGGCCCTGGCCACCCGCATCGACGCCCTCGTCGAACTCGGGCGCTACGGCGCGGCGTCCCGCGCGGCCGACGAGGCGGACGAGCGGCGGCCCGGCGTCCCCGTCTTCACGCGGTACGCGTACGTACGTGAGCTGCGCGGCGACACGGCGTCGGCGCGGCGCGTCCTGGAGCGGGCACTCGACGGGGCGACCGCGCCCGGCGACGTCGCGTACGTGGCGACCTCCCTCGGGCAACTGGCGTGGCGGCAAGGCGAGTACAAGGCCGCGCTGCGCCACTGCGGGGCCGCGCTGCGCGCCGACTCCACGTATCTGCCCGCCCTGGAGTGCCGGGCCCGGGCGCGGGCGGCGCGGGGCGGGACGGCCGCGGCGCTGGCCGGGCTGCGGGACGTCGTCGGACGGCAGCCGCTGCCCGGTCCCCTGGTGGCGCTCGGCGAGCTCTACGAGGCGAAGGGCGACCTGGGGCGGGCCCGTGAGCAGTACCGCCTCGTGGACGTGTGGGCCGCGCTGGCCCGGGCCAACGGGGTCGACCCCGACCTGGACACGGCTCTCGCCGAGGCCGACCACGGGGACAGGGCGGAGGCGCTGCGGGCGGCGCGCGCCGAGTGGGAGCGGCGCAGGACCGTGCACACGGCGGACGCGCTCGGCTGGGCATTGCACGTGAACGGGCGGGACGAGGAGGCGCTCAGGTACGCGCGACGCGCCACCGCCACGGGGTTCAAGGAGGCGGCGTTCCGCTATCACCGCGGGATGATCGAGCGGGCCGTCGGGGACGAGGCGGCGGCGCGCGGGTCGCTGACGTCGGCCCTGCGTCTGAACCCCGGTTTCTCGCCGGTGGGTGCGCGCGAGGCGCGGGAGGCGCTGCGGTCGCTCGGAGGTGACGCGTCGTGAGGCGCCGCAAGCTGTGGGGGTTCTGGGTCTGCCTCGTGCTCGGGGTGGTCGTCGCGCTCGGCGGCCTCGGCGGGACCGCGCACGCGCACCCGCTGGGCAACTTCACCGTCAGCCGGTACGACGGACTCGTCGCCGCGCCGGGGAAGCTGACGGTCGAGCACGTGGAGGACCTCGCCGAGATCCCCGCCGCCCAGGCCGCCCCGCGCATCCGCGAGACCGGCCGCGCCGCCTGGGCGGAGCAGCGCTGCCGGGCCGCCGCCGACGACGCCCGCGTCACCGTCTCCGGACGGGACGCGGAGCTGACGGTGCGCGCCGCGCGGGCCCGCGTCCGTCCCGGCCAGGCGGGGCTCGACACCCTCCGCGTCGAATGCACCCTCACCGCTCCCCTGCCGCGGAAGGACCGGGTGAGCGTCGGGTTCCGGAGCGGCGCGCGGGACGGCACCGGCTGGCGGGAGATCACCGCCCGCGGCGACCGGATGGCCCTCACCCGCTCCGACGTGCCGGAGACCTCCGCGTCGCAGCGCCTCACCCGCTACCCGAAGCGGCTGCTCGCCGCCCCGCCCGACACCGCGTCCGCGTCACTGCGGATCACGCCGGGCGGCCCCGCCCTCGCGGACGACCGCCCCGCGGAACCGGAGAGCGGCGTGGCTTCCGTGCTGCCCCGTGGTGCCGACCGCTGGGCGCGGGCCCTCACCGGCCTCGTCGGCCGGCATCCGCTCACCCCGGCCTTCGCGGCGCTCGCCCTCGGCACCGCCGTGCTCCTCGGCGCCCTGCACGCGCTCGCGCCGGGCCACGGGAAGACCCTCATGGCCGCCACCGCCGCCGCCCGCGGCCGTGCCTCCGTACGCGACGTGCTGCCGCTCGCCGCGTCCGTGACCGTCACGCACACCCTGGGCGTGCTCGCCCTCGGCCTGCTGGTGAGCGGGGGCTCCGCCGCGGGTCCTTCGGTGGTCGCCTGGCTCGGCGTGGTCAGCGGGCTGCTCGTCACGGGGGCGGGCGTGCTGCTCGTACGCAGGGCGTGGCAGCGACGGCGCGGGACGGACCACGACCACGGTCACGCGCACGACCACGACCACACGCACTCCCACAGCCACGGCCACCACCACACGCACGACCACCGCTCCCCCGGAACCAGCCTTCGCGGCACGCTCTTCCTCGGTTTCGCCGGGGGTCTGGTGCCGAGCCCCTCCGCCGTCGTCGTGCTCGTCGGCGCCGCCGCTCTCGGCGAGGCGTGGTTCGGGCTGCTGCTCGTGGTGGCGTACGGGGCGGGGCTCGCCGCCACGCTGACGGCCGCCGGATTCCTCGTCGTGCGCGTGGGGTCGTTCGCGGGGCGGCGCGCGGGGCCGGAGTGGGTGCGCCGGGGCACCCGGCGGTTCCTGCCGCTCGGTTCGGCCTGCGTGGTTCTCGCCCTTGGATGCGGATTGGTGTTCAAGGGGGCTGCAACGGCGCTCGGTTGAGCTACTTTTGTGGAGAATCGCACCGCTGCAGATGGGGGGCGCCCGTGAGCCGGCCAGAGCGCGTGATCGCCGGGCGGTACCGCCTCCTTGCCCCGTTGGGCGAGGGCGGCATGGGCACCGTGTGGCGTGCCAGGGACGAGGTGCTCGGCCGCGAGGTGGCCGTCAAGGAGGTGCGCGCCCCCGCCGGGCTCCCGGCGCCCGAGGTGGACCGGCTGTACGTGCGCCTGGAGCGGGAGGCGTGGGCGGCCGCCCGCATCCCGCACCGGAACGTGGTGACGGTCTACGACGTCGCGAGCGAGCACGGCCGCCCCTGGATCGTCATGGAGCTGGTGCGCGGCCTGTCCCTCTCCGACGTGCTGGAGGCGGAGGGCGCGCTGACCCCGCAGCGGACCGCGGAGATCGGCGCCGAGATTCTCGGCGCCCTGCGCGCCGCCCACGACGCCGGTGTCCTGCACCGCGACGTGAAGCCCGGCAACGTACTGATCGCGAACGACGGCCGTGTCGTCCTGACGGACTTCGGGATCGCGCTGGTCGAGGGGAGTTCCGCGCTGACGATGACCGGCGAGGTCGTCGGGTCGCCCGAATTCCTCGCCCCGGAGCGGGCGTTGGGGCAGCGTCCGGGGCCCGCGTCCGACCTGTGGTCGCTCGGTGTGCTGCTGTACGCCGCGGTGGAGGGCAGCTCGCCCTTCCGTCAGGACACGCCGTTGAGCACGCTGCGCGCGGTGGTGGACGAGGAGTTGCCGCCCGCCCGCCGCGCCGGTCCTCTCACGTCGGTCATCGAGGGGCTGCTCCGCAAGAACCCGGACGAGCGGATGTCCGCCGCCGTGGCCGAGCGCGATCTGCGGATCGTGGCCGGGGGCGGCACGCCGCACACGGAGGCGGCGTTCCCGTACCTGCCGACGACCACGGCCGAGCGGCCGCCCTCCGAGCCGACGCCGCCCGCCTCCTACCCCGTACCGCCGCCGGGACCGGCCACCGTGGTCGGCACCCAGGCGGACGAACCGCGCCGGGACCGTCGCGCGAGGGTCGCCCTGGTGGCGGGGCTCGTCGCGCTGGCGCTGGCCCTGGGCGGCATCACGTACGCCCTGGTGGGCCGGGACGACGACGGCGGGGACGGCGGCTCCAAGGGGAGCCAGAACAACGGAGCGGGGGCCACCGGGTCCACCGGCGACAAGGACGGCGGGTCGGGCGGGTCCACGGGCGGGAAGGACGACGGGGGCTCCACGGGCGGCGGCAGCGGGGGCAACGGCGGGAACGGCGGAGACGGTGGCAACAACGGCGGGAGCACCGGGAACAACGGCAGTGGCGGCGGCAACGGCGGCACCACGAAACCACCTGCCCAGAGCGTGAAGGTGCAGGTCGTGGGCGCCCACACGCAGTACGAGGGGGCGTGCCCGCCGGCGGCAGGTCAGGCGCCGTCGTTCACCGCGACGTTCACGGTGGGGCGCGTCCCCGCCACGGTCGAGTACCGCTGGGTCACGGCGTCGGGCGAGTCCGGCGATCCGGGCTGGAAGACGCTGTCCTTCTCCTCGGGCGGCGGGAAGACCCGGCAGGTGAACCACGTGGAGACCGCGTACGACCAGGGCGGCGGGACGTACGAGAACTCGATCCACGTCCAGGTGCGCAAGCCGGTCTCGGCGACGTCGAACTCGGTCGCGTACACGGTGACGTGTGAGCAGGAGACCCCGACGGGCGGGGCCTCCTACACGCCGAACGGTTGAGCGGGTGAAGCGGGCGGGGGTCAGGCCGCCGCGGTGAACACCGGGAGGTAGCCACCGGACTGGCCGGCGGCGGTGGGGTGGTAGGACTCGCCGATGTTGGTCCAGTTCACGCTGTGCAGCCACGGGCTGCCCGAGCAGATCTCGTGCCCGGAGAAGGCCGACGTGACGCTGCCGAACGCGAAGCCGTGGTCGGCGGCCCGCTTGGCGACGGCGGTGTTGAGGTAGTCGGAGGCGTCGTTGATGGCGGCACGCTCGCGCTCGGAGAGGCCGGCGAGACAGCTGCCGTTCAGCTTGTAGAAGCGGGGGTAGCCGAGCACGACGACGCGGGCGGCGGGGGCCTTCGCGCTGATCGCGTCGTACACCTTGTCGAGGTTGCCCGGGAGCGTGGAGTCCACGTACTGGCGCGCCTTGTTGACGCGGGCGACGCAGTTGCTCTCGGACTGCAGCACGCAGGTCGTCATGACGTCGGCGAAGCCCGCGTCGTTGCCGCCGATGGAGATCGAGACGAGTCCGGTGCCGCTGCCGAGCGGGCCCAGCTGGTTCGCCAGAACATCACCCGTACGAGCGCCCGAGCAAGCCGTGAAGTTGAAGCTGGAGGGTGAATGGGCAGCCGCCCACAGCGCGGGGTAGGCGCGGGTGCTGCGCTTGCAGTCGCCGCTTCCGCCGTCGTAGCTCCCCGCGCCGACACCCGATGAGTAGGAGTCGCCGAGGGCCACATAGCCGGTGGCGGCGGCCCGGTCGGTCGACTGGTCCGCGTGAGCCGCTGCCGCGCCGGTGAGCGCGAAGGCGGCCGCAAGGAGGAGCGAGGACATGTATGCCGTGATTCGGGACAATTTCATGGAACCTCCCTTAGCAGGATTTCTGCCTCGACCGTGGTAGCACCGCTCACCCGGCCGCCGATAGTGTCCATGTCAATGAATTCCTCAACAATTCCCTTTCCCACGTGGGAAGTTCATCTACCGCGAAGGGGTGTGGCGGGGAACATCTGCACACTCCCTCCGCATCTTGACTAGCCGCCGGGGGCTGCGCGACATTGAGGCCCGGCATCCGGTGCGTCGGGGGGCAAAGTCACCAATGCAGACCATCAGGATCAAGGCCGTGTCGGCAGACACGGGCCAACAGACCGGACAGGGCACGGAGAAGGACCTGCTGCCGCTGCTCGCCGGGGCGGCCGTCGCCGTGGGCGCGGTCGGCGCGGTGCTCGCGCTCGTCGACCTGAGCTCGCCGCTGCGCGGCCCGTTCACCCTCTTCTTCCTGCTCGCCGCGCCGGGCGCCGCGATCGGCGCCGCGCTGCGCGCCCTCACCCCGTGGGGCCGGGCCGTGGTCTCCGCGTCCGGGGCGCTGGCCGTCAACCTGCTCGTCGCGCAGGGGATGCTGGCGCTGCACGTGTGGTCGGTGCGCGGAGGTGTCGTCGCGGTCACGGCAGTCAGCTCGCTCGTCCTCCTCCTGACAGCGGGACGGCGGCTGCGCGACCGCGCGGCGAAGAGGTGGGCCTCCTGACGTGAACATCACCGTGCACCGCCCCGGCGAACTCACCGCGGCCGACCGGGCGGCGTGGACCGCACTGCAGTCCAAGGCGCACCTCGACGGCTCGCCCGAGCTCGCCAACCCCTTCCTCTCCCCCGAATTCGCACTCGCGATCGGGCACGAGCGGCGCGGGGTGCGGATCGCCGTCGTGCGCGAGGAGAGCGAGCGGACCGCGTTCCTGCCCTTCCAGCGGTCCGTCGCCGGTGTCGGCCGCGCCGTCGGGCTCGGCGTCTCGGACTGCCAGGGCCTGGTCCACCGGCCGGGCTTCGACTGGGACGCGCGGGACCTGCTGCGGGCCTGCGGTCTGTCGGTGTGGGAGTTCGATCACCTGGTGGGCGGGCAGGCGCCGTTCGAGGCGAGCGCGTCCGGCTCGTTTCCGTCGCCCGTCATGGACGTCGACCGGGGCTATGAGGCGTATCTGGGCCAACTTCGCTCGCGCGCACCGAAGTTCACTCGCACCACACTGGCCAAGGAGCGCAGACTCGGCCGCGATCACGGCCCGGTCCGCTACGTGCACGACGAGCGCGACCCCGCGGTCCTGGCCACGCTGATGGGCTGGAAGTCCGCGCAGTACCGCAGGACCGGCCGCAGCGACCGCTTCGCACACCCGTGGATCACCCATCTGGTGCGCCGGCTCTTCCACACCCGCTCCGACTCGTTCGCCGGCCTCCTCTCGGTCCTCTACGCCGGGGACGCGCCGGTCGCCGCGCACTTCGGGCTGCGCTCCGAACGGGTCCTCGCCTGCTGGTTCCCCGCGTACGACCCGGCGTTCGCCAAGTACTCGCCCGGTCTCGTCCTGCATCTGCGCATGGCCGAGGCCGCGGCGGCCGACGGCATCGCGTACCTCGACCTCGGCCGCGGCCACAAGGCGTACAAGGAATCCCTCAAGACCCGTGATCTCACCGTCTCCGAGGGCTGGGTGGCGCTGCGCCATCCGGTGGCGTTCGGACACCTCGCGCGACGCGCACCGGTCAAGGCGCTGCGGAACACTGTGCAATCACGACCGGAATTCTTCGAACCGGCCGACAAAATGCTCAAGCAGCTGGGTCGAATGCGATCCAGGGGCGGGAAATTTCGATCTACGGGCAAGGAATAAGGCAGTCCGAATGTGATCGCACAGATTACTCAAATCATGTGAAACGTGGGACCACGTTCCAGGTCTTGCCATACAGTCTCAATCATCAATACCGTCGTACATCCACCCGCAACGGTCCATCACGCAATGCGATCCGGGGGAGGGCTCAGGATCGCGGTGGCACCCGAGCGGGGCGCGGTAGGGGGGTGCCGTGCTCGGTGACCGCTCTTCGGCCGAGTCACGTCCCGCGCTATGCCAGCTCACTCGGCATGCACGGAGATCCATTTCGTCATGCTCAAGTGTGAACCCCCCTTTCGAACCGGATCAATTGCCGGACCGCCCGGGGGCGGGCGATCCACCGGACGAGAGGGACCACCGGACTCATGAGTTCGTTTGTGCGCCCGGCAGATGCCGGACAAGACCCGTTGAAAGAGATCTCCGTAAACTACCGTCCGATCTCCACGCACTTGGCGATCACACCGCCCGTCAGTGTGGTCATACCCGCCATGAACGAAGCGGAGAACCTTCCGTACGTCTTCAAGACACTGCCCGACTGGATCCATGAGGTCGTCCTCGTGGACGGCAACTCCACCGACGACACGGTGGCCGTGGCCCGGGACCTGTGGCCGGACGTGAAGGTCGTCCGCCAGCTCGGCAAGGGCAAGGGCGACGCGCTGATCACCGGCTTCGCCGCGTGCACGGGCGACATCATCGTGATGGTCGACGCCGACGGCTCGGCCGACGGCCAGGAGATCGTCTCCTACGTCTCCGCCCTCGTCTCGGGCGCGGACTTCGCCAAGGGCTCCCGCTTCGCCAACGGCGGCGGCACGGACGACATGACGCCGATCCGCAAGCTCGGCAACCACGTCCTGTGCTCCGTCGTGAACACCAAGTTCGGGGCCCGCTACACCGACCTGTGCTACGGCTACAACGCCTTCTGGCGGCACTGCCTCGACAAGATCGAGCTCGACTGCACCGGCTTCGAGGTCGAGACCCTGATGAACATCCGGGTCGTCAAGGCGGGGCTCAAGGTCCAGGAGATCCCGAGCCACGAGTACCTGCGCATCCACGGCACCAGCAACCTCAGGGCCGTCCGCGACGGCATCCGCGTACTGAAGGTGATCCTCTCGGAGCGCTCCAACCGCGACAGACGCGGCGGGCGGCGCAAGGCAGCCCGCGCCCTGCCCGTCCCCGCGGGACGGGGAGAGGCGTCTTGAGCACGGAGATCTCCGTCGTCGTCTGCGTGTACACGGAGGACCGCTGGGAGGACATCCTCGCGGCGGTCTCCTCCGTCCGCGCACAGTCGCTGATGGCCCGGGAGACGCTCCTCGTGGTCGACCACAACCCCACGCTCCTGGAACGGCTCACCAAGGAGTACGGCGCGTACGAGGCCACCGGGGATGCCGGGGACGTGCGGGTGCTCGCCAACGCGGGCCCCCGCGGCCTCTCGGCGGGCCGCAACACCGGGATCGCCGCGGCCCGCGGCGACGTCATCGCCTTCCTCGACGACGACGCCGTCGCCGAACGGGACTGGCTGCGGTACTTCGCCGAGGGGTTCGAGGACCCGCGGGTCCTCGCCGTCGGCGGCCGCACCCTGCCCGCCTGGGAGTCCGGCAGGCGGCCCGTCTGGTTCCCCGAGGAGTTCGACTGGGTCGTCGGCTGTACGTACCGGGGACTCCCCCGCGGCCGGGTGCGGGTGCGCAACGTCCTCGGCGGCAACGCCTCGTTCCGGCGCACCGCGTTCGACGCGGCGGGCGGCTTCGCCACGGGCATCGGGCGCGACGGCGACAAGCGCCCGCTGGGCTGCGAGGAGACGGAGTTCTGCATCCGTCTCGCCCGCGCGGTCCCGGACGCGGTCCTGCTCATCGACGACCGCTCGGTGATCCACCACCGGGTGCCGGCCGCGCGGGAACGGTTCGGCTACTTCCGTACGAGGACGTACGCGGAAGGCCTCTCCAAGGCGCTCGTCGCCCGCAGCGTCGGCGCGTCGAAGGGCCTCGAATCCGAACGCCGGTACACCACGCGCGTGCTGCCCTCCGGCGTCGGCCGCGCGCTGCGCGACGCGGTGCTCGGACGGCCGGGCGGCGCGGGGCGCGCGGGCGCCATCGTGGCGGGAGTGTTCGCCGCGACGGGAGGGTACGTACTCGGGAGCGTCCGTGCGCGCAGGGGAGGCGCCGCGTTCTCGGCAGGACCGATCGGCGCCGTCGACGGGCGTGCCGGGGACGTGCGGAGCACGGGTGGCGAGGGGGCTGCCGCATGAGCACGGAGGCCGTGCCGATCCTGATGTACCACTCCGTGGCGCGCGTGCCGAGCGCCGCGACCCACGCGCTGTCGGTGTCCCCCGACGCCTTCGCACGCCAGATGGAGGTGCTCGGCGAGCAGGGCTTCACGCCGCTCACGACCGCCCGGCTGGCCGCCGCCTGGCGGTCACCGGGAAGACCGCTGCCCGAGCGGCCCGTCCTGATCACCTTCGACGACGGCTACGAGGGCGTGCACCGGTACGCGCTGCCCGTGCTCGCCAAGCACGGCTTCGCGTCGACGCTGTTCGTCTCCACCGGCTGGCTGCGCGGCGAGTACGACACCGGGGGCGGCCTGGACCGCATGCTCGACTGGGACCAGGTGCGCGAACTCGCCGCCGACGGAGCGGAGATCGGCGGGCACAGCCACACGCACCCGGAGCTCGACCAGCTCGACGAGGGCACGCTCCGGTACGAGCTGCGGCGCTGCCGCGACATCGTCTCCGACCAGCTGGGCACCCGGCCCGTGTCGTTCGCGTACCCCTACGGCTACTCCAGCCGGCGGGTCCGTGAGCGGGTGCGCGAGACCGGGTTCCGGCAGGCGCTCGCCGTCGGCAACGGCCTGGCCCGCCGCGCCCAGGGGCCGTACGCCCTGCGGCGCGTCACCGTGCGCCGCACCACCGGGGCCGAGGAGTTCGAGCGCCTGGTGGCGGGCCGCGCGATCGGCCGCGCCTTCGCCGGGGACCGCGCCATGACCAAGGGGTACGCCCTGGTCCGCAGAGCCCGACAAGTCCGCCGGAGGGCGATCGGTTCCCGTGTCTGACACGACCACGGCCCACACCGGCGTCTCCGGTTCCGGGGACTCCGGCAAGCGGGCGCCGGCCGGTACGTCCGGCGGGCCCCGCAGAATGCGCCTGCCGGGCCGGGGCGGCGGCAGCAGCCCGCTGTTCCGCAACGCGTACGCGCTGATGCTCAACACCGGCATCTCCGGCGTGCTCGGCGTCGGCTTCTGGCTCGCGGCCGCCCGCTACTACTCGGAGTCGGCGGTCGGCCAGGGATCGGCGGCGATCGCGGCGATGAAGCTCCTCGCGGGGCTCACCGCCGTGACGCTGACGGGCGCCCTCGCACGGTTCATCCCCATCGCGGGACGCGCCACGGGCAAGCTCATCTTCCGTACGTACGCGGGCAGTTCGGTGGCGGTGGCGCTCGCCGCCGCCCTCTTCCTGCTCACGCTCGACCTGTGGGGACCCTCGTACCGCTTCCTGCACGGGCCCGTCCACGGCATCGGCTTCATACTCGCCGTCGTGGCCTGGTCGGTGCTGACGCTGCAGGACGGCGTCCTGACCGGGCTGCGCAGCGCGCTCTGGGTGCCCGTCGGCAACACCGTCTTCTCGGTCGCCAAGCTGGGCCTGCTCATCGCGATGGCCGCGGCGATCCCCACCGCCGGAGTCTTCGTCTCCTGGGTCGCCTCGATCCTCGTGTCGGTCGTCCCGCTCGGCTGGCTGGTCTTCCGGCGCCTGGTGCCGCGGCACGTGAAGGCCACCGACGGAAAGGCGCACCCGCCGACGCTGCGCGAGATCGGCCACTTCCTGGCCGGCGACTACACCGGCTCGCTCTTCTCGCTCGCCGTGGTCTACCTCGTCCCGGTCATCGTCGCCTCGCAGGTCAGCTCCGTCGACAACGCGTACTTCTACATCACCACCACCATCGGCGGCACCGTCAACCTCCTCGCCATCAACATGGGCGCCTCACTGACCGTGGAGGGCGCGCACGACCCCGCGCTGCTCGCCGCCAACACCCGCGCCGCGCTGCGGCGGATGGCGACGATCATGCTGCCGGTGTGCGGGGTCCTGTTCCTCGCGGCGCCGCTGATCCTGAGCATGTTCGGGCAGGGGTACGCGGACGCGGCCACTCCCCTGCTGCGCTGGTTCGCGGTGGGGGCGCTGCTGCGGGTCGTCATGGAGACGTACTTCGCGGTGCAGCGCGCGCAGAGCAAGACCTCGGGCATCGCCTGGCTCCAGGGCCTGCTCTGCGTCCTGGTGCTCGGGCTCACGCTGCTCCTGCTGCCGCGCATGGGGCTGACCGGCGCGGGCATCGCGGAGATCTCCAGCCTGGCCGTGATCGTGGCCGTCGCGGCGCCGAAGCTGTACCGCGTGGTGCGGGCGGCGCCCTCGGCCGGTGCCGAACGCGCGGCTCCGGACGGGGACCTGGCCGACCTGGGGACGCCGGACGCGCCCACCTTGCAGGTCCGGGCCGTGGCGGCGGGGGGCGAAACCGGCGCCGGGGGCAGGGCGCACAAGGAGCGGCACGGGCCCGCGTGGGCGTTGCGCGAGTCGCTCGACTCGCCCACCCTCCAGCTCGCCGTGCAACTGGACTTCGACCACCAGGAGCGGCGGCCGGACGTGCGGCCGGGTCCTGGCACGCCTGCCGCGGGCACGCCCGTCTTCACGGCGTCCGCGGCGCGGAGCGAGGGGGACGACATGGAGCACCGGCCGACCTGGGCGCTGAGATCCCCCGCCGGCCCGGTGGCGGACGAGGCACCGCACGAGGCACCGCACGAGGCACCGCAAGAGCCCTCGTACGCGCCGACGCCCGCGGAGCCCGTAGAGGCTGCGGAACCCGTGGAGCCCCTGGAGCCCGCGGAACACGTGGAGCCCCAGGAGCCCGCGGAACACGTGGAGCCCCAGGAGCCCGCGGAACCCGCGGCGCTCAAGGAACCCCCGCCGTCCGAAGCGCGCGCCCCCCGCCGCCACGTGCTCGTCATGGCGCTGCTCCTCGCCGCCGCGCTCGCCCTCTACTGGCTGCCCGCCCTCCGCCTCGGCGAGCAGGACCTGGACGACATGGGCGGGCTCGGGCTGATCTCCGTGCTGCCGACGCCGACGCTGGTCGGCGCCGCGCTCCTGGTCGTCGTGTTCGCCGCGCTGCTCTGGATGGACCGGCCGATCAAGAGCCTCCTCCTGCTCACCCTGCTGGCGACCGTGGTGTCGCTGCACGCGCTGCCCGCCGTCATCGAGAGCGAGCCGCGGTTCGCCACGGCCTGGCAGCACCTGGGCTTCCTGGAGTACATCGACAGGACGGGCACCGCGGTGCCGGATCTGGACGCGCGCTGGAGCTGGCCCGGGTTCTTCGCCGCGGCCGCGTTCGTCGCGAAGGCGTGCGGCGTCTCGGACCTGACCGAGGTGATCCGCTGGTGGCCGACGGTCATCCAACTGCTCTGCCTGGCACCGATGTTCCTGCTCGTGCGCTCCCTGCGCGCATCCTGGCGCGCCAAGTGGACGGGCCTGTGGATCTTCGTCCTGAGCGGCTGGGTGGGGCAGGACTACTTCTCGCCGCAGGGCTTCACGTTCCTGCTCTACCTCGCGTTCGTCGCCGTGCTGCTGGTGTGGTTCCGTGCGCCGCGCGTGCTGTGGGCCAAGCGGCGGCCCGGCGAGACCGAGGTCGAGCCAGCGGGCCGCAGGGAGCGCGCCGTGCTGCTCCTGGTCCTCATGGGCCTCTTCGCCGCGACGGTCCCCACCCACCAGCTCACGCCGTTCGTGATGCTCGGCGTCCTGGCGGCGCTCGTCCTGGTCGGCCGCTCCGAGCTGCGCGGGCTGCCGATCCTGTTCGGCGTGCTCGTCGTCGTCTGGCTCGGCTTCCTCGCCGAACCGTACTGGTCGGGCCATTTCGACGAGCTGTTCGGCGGGGTCGGCGGCGTCGGCGGCAACGTGTCGTCGTCGGTGTCCGGGCGCATCGAGGGCGGCAGTTCGTCGCACCAGCTGGTGCTGTACGTGCGCGTCGCGATGGCGGGCGCCGTGCTGGCGTTCGCGTGCTGGGGCTGGTGGCGGCGGCACTTCAACAAGTACAGCGAGCGCTCGCTGCTCGTCCTGACCTTCGTGCCGTTCCTGGGCTTCGGCATGCAGTCGTACGGCGGCGAGATGGCCCTGCGCGTCTTCATGTTCGCGCTGCCGGGCGCCGCCCTGCTCGCCGGTCTCGCGCTGTTCCCGCGCGCGGGGATCACCCCGGACGAGCGCGACCGCGACCGGGTGAGCCTCGCGCCGCTGGCCGCGCTGATGGCCGGGCTCGTCCTGATGGGCGGGTTCCTGGTGGCCCGCTGGGGCAACGAGCCCTTCGAACGGATCCGGCCCGGCGAGGTCGCGGCGATGGAGTACATGTACGAGCACGACGACCCGACGGCGCGGCTCCTCTGGATGAGCGACGACACGGTCGAGAACGTCACCCCGTCGATGCCGTGGGGCGCCCGCGACATGGAGCGGATGGAGTACGTTCCCACGCTCGCGCCCGCCGACCCGGTCCTGGTGTCGGGCCTGGTGAAGGCACTCAAGGACGCGGGCCCCAACTCGTATCTGATGATCAACCGCAGCCAGACGACCTATCTGCAACTGGACGCCGGCTACTCGACGTCGTGGGAGCCGCGACTCCTCCACCACCTGGACGGCCGCAAGGACCTCAAGAAGGTCTTCTCCAACGCCGACGCCACCCTCTACACCCTGAGCGAGCAGCCGGACGGCAGGGCCGCGAAGCCCGACCCCGGCCCTGCGGGGCCGAAGGTGACATGGACACCGTGGTCGGTCGTGGGCGGGCTCGCCGCGGTGGCGCTCGTCCTGCTGCTCGGGGCGCGCGAGCTGGTGCGGGTCGCGGCGGCGCCGAGCGTACGGCAGCAGCGGTGGCTGCAGGGGAGCTTCTGGTTCTCGCTGCCGCTGCTCGCGGTGCTCCTCGCCTCGCTGATCCAGCGGTTCGTGACGATGGCGTAAGAGTTACCTCTTCAGCCACCTCACCTCGTACCCAGCCATGTCGAGGCGCCGCCCGTCGACCTTCGCGCTGATCCGCCGGTCGAGGGTGTTGACCACGAGGACGGCCTCGTCGTCCGCGAGGACGCGGACGTGCGGCCGGTCGTCGGCGGCGACGGACACCTTCTCGTACGTCGTGCCGGGGCCGAACTCCTTGCCGAACCGCTCGATCAGCTCCAGCATCGGCAACTTCGCTCCCCCGTCGGGCAGTTCCGTCGAGGTCCAGAGGCAGCCCGCGCATTTCTTGCCGCGCTTCTGCGGGTTCCAGTAGAAGCCGCTGGTGGCGCCGCCGCGGACCATCGCCATCAGGCCGGACGCGTGGACGGCGACGCGGTGCGCCTCGGACCAGTCGTCGCGGTTGTCCTGGCTGTCGCCCGGCTCCACGTAGTACTCGGCCCACCACAGCGGCAGGTCGCCGGTCCGCTCCCGCACCCACTTGCCGACGTCCGTGAACTTCTCGGTGGCCTTGAACTCGTCGGGGATCAGCTCGTCGTCGGCGGTGTAGCTGGAGCCGTCGACGACCACGAAGTCGGCGCCCGCCTTGTGCTTGTTCCAGTGGTCGAAGGCGTCGAGGACCCGCTGGTCCATGCGGCCCCAGGGGCCCTTCGGCTCCTTCGCGACACCCTCGGTCTGGCGCGGGTCGACGCTGTTCATGACCAGGTAGGGGCCGCCGACCATGATGTCCTCGTCGACCTTCTTGAGCTCCTTGTAGACGAGGTTGTAGAGCTCGGTGTACCCCTCGTAGTCCCAGCGGCCCTGCTCGTCGTTCCAGAAGCCCTTGAACTCGTTCCAGACGACGAAGTGGCGCACGTCCGGGTAGCGCTTCGCCACGGTGGCGGCGAGCTTCGCGAAGTCCTTGTAGTGCGCGCGCTCGGGAGCGGTCTCCAGCGACTGCTGGCTCCAGTCCGTGTTGTCCGCGCCGGGCTCGCCGCCCTTCATCCAGTCGGGCGCGCAGCACAGCGTGACGACGGGGGTCCCTTTGCTCGCCCGGACGAAGTCCATCCGGCGGTCCATCGCCGAGAAGTCGTAACGCCCCTTCACCGGCTCCGGGTTGCCCGCCCCCCAGCCCATGATGTGCTGGATCTGCGGCACCGGCCCGCCCTGGTCCGCGAGTTCGGCGCGGACGCGCTCGACGGCCTTGTCGCCGCCCTCGTCCGCGCTGTACTGGGTGTGGGTGAAGCCCCAGCCCACCTGCGGCTCGGGGGCGCCGGGCGGGACGACGGGCGTGCCGTGCACCTTGTCCCCGTCCGGGGTGGTGCCAGCGGTGCTTCCCCGGTCGCCGGGCAGTGTGCTGACCAACGTGATCACCAGGGCGAGCACGGTCAGACCGACGCCGAGCAGAGCGGTGAGACGCCACCGTCGC
Source organism: Streptomyces venezuelae (assembly GCF_008642315.1). NCBI lineage: Bacteria > Bacillati > Actinomycetota > Actinomycetes > Kitasatosporales > Streptomycetaceae > Streptomyces > Streptomyces venezuelae. The sequence goes on along the minus strand of NZ_CP029192.1, from coordinate 7,056,147 downwards.
GCGGTCGAATTCCACTCATGTCGTCCCATCGTCGGCCAGGCTAGCGGGACCGGTCGGCGGCGGAACAGGTCCCGGACTCCGGCGCACGGCGGAAAACGGGTGCACAACGGCGCACACGTGCCGGATCATGTCGGCATGTCTGCGAACCCTCAGGACGCCCTGCCGATCCGGCTCAACGTCGACGACAGCGACTCCCCCACGGATGTCGTGGACGCCCTTTTCCTCGGCCGCTTCGCCACGGGCGAGCAGCCGTTCTCGCACAGCGCCAACATCGACCGTGTCAAGCCAGGTTCCACGCTGCTGCCGTCCGGCGCGAAGGTGCTCCGCGCGGCCCGCGACGACGACCGCAGCGCCACGCTCGCCGAGGGCGACGGCTGGACGCTGCTGGTCTCGCGCTGGAACCGCGGCGCGGACGTCACGGTGACCGCGACCAGCGCCGAACTCGCCGAGACGGTCCTCGGCCGGGCCACGGACGGCGCGCAGGACGAACCGGAACCCCAGCCGGAGAACGTGACGATGGGCTTCTGGTACGTATCCCCGCGGCGCGGCCCGCACCGCACCACCCGCCAGATCTCGGCCGGCACCTGGGACGAGGTCCGGGCCAACTACACGGCGCCGGTCGCCGACGCCATGGACACCCTGATGAAGACGACGCCCGAGGACATCTCGGGGCGTCTGCTGCTGCTCCACGGCCCGCCGGGCACCGGCAAGACGTCGGCGCTGCGGACCCTCGCGCGCTCGTGGCGGGACTGGTGCCAGGTGGACTGCGTGCTTGATCCGGAGCGGCTGTTCAGCGACGTCGGCTATCTGATGGACATCGCGATCGGCGAGGACGACGGGACGGCGAAGGGCCGCTGGCGGCTGCTGCTCCTGGAGGACTGCGACGAACTGATCCGCGGCGAGGCCAAGCACACAGCGGGCCAGGCCCTCTCGCGGCTGCTCAACCTGACGGACGGCCTGCTCGGACAGGGTAGGAACGTGCTGGTGGGGGTCACGACCAACGAGGACCTGGAGCGCCTGCACCCCGCGGTGGTCCGCCCCGGCCGCTGCCTGGCCCGCGTCGAGGTGGGCCCGCTGACCCGCCCCGAGGCGGTGGAGTGGCTCGGCACGGAGGAGGGGGTGCCACGCGAGGGCGCGACCCTCGCGGAACTGTTCGCCCTGCGCAGGGGCACGTCGCCGACGTCGGTGCCGGAGCAGCGGGAGGGGGCGGATTCGGGGCTGTATCTGTAGGCGCGGGGCGGCCGGGTGATCCCTACCCGGAGTTCCCGTACGCCGCGCGCAGCGCGTCCCGCACCGCCGCCAGCGCGGCGTCCTGCGTGAGGCCGAGCCTGCGGGCCCGCTCGGCGTACGCCTGCGCCTCCGTCGACGCGGCCCGGGCGGCCGCGTCGCCCGCCGCCGCGACGAACGTCCCGTTCCGCCCCCGGGTCTCGATGACCCCGTCGGCCTCCAGCGCCCGGTAGGCCTTCGCCACCGTGTTGGCGGCGAGTCCGAGGGACTCGGCGAGCCCCCGCACGGTGGGCAGCTTGTAGCCGGCGGGCAGCGCCCCGGACCTCGCCTGCTCGGCGATCCGGGCGCGCACCTGCTCGTACGGCGCGTCGCTCGCGCCCGCGTCGATGTCGATCTTCAGCGTCACGGGGTGATTGTCCCGCACGGGCGCGGAAAACGAGGGGTGGAGCACCCCGCGAAAAATGGGGAGCGGTGCGGCGCGTCCCGCCCGTACCGTGCCGCGCATGACAGTGATCGTCCGAGCCCTCGACCGCGACGGGCCGACCGCCGCCGCGGACGACGCGGGTTTCGCCGCCGTACGCCGGGCCTGCGTGCCCGCCATGCTCGCCACGCCCGCCTCGGTCGCCTTCGACCGCGCCCACGCCCATCCGGACGCCGGCTACCGGCAGTTGGTCGCGGAGACCGACGGCGAGGTCATCGGCACGGCGCAGGTCGGCGTCGCCCATGACAGCCCCGAGCCGGGCCAGGGCTTCGCCAACATCTACGTACATCCCGCGCGGCTCGGCCGGGGCGCCGGGACGCTGCTCCTGCGCACGGCGGAGGAGTACCTCGCCGACGCGGGCGTGCGGGACGTCTACTCGTGGGTGCTCGACGAGCCCGCGCACCTCGCTTTCGCCGCCCGCCGCGGCTACCGGGCGCGGCGCAGCGCGCACTTCCTCCGCCTCGACCTGGCGCACGGCACGCTGCCGCCCCGCCGCGAGCCGCCGGCCGGGGTCGAGCTGGTGGCGGGGTCGGTGTTCGCGGACGACGCGCGCCCGCTGTTCGCGCTGGACGCGGAGACGGTGGCGGACGAACCGGGCGATGTGGCCGCCGAGTTCTCGGACTACGAGCACTGGCTCGCCGAGACCTGGCGTCACCCGCTGGTCAGCCAGGAGCTCACCACGGTGGCGCTCGTGGACGGGTCTCCGGCCGCGTTCAGCCTGGCCCGCGCGGACGGCGCGGGCCGCTACTCCTCCAACATGACCGGCACCGCGCGCGCCCACCGCGGCCGCGGCCTGGCCAAGCTCGCCAAGAACGACTCCCTGCACCGGGCCCGCGCGGCGGGCTGCACGGAGGCGTTCACGGGCAACGACGCCGGGAACGAGCCGATGCTGGCGATCAACAGGTGGTTCGGCTACGAGATCTGCGCGACGGAGGTCCGCCATGTCCGCACTCTCGGCTGACGACGTGGAGGTCGCACTCGTCAAGGCGGGCCGCACGAAGATCCGGTACCCCGCGGAGCTGCTGGACGACGACGGCAACCACCTCACCGTCCGGGCACCCTGGGCGGCACCCGGGGTCCGTGACTTCGGCTTCGTGCGCTTCGAGCCGGGCGACGTCTTCGTGGAGCACTACTGGCGCGACCGCTGGTACGCGATCAAGGAGGTGTACGCCGCGGACGGGACCCTCAAGGGCTGGTACTGCGACGTGACCCGCCCCGCCGTCCACGACGGCGCCGTCCTGACGGTGGAGGACCTGGACCTGGACCTGTGGGTCTCCCCCGACCGCGGCACCGTACTGCGCCTGGACGAGGACGAGTTCGCGCAGAGCGGGCTCGCCGCAGCGGACCCGGAGGCGGCCGCCGCGGCAACCCGCGCCCTGGACGAGCTGGAGGCGCTGGCGCTGGGCGAGGGGTTCGATCTGCGCTGAGGGGCGGGGCACTGTTCGGAGTCGGGCCGGGGGTTGGGCTACTCGGCCACCAGTTCCACTTCGTACCCCCACGCGTCCTCCAGGTACGCCGCGTACCGCCCGTCGCCGCCCGCGTGGGGGTGGCGGTCCGCGAAGAGGAGGGACCAGCCGTGGTCGGGTGCGGCGGTCACGAGCGCGTCGAGCCCGGCCCGGTCGGCGACGTGGAACGCCAGGTGGTTGAGGCCGGGGCGGTGCCGGTCGTGGCCGCCGGGGCGCAGGTCCGGGGACTGTTCCAGGACGATATACGTCTCGTCGCGCCGCCAGCTCATGCCGTGGCCCCAGCGCTGGAACGGCACATGGCCCAGCGCGCCGAGCAGCCACCCCCACGGGCCCTTGGCCGCCGCCAGGTCGGGCACCCACAGCTCCACGTGGTGGACCCCGCCCGTCCGCACCGCGGGGGCGAGGGATTCCGGCGCCGTGGCACGGTCGCCCTCGTAGGCCACGGCTTCCCCGTCGGACTGCCAGTGCACGAGGAACCGCTCCCCCGCGCGCCAGGCGGCCAGGCCCGCCCTGCAGTACGCCACCATGTCGTGCGGCAGCGCGGACAGCGGGTGCCAGACGAGCTCGGAACACTTGTCCGGCTCGGCGTTGACCGGCTCGCCGCCCGCGCCGTGCTCCGCCGAGAAGAACCATCCGGTGCGCGGCGCCTGCCCGGGGCCGCGGTGCTGGACGACCGCCTCCACGCGCAGGTCGGCGGGGTCGAGGTCGAGGCCGATCTCTTCGCGGGCCTCCCTGATGACGGCCGCGCGGACGTCCTCGCCGTCCTCCACGTGGCCCGAGGGGAGGTGCAGGAGGCCGTCCCCGTACCCCGTGCCGGACCGGCGGGCGAGCAGGACCTCGTCGCCGCGGCGCAGGATCAGGTGGACGTCGACGATCTCGGAGTGCCGGGCCGGGGCGTCCGGCGCCACGCCCACCACCGCGTACCGCTCGTCGTCGACGCGTCTGCCCCACAGCCGCGCGTCCCCCGAGAGCCGCTCGGAGTGGATGCGGGCGACGAGCGGGGTGAGGGCCGCCACCAGGCGGGACATGGGGAGCCCGGACGGGCTCACCGTGCCCCACACGCCCTCGACGAGGATCAGTCTTCCGCCGGGGCGCAGCAGGCCGCACCAGTGCCGCAGGGTCGCCTCCGGGTCCGGGAAGGTCCACAGGACGTGGCGGGCGAGGACGACGTCGAACCGCCGCCCCTGGACCGGCGGCAGGCCCGCGTCGCCGACCAGCACCTCGGCGTCCCGGCCCGCCAGCTTCTCGCGGGCCAGCTCCACCATGTCCGGCGAGAGGTCGACCCCGGTGACCCGGTGCCCGAGCCCGGCGGCGAGCAGCGCGAGGCTGCCGGTGCCGCAGCCGAGGTCGAGGACGTCACCGGGGGTGTCCGGCAGCCAGTCCCGCATCCGGTCCGCCCAGGCCGCGCGCACCGTCCTGTCGCGCAGACCGTGATCCGGCTCGTCGTCGAAGGTGGCCGCCGCGGCGTCCCAATCGATGGGCTCCGGCGCCTCGTTGCTCGTCATGTCCCGATGGTCGCAGCCGCCACTGACATTCGGCCCTCGATCAGAAAGCGGGCCGCAAGAGGTCTACGACGGGCCTTGAATGGACATCGGTAAGGCAGGAAGCAGAAGGCAGGAGGCCGCGATGCGCCGAGTGACCACGCACAAACCCGCCGCCAAGACCGTCAGCCGTCAGGTGCGGGAGCGTCAGGAGGCGGAGTCCCGGCCGCAGGAGAGGCCCGAGGTCCGCAAGGACATCCAGCGGACGTGGTGGCCGGACGGCTGAGGTGCCGCGGGTGCGACCACGCCGTCAGCCGTCCGTGAGCCGCTTGCGGTAGTGGATCCGGTCGTACGGCCCGTCCACCCGCCGCTCGACGACCTCGTATCCGTACCGTGCGTAGATCTTCTGGTTCTCCCACATGAGGGCGTTGGTGTGGAGCCGGATCTCGGGAAGCCCCAGCTCGCGCGCGTGGGCTTCCGCGAAGGAGAGCAGACGGCGGCCCACCCCCTGCCCCGCGGCGTCGGGGTGGACCGCGATCGACTCCAGGAGGAGCCGTCCTTCGTAGGGGCGAGGGACGAGCACGAGGAGACCCACCACGGGGTCCCCGGTGACGTACACGAAGCCCGCCGCCACATCGGCCGCGTGATCGGCCTCCATCGGGCGGGGGACGAGCCCGATGCGTGCGATGTAGGGGTGGTACGCCGCGTCGGTGACCGCCCGCACGGCGGGCACGTCGGCGGCGGTGGCGAGGCGGATGTCCGTGGGGCCCTCGGTGGTGGTCATGCCTCTACGTCTACGTCACGGCGTCGCGCCCGCACCACCGCCTTCCTCAACAAGGGCCAGGCCACGATCAGGACGATGAGGCCATAGACCGTCACGGAGAACGGCGTGAGGAGCCCGCCCGCGTCGCCGTCGCTGATCTGCAGGGCGCGGCGCAGCTGTTGCTCGGCGTTCGGGCCGAGGATGACGCCGATGACGGCGGGCAGGACCGGCAGTCCGTAGCGCCGCATGCCGAAGCCGATCAGGCCGATGACGAGCAGGACGACGAGGTCGAGGGCTTCGCCGCCGACCGCGTAGGCGCCGACGGCCGCGAAGAACAGGATGCCCGCGTAGAGGTAGGGCCGCGGGATGCGCAGGAGCTTCGCCCAGACCGGGGCGAGGGGCAGGTTGAGTGCCAGCAGGAGCACCATCCCGACGAACAGGGAGGCGATGAGGCCCCAGACGAGGTCCGCCTCGCGTTCGAAGAGGAGCGGGCCCGGCTGGATGCCGTACTGCTGGAAGGCGGCGAGCATCACGGCGGCGACGGCGGTCGTGGGCAGGCCGAGCGTGAGCATGGAGACGAGGGTGCCCGCCGCCGACGCGGAGGCCGCCGACTCCGGGCCCGCGACGCCCTCGATGGCGCCCTTGCCCCACTCGTCCTTGTGCTTCGACAACCGCTTCTCCGTCACGTACGACAGGAACGTCGGGATCTCCGCGCCGCCCGCCGGGATGGCGCCGAAGGGGAAGCCGATGAGGGGGCCGCGCAGCCAGGACTTCCAGGTGCGCCTCACGTCGTCCCCGCCCAGCCAGGGGCGGCCCACGGGGATCGCCTGTCCGCTGGTGCGGCGCAGGTGGGCGGCTACCCACAGGGCCTCGCCGATGGCGAAGAGGCCCACCGCGACGATGACCACGTCGACGCCGTCGGCGAGTTGGAGCGAGCCGAAGGTGAGCCGCTGCTGGCCCGTCATCTGGTCGAGGCCGACCAGGCCGATGGTCAGGCCGATGAGGAGCGAGGCGAGGCCGCGGACGCGGGACGAGCCGAGCACGGAGGTGACGGCGATGAACGCGAGCACCATGATGGCGAAGTAGTCGGGCGCGCCGATGTCGACGGCGAGGTCGGCGACGGTGGGGGCGAGCGCGACCAGGAGCAGCGTGCCGATCATGCCGCCCGCGAAGTGCCCGATGGCCGCGGCGGCGAGTGCCTGTGCGCCCCGCCCGGCCTTGGCCATCGGATGGCCTTCCATGGCCGCGACGACGGCGGCGCTCTCGCCGGGTGTGTTGAGCAGGATGGAGGTCGTCGAGCCGCCGAACATCGCGCCGTAGTAGATGCCGGCGAACATGATGAAGGCGCCGGTCGGTTCGAGTCCGTAGGTCACGGGGAGCAGCAGCGCGACGGCCATCGCGGGCCCGATGCCGGGGAGCACGCCGATCGCGGTGCCGAGCAGCACGCCGACGGCGGCCCACAGCAGGTTGATCGGGGTCAGGGCCGTGCCGAAGCCGTCCATGAGGGAGGTGAAGGCGTCCATGTCACAGCACTCCCATCAGGGGGCCGCCCGGCAGGGGCACGCCGAGCAGGTTGTTGAAGACTTCGTACGTGACGACGGAGAGCCCGGCGGCGATGAGCGGGTCGCGGTCGAGGTGGCGGCTGCCGAGCGCGTAGGCGGCGCCCCAGAAGAGCAGCGCCCCCGCGACGGGGAAGCCGACCGGTTCGATGAGGACGGCGGTGGCGAGGAAGACGCCGGCGAGCAGCAGCACGGTGCGCCAGTCTGCGGGTTCGGAGAGGTCGATGTCCTCGCCGCCCTCGGCCTCGCCGCGCCCGCCGCGCAGCACGTCGACGGCGAGCAGGAGCGCGACGACGAGCAGCCCGGCCCCGACCACGATCGGCACGGTCTTCGGGCCGATGGGGCCGCGCTGGGCGATCTCGACGTCCATGGTGAGGGCGTCGGTGAGGACTAGGGTGCCGAGCGCGAGGAGCAGGACGCACACGCCGAGTTCGGAGTGCTCGCGCAGCCAGGCGCGGCGGCCGCGCGGCGCGTCGGTGGCAGCGGGGTTGCCGGGCCGGTCGGGGAGGCCGTCGGTGCTCACAGTCCCAGCTCCTTCAGTACCGAGACGACGCGCTTGTCCTGGGCGTCCAGGAAGTCGCCGAACTTCTCTCCGGTGAGGAAGGCGTCGTCCCACCCGTTCTTCTTGAGCGACTCCCGCCACTCGGCGGACCCGTGCAGCTTCTTGACGAGCCCGGTGAGCTTCTCGCGCTCCGCGTCGCTGAGTCCTGGCGGGGCGACGATGCCGCGCCAGTTGGTGAAGTCCACGTCGTAGCCGGACTCCTTGAGGGTGGGTCCGTCCAGGCCCTTGACCCGCTCGGGGCCGGTGACGGCGAGCAGGCGCAGCTCGCCCGACGTGATCTGGTCGAGGTACTCGCCGACTCCGGAGACCCCGAAGGCGACCTTGCTCCCGAGGATGGAGGCAAGAAGCTCACCGCCCCCGTCGAAGGGCACGTAGTTGACCTTCTTCGGGTCGATGCCGGCGGCGCGGGCCATGAGCATCGGGGCGAGGTGATCGGGCCCGCCGGGCGACGAACCCCCACCCACAGGCACCTTCCCGGGGTCCGCCTTCCAGGCGTCGACGAGCTGCCCGATGGTCTTGTACGGGGAGTTCTTGGCGACCACGACGACGTCCTGCTCCTCGGTGAGCCGGGCGATGGGGGTCGTGTCGGCGAGGGTCTTGGGCGAGTCGTTGGATCGGGCGGCGCCGACGACGCCGAGCCCCATCGACATGGCGAGCTTGCCGTTGCCGTGCTCGCCGACGAGCCGGGTCAGGCCGACGGTGCCGCCGGCTCCGGGCAGGTTGAACACCTCGATGTTGTGGGTGAGTCCGGCGTCCTCGGCGTTCTTGGCGGCGGTGCGTGCGGTGATGTCGTAGCCGCCGCCGGGCGTGTTGGGGACCATGAAGCGCAGGCCGGGGATCTGTGTGCCGGTGTCGGCGCCGCTGCCCGTGGTGAGCAGCGGCGGCGCCACGAGCACGAGGAGCGCGGCCCCGAACAGGGCGAGGGGGGTGCGCAGGCGCACGTGTGCCACCACCTGTCGGCGTGTAGTTGGTTGTGAGGCGGTTGTGAGGTGGCCCACATGTTGCCCGGGCGTTAACAAGCTGTCTCTCTTCCGGAACCAACGGACGTTGTGGTCCTTGTGGTCGCGCCCATAGCCTGCGGCGATGACTCGGGTGCTGGTCGTGGACGACGACTTCATGGTCGCCAAGCTGCACAGTCGGTACGTCGCGGCGGTGCCGGGCTTCACCGTGGTCGGGGTCGCCCACAGCGGCGCGGAGGCGGTGCGCCTCGCCGGGGATTTGCGCCCCGATCTCGTCCTCCTCGACGTGTACCTGCCCGACATGGACGGCATCGCGGTCCTGCGCGAGCTGCGGGCGGCCGAGGAGCGGGAGCCGGGGCGCGAGCCGGTGGACGCCCTGTTCATCACGGCGGCGCGGGACGCCGAGGTGGTGCGGGCTGCGCTGCGGGCCGGTGCGCTGCACTACCTCATCAAGCCGTTCAACCAGGCGGCCCTGCAGGAGCAGTTGCGCCACGTCGCCGCGTTGCGGGCCCGCCTGGACGGCCTGGCGGAGGCCCGCCAGGAGGACGTCGACCAGATCTTCGGCACCCGCCCGCCCGGCTCCCGCGAACTCCCCAAGGGCCTGGCGGCCCACACCGCGGACCTGGTGGAACAGACCCTGCGTGACCACCCGTCCGGCCTCTCGGCGTCGGAGTGCGCGCGGGCAGGCTCCCTGTCCCGCGTGAGCGCCCGCCGCTACCTGGAATTCTTCGCGACCACGCGCCGCGCGGAGGTGACGCTTCGGTACGGGGGGACGGGGCGGCCCGAGAGGCGGTACCGGTGGCTGGGTGAGGGCAATTCGGGCACGACCTGAGCGGAGTCCGAAGGCTCCAACTTGCTCGGCAGTCGTGACTGGTGCACTGCTGGCCGCGGTTGCCCCTGCGGCGTCCGCCTCGACTTCCGGGCAGAGCGAGATAAAGCCCGCCGCCGGTAGCGGCAGTTGACGAAGGTGGCGCTTACCTGAGGGCTGTCCCGTAAATGATCTTCGAGGTGGCGGTGTGCTACCCCATGACCGCGCGAGCCGCGTCCAGAAATGCCAGTCGGTTGTCCTCCAAGTAGTCGCGCACGCTCTCGCCGTCGGGCAAGCCTTCCCACACCGTCCGGTTGAGGTCGAGGAAGTACGAGCGTGCCGCGTCGTGCACGGGCAGGGGGAACTGGATACGGATGAGACGCTCCGCAACCCACAGCCTGTTCATGATGTCCCGGGTCGTGAGGAACCAGGCGTCGGTGTCCTCCCACTCGGAAGGCCGACTGAAGGCGGAGCGTTCGGCCTCGGCCCCCACCTCTATGAACCGCTCCAGCAGCTCCAACCGTTCCCCGCGCCGGGCCTCCGACAAGGCGATCCGCTGCCGCTGTTGTTCAGCGCGTTCCGCCGAGAGTTGAGTCCTGTGCTGCACGAGGTAGGACAACGAGCCGCCGAGGACTACGCCGCCCAGCGATATGAGGGACACCCAGAGCTGACCTGACATGGCGGCCATCGTGCCACGCCGTCGATCTTTGAGACGATCGCGCTGTGGCTGGTGTGATCAAGCGTCCGAGCCGTCCTGGATAACCCCGTTCACCGGGCTCAGCCCCACGGCAGTTCGGCAAGCTGGTGACGGTACTCGCCGCGCAGTGGCGGACGCAGTCCGCAGGGGCAGGCCGTGGAGCCTTCCGCTGGAGGACCGGGCCCTGCTGGTCGCGGCCTACTGGCGCACGAACCTGACCATGCGCCAGCTCGCCCCGCTGTTTGGGATCTCGAAGTCGGCGGCAGACCGCATGATCGTGGACGGCACCCTGGCCCCCACCCACGACCACACGATCGCCGAGCGGTCGAAGAACTACTGGTACTCCACCAACCACCAGGTCGTCATCGACGCCGACACCCGTCTGGTCGTCGTGGTCGGCCAACCTCTGCCCGGCAACCGCAACGACTGCAAGGCATGGGAGGAGTCCGGCGCGAAAGCCGCAATCGGCAAGACACTCACGATCGCCGACGGCGGCTACCCGGGCACCGGACTCGTCATCCCGCACCGCCAGCAGCACGGCCAGACCGAACTCCCGGCCTGGAAGGAGTACTCGGCTATTGCTGTACCGGGCGCCCTGTTGGTCTTCTGGGTTGCAACCAGAGGCCGGGGCGGCTCGTACGTGGGGCCGGATGGACGAACGCGCGGTCCCCCTGAACGAGTTGGCACAAGGCATCCGCCCCCCTCACACCGGGTGTCGGCTGGTTCGAGAGCCTCGCCGACACTGAGCAGTTCGAAGTCCTGCGCGACCTGGCAGGGTTCTGTGCCCAGGCGCGCGCAACCAGCGAGGACGGGCCGGAGAGCATCCACGGAGCTGGCATCCGGCTCACCCATACCTCAGCCGTGCTCGTCACACCGGGAGCGGACACCGAACCGGCCACCGTGTGATCATCGGGGGCTGTGTGGGCTCCCGATGATCGTGTGGTGGCCGCGGGCCAGAGCATGGACGCCGCCCGTCGGCGGGCGATGTTCGACCAGGCCATGCCCCAGATCGCGGACCGGTTCGGGCGGGCTCAGCCGCGCGCCACGGCCCGCGCGGTCGTGCTCGGATCACTGTCCGGCGTCGAGCGGAAGAACTTCGACCGCGTCGACCAGACACGGGCTGACTCGGACGCGATCCTCATTGGCGCCGGCACCATGCGTGCCGACAACCCCGACTCCTGGTGAACAGTGACGAGTGTCGCGCGCAGCGGGTCGCGGCGGGCAAGCGGGAGTTTTCTCTGAAGGTCACTGTCAGCGTCGGCGGTGACATCGAACCCAACCTGAAGTTCTGGCACCACGCGACAGAGTCGCCTACGCCGCCGACGGTGGTGCGGAGAAGCTCGGAAATCGCCCTTCGGACCTGACCGAAGTGGTCTCGACGGGCCCGGAATTCGACTTCGGGCTCCTGGACGACCGAGGGGAACAGGCATCGAGTGGCTGATGGTTGAGGGTGGCGGCCAGGAACGTCGGCAAACGCTTTAATCGAATGTCAACCTGCTCCGGCAGGCCGAGTGCGCTGCCCGTGCGCAATATCAGCCCCAGCATTTGAACACCGGCCCACTCCAGCACGCCGGGCACGGCGTCGCACGCCAGCAGCCAACGGCACCGATGCGCTCCGAGGGAGCCGAGCAGGGGGCCACACGAGGCGATCCGCACCGGCCCCTCATGGACTCCCCCGGACCGACCCGTAGCTCACGTACTGGTCAAACAGGGGCGTCGCAGGGGCCCAGTCTGAGCCCCCGGTTAGCCCTCCCTTAAAGCGACCATAAGGATCACCGTCCCCCGCCCTCAGCAGGCGATTCCGCGGATTTCAGGGGCTAGTTTTCTGGTCGCCGGGGCGGTGACGAACCGTCGGTGCCGCTGGTGATCGGGGGGCCGTGCCGCCCGTTCGCCACTGCCCCGTGTCCCCTGAACCGCCGTTTGAGGAGAACCGCCATGTCTGCACGCCGCAAGGTCGCGAGCATCGCCGCCGTCGGTGTCGCGCCGCTCGCCCTGACCGCCCTTTCGGTCACGCCCGCCGCCGCGCACGGCTCGATGACGGACCCGGTCAGCCGGGTCTCCGCCTGCTTCCAGGAGGGGCCGGAGTCGCCCAAGTCGGCCGCCTGCAAGGCAGCGGTCGCGGCCAGTGGCGCGCAGGCCTTCTACGACTGGAACGGCGTGAACATCGCCAACGCCGCCGGGAAGTCGAAGGAGATCATCCCGGACGGGAAACTGTGCAGCGCCGGGAACGACAAGTACAAGGGCCTGGACCTGCCGCGCGCCGACTGGCCGTCCAGCAAGCTGGCCGCGGGCAACCACACGTTCCGCTACAAGGGCACCGCTCCGCACAAGGGCTCCTTCGAGCTGTTCGTCACGAAGGAGTCGTACGACCCGTCGAAGCCCCTGAAGTGGTCGGACCTGGAGGAGAAGCCCTTCGTCAAGGTCACCGACCCGAAGATGGAGAACGGGGATTACGTGTTCGACGGGAAGATTCCCGCCCGTGAGGGCCGGCACCTGATCTACTCGATCTGGCAGCGCTCCGATTCCCCCGAGGCCTTCTACACCTGCTCCGACGTCGTCTTCGGGAAGGACAGCGGTGGTTCGGGCGGCTCCGCCCCCGCTCCGGCCGCCTCCGCGCCCACCGACCAGGACATCGCGGCCGGCGCCGACAAGTCCTCCGTCGAGCACCACGGCCACGGGGACGCCGACGCCAAGACGGGCGCGGAGGCCACCGGGGCCGCGCCGGCGGCCCCGGCCGCGGACGACGCCGCCGACGCCAATCAGCCGGAGGTCAACGGCGGCGCCGAGAAGCCGGTCACCACGGCGAACGACAACCTCGCCGAGACCGGCGGCGACAGCACCACTCCGTACATCGCGATGGGTGGTGCCGCGATTCTCGCCATCGGTGCCGCGGCGATGTTCGCGACGACCCGCCGCCGGGCCGCCGGACGCCACGGCCGCTGAGGCCCGGACGGGTCGGTCGGAGCGGAGTCAGCGGAAACGACGCCGGGTACGTGTCACGACAGGCACGTGCTCGGCGTCGCGTGCGCCGGGTCCAGGGCGTTCGCCACCTCGTGGTGGGCGACGCGGTCCAGGATGCCGATCGCGACGTGCTCGGACAGGGCCAGGGGGCACAGGTCCTGGAGGGTGACGTTGTGGACGTTCGGGCCGTTCAGGAACTGGGTGCGGTACGGGGTGACGACCTCGTCGTACTTGGTGGCGATGACGGTGTAGCGCACGCCGGGCACCGTGTCGCCGCCCTCGTTGAGCTTGGTCAGGAAGGGCGATCCCGCGACCTGGTCGGCGAGGCTCGGGGTCCTGGTGGTCAGCAGGTCCTCGATGCCGGGGAAGTACGGCAGCAGCTTGGTCAGGCCGAGCAGCGTGGTGCCGTGGTTGTCGGGGGCGAGGCCGATCAGGGCGTTCACCTTGGCGGCGCCGCCGAGGAACTTGAGGTAGTGGCGCGGCATCATGCCGCCCTGCGAGTGTCCGACGAGGTCCGCCTTCTTCGCGCCCGTCGAGGCGAGCACCTTGTCGACGAAGACGTCGAGTTGCTCGGCCGACTTGTCGATGGGGCCGAGGCCGTTGAAGAAGGGGACGCCCGGCAGCTGGCCGTAGTCCAGGGAGTAGACGCAGTAGCCGCGCTTGACCAGGTAGGGCGCGAGGACGAGCCAGTTGTCGACGGAGTTCCCGAACGTGCCGTGCACGAGGACGACCGGGCGGGGGTGCGCGGCGGACGGCTTGCAGTCGTAGTCGTTCCAGCCCCGTGACGTCGACGCCGTCGAGGTCTGTGGCGTGTCGGCCGCGGCCGCGGCAACGGGGGTGAGGGTGACCGCGCCCGTGACGAGCAGGGCGGCGGCGAGCGCGCGCAGCGCTCGTCTCCAGGGCAGCATCGTGTGATCTCCTTGCGGCTCGGCTCAAGGGAGTTGCGGCGACGGAATGCGATGCCCCGTGATCCGGATCACCAGGATGTTGCGTGCACGACAAGCTACGCGCGAGTAGTGCAGGAGTGAAGTTACGCGTCGGCAAAAGTTCCAGCGATCACTGGCAGGGTTCACGGACGCACCAACGAGCGCGCGGCCCGGACGTCACGCCGCCAGCGTCCCCGGCACGATCGCGCCAGGACCGAACTTCGCCCGCGCCCGGTCGGCGACCTCCTCGATGCGGCGGGTCTTCTCGTCCGTCGGGTCGAACGACAGCTGGTGGGTGGCGTGTTCGGCGGGAGCGAGGCCCTCGGCGCGCAGGGAGAGGGCCCGCACCCGGGCCCGCTGGAGGCCCAGCGCCTCGTACATGCGGTACGCGGTCCTGGCCAGCTCGGTGGAGTGAGCGGTCCGTTCAGGGAGTGCCTTGGAACGGGTGATCGTCGAGTAGCCCGTGCGGTCGGCGTACCGCACCGTGAGCGCCAGCGTGCGGCATACCTGGTCCTCGCCGCGCATCCGCGCCCCAAGCTCCTCCGCGCCGGAGAGCAGCGCGCGGCGGTGCCGGAAGGGGTCCAGCTCGTCACGGGGGAAGGGCCGTTCGACGGAGAGCGAGCGCGCGGCGGCGTTCGGCACGACCCGGGTGCGGTCGACGCCCCGCGCCTTCTCGCTCAGTTCGCGGCCCGCGCGGGCGCCGACGAGCCGCTGCAGGGTGGACAGGGGCGCGGCGCCGACCTTCCCGAGGGAGTCGAGGCCGTACTCACAGAGGGTGCGGGCGGTGGCGCGGCCGATGCCGGGCAGCTCGCCGACCGGCCGGTCTGCGAGGAACTCCCTTACGCCGTCCGCCCCTTCGGGCACCGAGCGGGTCACGCCCGGGGCGGCGCCGCGCGCGGCCATCCGCGCCAGCATCGGCCCGGGCCCGGCGCCGATCGCGCACTCCACCCCGTACAGCGCGAGCGCCCGCACCCGGATCAGCGCGGCGAGGTCGACGGCGTCCCGCCCGAAGTACCGCCGCGCGCCCCGTACGTCGACGAACGCGGCGTCGGGCGGGAGCGCCTCGACCTGCGGGGTGAACTCCCCCAACAGGGAGAGGAGCTGGGGCAGCAGTGCCTCGTGCATCGGCGGCAGCAGGAAGCGTACGTAGAGGGTGCTCGCAGCACCGTGGGAGGTGTTCATCCCGCGCTCCCCGGGCTCCGGTGCCACAGCTTCCGTGTCGTCGCCGTCCCCTCGCCCGCCGGACGCAGGTCCGCCCAGGGGTTCATCTCGAAACCGTTGGCCAGCCGGATACGGCGGCCACCGGTCGGGTCCTTGCTCTCCTCTTCCCCCTCAGGGACGGGTTCCGGTTCCGCCAAGCGCAGCGCCACCGCGTCAAGGCCGCCCTCCGCGCGTACCTCCACCAGCTCCGCCAGGTTCCACGCCGCCGCGCCCACCACGCTGAGGCTGCGCGGCCCGCGGCGCTGCACCACGCCGCGTACGAGCAGCAGCCAGGAGTGGAAGACGGTGTGCGCGCACCGCTCGTGGGCGTCGTCGAAGAAGGCCAGGTCGATCAGGCCCGTGCCGTCGTCCAGCGTGGTGAAGATGACGCGCTTGCCGGAGCGGATCGGCGGGGTCTGCGTGGCGGCCTTGGCGCCCGCGACCAGGACGGTCGCGCCGTGTTCGGCCTCGCGCAGGCGCCGGGCGCTGAGCGCGCCGAGCTCCTCCAGGAAGGCGCGGTGGTCGCCCATGAGGTGGCGTGAGGAGTCCATGCCGAGGACGCCGAGTTCGGCGCTGAGCCGCTCCGCGTCGTCCAGGTCGGGCAGGCCCGCGGGCGCCGTCTTCCGGCCGCCCGCCAGGGGCAGTTGGGCGCCGGCCGCGCCCCGCGCGCCGCGCCGCAGCTCGGCCAGGTGCAGTTGCAGGTCGCGGCGGTTGGCGCCGAACGCGTCGAGCGCGCCGACCTGCGCGAGCCGCTGGGCGACCGGCTTGGAGGGCCTGGCGCGCTCCCAGAAGTCGACGAGCGAGGTGTAGGGCCGCCCGTCGGCGATCCGGGCGGCCTCGGCCTCGCTGATGCCGTGCACGTCGGAGAGCGCGAGCCGCAGCCCCCACATCTCACGCGGCTCGGACACCAGTTCGATACGGTGAGCGACCGCCGACCGGTTCACGTCCAGGGGAAGGATCGGCACGCCCCGCCGCCGCGCGTCCGCGAGCAGCAGCCGCTTCGGGTACATCCCGGGGTCGTGCGTGAGCAACCCGGCGTAGAACGCGGCCGGGTGATGGGCCTTCAGCCACGCCGACTGGTAGGTCGGCACGGCGAAGGCCACCGCGTGCGCCTTGCAGAAGCCGTACGAGCCGAAGGCCTCGACGATCCCCCAGGTGCGGCCGATGGTCTCCGCGTCGTACCCCCTGGCCGCCGCGTGCTGCGCGAACCAGAAGCGGATCCGGCCCTGCGACTCGGGGTCGGAGAGCCCGCGCCGCACCCGGTCCGCCTCGTCGCGCCCGCAGCCGGTCATGATGTCCACGATCTGGATGATCTGCTCGTGGAAGACGACGACGCCGTACGTCTCCTTCAGCGGCTCCGCGAGGTCGGGGTGCGGGTAGCGGACGGGCGCGCGGCCGTGCCGGGACTCGATGAAGGGCCGCACCATGTCGGCGGCGACCGGTCCGGGGCGGAACAGCGAGATGTCGACCACCAGGTCGTGGAAGGTCGCCGGCTGGAGCCGCCCGACCAGGTCGCGCTGGCCCGGCGACTCGATCTGGAAGCAGCCCAGCGTCTCGGTGGACTGGATGAGCCGGTACGTCGCCGGGTCGCCCGGCGGCACCTGGCGCGGGTCGTCGAGGTCCACGGCGTCACCCGTGGCCCGCTCGACCTCCGCCACCGCGTGCGCCATCGCCGACTGCATCCGCACGCCGAGCACGTCCAGCTTGAGCAGGCCGAGGTCCTCGACGTCGTCCTTGTCGAACTGCGACATGGGCAGGCCCTCTCCACTGGTCGGCATCACGGGGGTGCGGGCGAGCAGCGAGGCGTCGGAGAGCAGCACTCCGCACGGGTGCATGGCGACACCGCGCGGCAGCGCGTCCAGCGCCTCGACGAGGCCCCACAGCCGGTCGCGGTCGCCCAGCTCCTCGGCGATCTCCCGGAGTTCGGGCAGCTCCTTCATCGCGGAGCGGGCGTCGCGGGCGCGGATGTGCGGGAAGGCCTTGGCGATCCGGTCGATGTCGGCCGGGTCCATGGACAGGGCGGCGCCCACGTCGCGTACGGCATGGCGCACCCGGTACGTCTCGGGCATGGCGACCGTCGCGACGCGCTCGGGGCCGAAGCGGCCGATGATCGCGCGGTAGACCTCCAGGCGGCGGGCCGACTCGACGTCGATGTCGATGTCCGGCAGGACGTGCCGCCGCTTGGAGAGGAACCGTTCCATGAGCAGCCCGTGCTCGACGGGGTCGGCGTGCGCGATGCCGATGAGGTGGTTGACCAGGGAACCGGCGCCGGAGCCGCGCGCCGCGACCCGGATGCCCAGGTCGCGCACGTCGTCGACGACCTGCGCCACGGTCAGGAAGTACGAGGCGTATCCGTGGTGGTCGATGATGTCCAGCTCGTGGTGCATCCGCTCCCAGTAGTCGCGCCGGGAGTCGTAGCCGCGCAGGACCATGCCCGCCGCGGCCCGCGAGGCGAGGACGCGCTGCGCGGTGCGGCGCCCCGCGCCGACGAGGTGCGGTTCGGGGAAGCGTACGGAGCCGATGCCGATGTCGTCCTCGGGGTCGACGAGGCATTCGGCGGCGGCCGTCCTCGTCTGTTCGACGAGGCGGTGGGCGGTGTCGCGGCGGAAGCCCGCGGCCTCGACGACGCGTTCGGCGACGTGCAGCATGGCGTCGGCGCCCTTCAGCCACCGCTCGCCGCTGTCGAGTTCCTTGGTCGGGTCGACGGGGACGAGGCGGCGTGCGGCGTCGAGGACGTCGGCGACCGGGCCCTGACCGGGGTCCGCGTAGCGCACGGCGTTGCTGAGGACGGGGCGCACGCCCTGCTCGGCGGCGAAGCCGACGGTGCGCGCGGCCAGGCGCAGGGAGCCGGGGCCCGTGCCCTCGCGGCCGTGCCAGACGGACTCCAGGCGCAGTCCGTCGCCGTACCGCTCGCGCCAGGGGGCGAGGAGGCGGGCGGCCCGGTCGGGGCGGCCCGCGGCGAGCGCGCGCCCGACGTCGGACGCGGGGCCGAGCAGTACGGTCAGGCCCTCGCCGTGGTTCTCCTGCCAGGGCAGGACGGGCTGCCCCTGGGTCTGCCCCTGCCCCTGCGCCGTGCCGTCGCGGTGCGCGGCGGTGACCAGGCGGCAGAGCGCGGCCCAGCCGGTGGCGCCGTCCCTGGCGAGGAAGGTGACGCGGGGTGTCGACTCGTCGATGAAGGCGCCGCCGCGCACGGGGGCCCGCCGGTGCTCCCCCCTCGTGGGGGCGGGTGCGCCCACCGCGAGCTCGGCACCGAACAGTGGCCGCACACCCGCCTTGGCCGCGGCCTTGGCGAACCGGACGGTGCCCGCGAGGGTGTCCCGGTCGGTGAGCGCGAGGGCGTCCATGCCGCGTTCGGCGGCGCGCTCGGCGAGCCGCTCCGGGTGCGATGCGCCGTAGCGCAGGGAGAATCCGGAGACGGTGTGCAGATGCGTGAAGCCGGGCACACGCACCTCCTGAAACTCCGAACCGAACCGATCTGACATCCCCCGTCTCCACCATAGACCAGTTTCGAACTCACGTACGACACATACGTTCGATTAGTGTACGAGGGCTGCCCCGGCCCGCCCGTATCGTCCGTTCGGCCCATCCCACCTGCGCAAACGCCCCGCACCCCGGAGCGTGGAGGCATGAGGTTCGCCGACGAATTGAAGAGCGCCGTCACCCCGCGAGCAGCCCTGCTCGTCATCGGCGTACTCGCCCTGCAGCTGCTGTTCATCGCCTCCTACGTAGGGGCCCTGCACAATCCGAAGCCCAGAGACGTGCCCTTCGGAGTCGTTGCCCCCGGCGCCGCGGCCGAGCAGACCGCCGACAAGCTGAAGAAGCTCCCCGGCGACCCGCTCGACCCGCGCGTCCTCAAGGACGAGGCAGCGGCCCGCCACCAGATCATGAACCGCGACATCGACGGCGCCCTGCTCGTCGACCCGCGCGGCACCACCGACACCCTCCTGGTCGCCTCCGGCGGCGGCACCGCCCTCTCCAGAACCCTCACCACGCTCACCACCGACGTCGACGCGGCCGAGAAGCGCACGGTGAAGACCGTCGACGTGGCTCCCGCCTCCGACCAGGACTTCAACGGACTCTCGTCCTTCTACCTGGTCGTCGGCTGGTGCGTCGGCGGCTACCTGTGCGCCTCGATCCTCGCGATCAGCGCGGGCTCCCGGGCCTCCAACGTGCCGCGCGCGGTCATCAGGCTAGGCACCATGGCGCTCTACTCGATCGTCGGCGGGCTCGGCGGCGCGATCATCATCGGGCCGATCCTCGGCGCCCTGCCCGGCAGCGTCCTCGGCCTCTGGGGCCTCGGCGCCCTGGTGATCTTCGGCGTCGGCGCGGTCACCCTCGCCCTGCAGGCACTCACCGGCATCGTGGGCATCGGCCTGGCCGTCCTCCTCGTCGTCATCGGCGGCAACCCCAGCGCGGGCGGCGCCTTCCCGCTGCCGATGCTGCCGCCCTTCTGGGAGGCGATCGGGCCCTGGCTGCAGCCGGGCGCGGGCACCTGGGTCGCCCGCTCCATCGCGTACTTCGACGGGAACTCGATCACCCGCCCGCTCCTCGTCCTCTCCGCCTGGGCGGTCCTCGGCGTCGTCGTCACCCTCGCCCTGTCCGCCCGGCGCAAGGCGCACAACGGCAACAACATCGACCTCAGCGGGACGAACTACGGCAGCGTCGGCGGCAGCAGCCGCTTCGGGTGACGAAGGGCGTTGTCAGACCCGGGTGCGAAGCTGAAACGCATGATCCGCACACTCGCCGTCGAGAACTACCGCTCCCTGCGCAAGCTGATCGTCCCGCTGGACCGGCTGAACGTGATCACGGGGGCGAACGGCACGGGCAAGTCCAGCCTGTACCGCTCGCTGCGCCTGCTCGCCGACTCCGCCACGGGCGGCGCGGTCGCCGCCCTGGCCCGCGAGGGCGGCCTGCCGTCCGCGCTCTGGGCGGGCGAGCGGAAGGCCGAGCCCACAGGACTGAAGCTCGGCTTCGCCGGCGACGAGTTCGGGTACGCGGTGGACTTCGGCCTCCCCCAGTCCAGCGGCGCCGGCCCGCGGGGCGCGCCGTCGCTCTTCCAGCTCGACCCCGAGATCAAGCGCGAGTCCACCTGGGCGGGCCCCGTCCTGCGGCCCGCGGCGCTGCTCTGCGACCGCGCGGGCCCCGCGGTGCGCACCCGCACGGCCGACGGCGGCTGGCACCGCAGCCAGGGCATCCGGCCGTACGACAGCATGCTGAGCGAGTTCGCCGACCCGCAGCTGGCACCCGACCTGCTGCGGCTGCGCGAGCTGATCCGCTCCTGGCGGTTCTACGACCACGTGCGCACCGACGCCGACGCGCCCGCCCGCGCCGCCCGCATCGGCACCCGCACGCCGGTCCTCTCCCACGACGGCGCGGATCTGGCCGCCGCCCTCCAGACCATCCGCGAGATCGGCGACGACGAGGCGCTCGACGAGGCGGTGGACGACGCCTTCCCCGGCAGCCGGGTCAGCGTCGTCGACAACGGCGGCCGGTTCGAGCTCCAGCTTCACCAGCACGGGCTGCTGCGCCCGCTGGGCCCCGCCGAGCTGTCCGACGGCACGCTGCGCTACCTCCTGTGGGCCGCCGCGCTCCTCACTCCCCGCCCGCCGTCCCTCCTCGTCCTGAACGAGCCGGAGACGAGCCTGCACCCGGATCTCCTGCGCCCGCTGGCCGACCTGATCGTCGCCGCGACGAAGGACACGCAGGTCGTCCTGGTGACCCACGCCCGCCCTCTCGCCGAAGCGGTGGCCAAGGGCGCGGCCCGCCACCGGGTCGATGTCAACTCCGTGGAGCTGCTCAAGGAGTCGGGCCGAACGACGGTGGCGGGCCGGGAAGGCTTTCTGGACGAGCCCTTGTGGTACTGGCCGAAGCGATGAGGCGCCCCTGGGACGCCCCGTAGGGGCGCTCCAGGGGCGCGGGGAACTGCGCGACAAGCCACGACGGCCCCGCAGTCGGCAACCGGGATCAGGCCCCTCCCCCGTCCCCGTAATACGCCTGCCGCATCAACGTCTCCATCTCGGAGAGCATCGGCATCCGCGGATTGGCGGGCGCGCACTGGTCCGCGTACGCGTTCATCGCCTGCTGCGGCAGAGCCTCCAGAAAGGCCGCCTCGTCCACACCCTCCTCCTGGAAGGACGCGGGGATACCGCACTTCGCACGCAGGTCCTCGACCGCACGGGCATAGGACTCGACGCCCTCCTCCGGGGAGCCCGCCGGCAGGCCCAGCATCCGGGCGATCTCCTGGAACCGCTCGGGCGCCCGGTAGACCTCCGCCTTCGGCCACGGCGTCGCCTTGCCTGACACCGTGCCGTTGTGCCGGATGACGTGCGGCAGGAGCAGCGCGTTGGTGCGGCCGTGGGCGACGTGGAACGTGTTGCCGAGGGTGTGCGCCATGGCATGGACCAGGCCGAGGAAGGCGTTGGCGAAGGCCATGCCCGCGACAGTCGAGGCGTTGTGCATCTTCTCGCGCGCCTCGGGGTCCTTCGCCCCGTCCACGACGCACCGCTCCAGGTTCTCGAAGATGAGCTTGATGGCCTGGAGGCAGAGCCCGTCGGTGTAGTCGTTCGCGTACGCCGACACGTACGCCTCCGTCGCGTGGGTCAGCGCGTCGAAACCGGAGTCGGCGGTGACGGTCGCCGGGAGCCGCATCGGCAGGACGGGGTCGACGATCGCGACGTTCGGGGTGAGCGCGTAGTCGGCGAGGGGGTACTTCTGCGCGGCCGCCGGGTCGGAGATGACCGCGAACGGGGTGACCTCCGAGCCGGTGCCCGACGTGGTCGGGACGGCCACCAGCTGCGCCTTCTCACCGAGCCCCGGGAACTTGAACGCCCGCTTGCGGATGTCGAAGAACTTCTCCTTGGTGTCCGCGAACTCGACCTCGGGGTGCTCGTACATGAGCCACATGATCTTCGCCGCGTCCATCGGCGAGCCGCCGCCGAGGGCGATGATCGTGTCCGGCTCGAAGTCCCGCATCAGGGCGGCGCCCGCCCGCACCGTGGAGAGCTCCGGGTTGGGCTCCACGGTGTCGATGACCTGGACGGTGACGGCCGACGGGCGGGCCGCGAGGATGTCGGTCACGCGGGCGACGAAGCCGAGCGTCGACATGGTCTTGTCGGTGACGATCGAGACCCGCTTGATGCCGTCCATCTCACCGAGGTAGCGCAGCGCGTTGCGCTCGAAGTAGATCTTCGGCGGGACCTTGAACCACTGCATGTTGTTGTTGCGCCGTCCGATCCGCTTGATGTTGACCAGGTTGACCGCGGAGACGTTGTTGGACACCGAGTTGTGTCCGTAGCTGCCGCAGCCGAGGGTGAGCGAGGGGAGGAAGGAGTTGTAGACGTCGCCGATGCCGCCGAAGGTGGAGGGCGCGTTGACGATGACGCGGACCGCCTTGACGCGCTTGCCGAACTCCTCGGCGAGCTCCTCGTCCTCGGTGTGGATGGCGGCGCTGTGCCCGAGTCCGTGGAACTCGACCATCCGGGCGGCCAGTTCGAGGCCGTGCTCGGTGGTGTCGGCCTTCAGGGCGGCGAGTATCGGGGAGAGCTTCTCGCGGGTGAGCGGTTCGCCCTCGCCGACCTCGGCGCACTCGGCGACGATGACCGACGTGCCGTCGGGTACCTCGAACCCGGCCTGTTCGGCGATCCACTGCGGGGACCTGCCGACGACGTCCGCGTTCAGCTTGGCGCCCGAGCAGTTGTTGGCGAAGGCGGTCGTGCCGAAGACGAACTCCTCCAGCTTGGTCTTCTCGGCCGCCGTGACGACGTACGCGCCGAGCCGCCGGAACTCCTCGATCCCCTCGTCGTAGATCTCCTCGTCGAGGATGACGGCCTGCTCGGAGGCGCAGATCATGCCGTGGTCGAAGGCCTTGGAGAGCACGATGTCGTGCACGGCCCTGCGCAGTTTGCCGCTGCGTGCGACGTACGCGGGTACGTTGCCCGCGCCGACGCCGAGCGCGGGCTTGCCGCAGGAGTAGGCGGCCTTCACCATCGCGTTGCCGCCGGTGGCGAGGATCGTGGAGATGCCGTCGTGGTTCATGAGGAGACCGGTGGCCTCCATCGAGGGCTCCTCGATCCACTGCACGCAGTCCTCGGGCGCGCCCGCCTCGACCGCCGCGTCCCGCACGATCCGCGCGGCCTCGGCGGAGCAGCGCTGGGCGCTCGGATGGAAGGCGAAGACGATCGGGTTGCGGGTCTTGAGGGCGATGAGCGCCTTGAAGATCGTGGTGGAGGTCGGGTTGGTCACCGGGGTCATCGCGCAGACGACGCCCACCGGTTCGGCGATCTCGGTGACACCGTTCAGTTCGTCGCGGGAGACGACGCCCGCGGTCTTCAGTCCGCGCAGCGAGTTGACGACGTGCTCGCAGGCGAAGAGGTTCTTGACGGCCTTGTCCTCGAAGAGGCCGCGGCCGGTCTCCTCGACCGCCTGCCGCGCGAGCTCCCCGTGCCGGCTCAGCGCGGCGAGGGAGGCCTTCTTGACGATGTGGTCGACCTGCCCCTGGTCGTACGTCGCGAACCGGCCGAGGGCCGTGAGCGCCCTCTCGACCAGTCCGTCCACCATCTCGTTGGCCTGCATGGTGGCACTCCTTCGTCGGATTCGTCGGAACCTTTTTCGCTACACCTCAATTCCACACCTGCACGCCTCCCGCGAGGCACCGAAAAGGGCCTCAGCCGTCGGGCACAAGGTCCTTTCGGGGAATCATAGAGACGAGCTAAACAGTGCTCGACCTGCACAGATCTCGGGTGACTTTGGACCCATGCGCGCTTGTGAAAACTTTCACAAGAAATGCGAAAAACCCCGCCCCCGCATTTGCGGGGGCGGGGCGTGAAGCGTCCTTCGGGGTCAGCCGATTTCCGCCCCGTACGCCGAGAGGGCCTCCGGAACCGGCTGGAAGAAGGTCTCGCCGCCGGACGAGCAGTCGCCGCTGCCGCCCGAGGTGAGACCGAGCGCGGTGTCGCCGGCGAAGAGCGCGCCGCCGCTGTCGCCGGGCTCGGCGCAGACCGTGGTCTGGATCAGACCGTCGACCTGGCCCTCCTGGTAGTTGACCGTGGCGTCGAGCGCGGTGACGTCACCGTCGTGCACCTGGGTGGTGCTGCCGCTGCGCGTCACCTTCTGCCCGACCGTGGCGTCCCCGGCCTTGCTGATCGCCTGGGTGCCGCCGTAGAGGTTCACCTCGCTGGGGTGCGGGGTGTCGGCCGTGTACTTCACGATGGCGTAGTCGTTGCCCGGGAAGCTGGACTCCTCCGTGGCGCCGATCTCCGAGCCGCCCTGCGAGTCGGACCAGCTCTTCACCGCGTTGCCGCAGTGCCCCGCCGTCAGGAAGTACGGCTCGCCGCCCTTGACGACGTTGAAGCCGAGCGAGCAGCGCGAGCCGCTCCCCCAGATCGCGTCGCCACCGGCGATGAAGGCCTTGTACTCGCCCTTGCTCTGCTTGAGCTCGGCCTTGCCGCCGAGGCTCTTCACGATCGAGGCGACCTTGTCGAGCTTCGCGCCCTTGACCGTGCGGTCGGCCGTGACGACGACCTTGTTGGTGGCCGGGTCCATCGCCCACGAGGTGCCGGGCACGGCCGCCTTGTCGTCGAGCGTCGCGCGGGCGCTCTTCAGCTCGGCGAGGGAGTTCTCGACGATTCTGGCCTTGCCGCCCGCCGACTCGACGGCGTCCGCCGCGCTCTCGTTCAGCACGTTCACGACGAGGGCCTTGGCCTTCGCGTCGTAGTACGTGCCCGCCGCGTCCGCGCCGAGCTCCTTGCCCAGCGACGAGGCGAGCTTTCCGGCCTTGGCGACGGAGAGGGTGTCCGGGGTGGGGGTGGGGGAGTTCTCGCTCGCGTTCGCGGTCTGGAAGGTGATTCCCGCGGCGACCAGCGCGGCGATGCCCGCGCCTGCCACGGCGGCACGGCGCTTGGGTATGCGTCGGTGCTTCAAAGCTCACGACCTCCTGTGGGGGGACCGACCCGTCCGGCGTGGGGGCCTCGCGGGTCGCGGGTTTTGCGCAGCACGGAACCACCACGCTGAATTAGCCGCGTCCATGCCAAGTTGACCTCGCTAACTATCCCGACGCCATCCGGTCGCACACAAGGTCCACTTCAGGACGCGCATGCGGGAACGACCGTGCGCCCCTTGCGCGTTGAGTGAGCCGGGTCACAGCACGTCGGTTCGGTTTGCAAACACCGCGCGCGAGGAACGGTCGTCAGCCGGTAAGGACTAGTCCTGTCCGGATCTCGACCCCGCGGAAGGGTCCAGCTCTCCGACTTCCGCGCCCTCCGCCCCGGAAATCGACGGCTTCCCGGGCTCCGCGTGGTTCCCCTGCGGCTGCTGCGGCACAGCCTGCTGCGGCACCGCCTGCTGGGCCCGCTCCAGGAAGCGGAGCAGCTCCACGGGGAAGGGCAGGACGAGGGTGGAGTTCTTCTCGGCGGCGACGGCCACCACGGTCTGCAGGAGCCGGAGTTGCAGCGCGGCGGGCTCCTCGGACATCTCGTGGGCGGCCTCGGCGAGCTTCTTGGAGGCCTGGAGTTCCGCGTCGGCGTTGATGACGCGGGCGCGCCGCTCGCGGTCGGCCTCGGCCTGGCGGGCCATGGACCGCTTCATCGTCTCGGGCAGCGACACGTCCTTGATCTCGACGCGGTCGATCTGCACGCCCCACCCGATGGCCGGGGAGTCGATCATCAGCTCCAGGCCCTGGTTGAGCTTCTCGCGGTTGGACAGCAGGTCGTCCAGGTTGCTCTTGCCGATGATGGAGCGCAGCGACGTCTGGGCCATCTGCGAGACCGCGAAGCGGTAGTCCTCCACCTCGACGACCGCCTCGGCGGCGTCCATGACCTTGAAGTAGATGACGGCGTCGACGCGGACCGTGACGTTGTCGCGCGTGATGCCGTCCTGGGCGGGCACCGGCATCGTCACGATCTGCATGTTGACCCGGTGGAGCCGGTCCACCATGGGCACGATCATGGTGAACCCCGGGCCGCGCACGGTGCTCTGGAGCTTTCCGAGGC
Source organism: Streptomyces venezuelae (assembly GCF_008642315.1). Taxonomy (NCBI): domain Bacteria; kingdom Bacillati; phylum Actinomycetota; class Actinomycetes; order Kitasatosporales; family Streptomycetaceae; genus Streptomyces; species Streptomyces venezuelae. Next base: position 7,030,072 of record NZ_CP029192.1, on the reverse strand, counting down.
GCAGCACCACACCTCGCTCGTACTGTTTGATGACGCGCGCCGCCGCCATCGCGTAGACCGCTCCGAGCGACCCGAGGGTCACCCCCACCGCCACCAGCTCCTCGACCATGCCGGCCCCCCAGGGTCCGAATTGGGCGTGTTGCGCGCTCCTTCGAAGGTAGCTCGACCCTGGGGCAAGAGCGAGCCCCCGCCCGGTGTCCGGGCGGGGGCCTGTGCCGGTGAGTCCGCGTCAGCGGGTGCTGTGTCAGTAGACGCTGACGTTGTACGCGCGCAGCGCCTCGGTGACCGGCTGGAAGAACGTGGTGCCGCCGGACGAGCAGTTGCCGCTGCCGCCGGAGGTCAGGCCGAGGGCCGTCGAGCCCGAGTACAGCGGGCCGCCGCTGTCGCCGGGCTCGGCGCAGACCGTGGTCTTGATCATGCCGTAGACGACGTCGCCGCCGCCGTAGTTCACGGTCTGGTTCAGCGCGGTGACGCGGCCGCTGTGCGTGCCGGTCGTGGAGCCGCGCCGGGTGACGTTCTGTCCGACGGTCGGGTCGGCGGCCCGGGTGATGTCCTGGCTGCCCACGGTGCCGGACTTGGTGACGGAGTTATTCGTGTACTTGACGATGCCGTAGTCGTTGGTCGGGAAGCTGGAGCCCGACGTGGTGCCGAGCACGGTGGTCTTCGCCGAGTTGGACCACCAGGTGGTCGCGCCGTCGGTGCAGTGCCCCGCGGTCAGGAAGTAGTACGTGCTGCCGCTGCGCACGTTGAAGCCGAGCGAGCAGCGCCAGCTGCTGGCGTAGATCGCGTCGCCGCCGGAGATGTACTTCTGGAACGTGCCCGGGGTGCGCTCGATCTTCAGCGCGTCGGCGTTGGCGCCCGCCGCGTCCTCGATCTTCGCGATCTCGGCCTTGGAGACCGTGCTGTCGGCGGTGACGACGACCTGCTTGGTCTTCGGGTCGACGCCCCAGGCGGTGCCGGCGACGTCGGCGCCGAGGACGGCGTCGCTGGCCTGTTCCAGCTGCGCGGCGCTGAAGGTCGCGGCGCCGTCCTGCGCGGTGGCCGCGGGCACGGCGAGCGCTCCTGCGGCGACGAGCCCGGTGGCCACGGCGAGCAGACGGGTGTGTCTCGATATGCCGCTGTGGGGGATGGTGCGCTTGATCCTCACGTTTTTCCCTCCCGAGGGAAGTCAGTGGGTCCTTGTGGGTTGAGGACCCGTGAGGCGCAGCCAAAGAGACAGCCCGGATTCCGGTTACGCCGTGCTCCTGACAAGCGCTGCTCGGGAGTATTGGGGGGTGGACACGAGCCGCACAAGGGCGCCTTTCGGCCGAGACGGGCTCTATGTGTCGCGAAGACTCCGCTCCCCCGCCGCGATGTCGACGGACAGCGTGTTGCCGGGCGGCGGGAAGGGGCAGATGAAGTGGTCGGCGAAGGCGCACGGGGGCAGCAGCGCACGGTTGAAGTCGACGGTGGTGCGGCCGTCGGCGTCCGGCGCGGCGGGCCGCAGGAAGCGGAAGCGGTAGCTGGAGACACCGCCGGTGGCATCCGCGAAGACCGCCCACAGCGACCCGTCGGCCTCCACGCTCACCTTGAGGGCGTGCTCGACTCCCCCGATCCTGAAGGAGAGTTCACCGCCGAGTCCGAGCCCGCGCTCCTTGCCGTCCGCGTTGCCGACCGTGACGGTGCGGTCCTCGTCGTACGGGACGAAGCGCCCCGGCACCGCCCAGCGCTCGTCGTACTCGGTGGCGTCGATGCCGCGGAAGGCGCGGCGCGCGGCGGAGTCCGGGTCGAAGTCGCGCACCGCCCACAGGCCTTCGCGCCGGACGACGACGAGGCGGCGCCCGCCGAGCGCGACGCGGGCGCCGGCGACCGGACCGCCGTCGGCGCCGAGGCGGGCCTCGCCGGTGAGGGGCGCACCGCCCACGGTGAGGCCGTCGTCCGGACCCGCGGTCAGGACGACCGCGTCGGGCGTGTCCGCCCAGTGTCCGGGGATGCCCGGCAGGTGTCCCTGCGGGTGGTCGGCGAGCCAGTGCGTGCCGGTGAGGGAGAGCGGCCCGTAGGGGGCCGACACCGTCTCCGTCCGCTGCTCGTGCCAGTGCTTCCAGTCCTGTGCCGCGTCCGCGGAGTGCCCGGTGCTCATGGTGATCAACCCTTCCATACCGGCTCGCGCAGCCCGAGGTGGGAGCGGAGCGTCGTGCCTTCGTACGCCGTGCGGTACGCGCCGCGCTCCTGGAGCAGCGGCACCACCCGGTCCACGAAGTCGTCGAGGCCGCCGGGGGTGAGGTGCGGCACGAGGATGAAGCCGTCGGCGGCGTCGGTGCGCACGAACTCCGTCAGGTCGGCGGCGACCCGATCCGGGGTGCCGATGAAGGACTGGCGTGCCGTGGTCTCGATGACCGTCTGGCGGATGGAGAGCCCCTTGGCCTCGGAGAGCGCCCGCCACTTCGCGGCGACGGCGAACGGGTCGGTGATCTTCACCCGGCCCTGGACGAGCTCGGAGTCGGGGTCGGGGTCGATGTCGGGCAGCGGCCCGTCCGGGTCGTACGCGGAGAGGTCGACGCCCCAGACCTGCTCCAGGGCGAGGATCGCGTTCTGCGGGGAGACCTGGTCGCGGCGGATCTCGGTGGCCTTCTCCTGCGCCTCGGCCGCGGTGTCGCCGAGGACGAAGGTGACGCCGGGCATGATCTTCAGGTCGTCGGCGGAGCGCCCGTACTTGGCGAGGCGCCCCTTCACGTCGGCGTAGAACTCCCGTCCCGCCTCCAGTGTGCCGTGCCGCGTGAAGATGACGTCGGCGGCGGACGCGGCGAACTCCCGCCCCTCCGGCGAGTCGCCCGCCTGGATCACCACGGGGTGGCCCTGCGGGGAGCGGGGCGCGGTGAACTCGCCCTCGACGGAGAAGTGGCGCCCGCGGTGCGCGAACGGCCGCGGCCTGCCGTCCGGCGTCCAGGAGTCCCACAGTTCGCGCGCGGTCGCCAGGAACTCGGCGGCGCGGGTGTACCGGTCGGCCCGGTCGAGGTAGCCGCCGCGCCGGAAGTTCTCGCCGGTGAAGGCGTCCGATGTGGTGACCACGTTCCAGGCGGCACGTCCGGCGCTCAGGTGGTCGAGGGCGGCGAACCTGCGGGCCAGCTCGAAGGGTTCGTTGAAGGTGGCGTTGACGGTGCCGGCCAGACCGAGCCGCTCGGTCACGGCGGCGAGCGCGGTCAGGACGGTCAGCGACTCGGGCCGTCCCACGACGTCCAGGTCGTGGATGCGCCCCTTGTGCTCGCGCAGCCGCAGCCCCTCGGCGAGGAAGAAGAAGTCGAAGAGGCCGCGCTCCGCGGTGCGGGCGAGCGACGCGAAGGACGAGAAGTCGATGTGCGAGCCGGATGCGGGGTCGGACCAGACGGTGGTGTTGTTGACGCCCGGGAAGTGGGCGGCCAGGTGCACCTGCTTGGGCCGCTGTGCCGTCTCGTGTCGCCGTGTCATGCGGACTCCCCCGTGAGCGCTGCGTATCGGTTGGCGGGCCGGGCGAGACCCAGGTGTTCGCGGAGCGTGCTGCCCGGATAGAAGGTGCGGAACAGGCCGCGGTGCTGGAGCAGCGCGACGGTGCCGTTGACGAGCCGCTCCAGGTCACGGCGTGGCTCGGCGGGCGTGAGGTGGAAGCCGTCGACGGCGCCCGCGCGGTGCCAGTCGGCGATCAGCTCGGCGAGGTCGACGGGCCCGCCCCGGTAGGCGGGCCCGCCGGCGGTGGGCAGCGGTCCGCCGCCGTGGCCCGGCTCGGCGGCGTGCTCGCCGTCACCGAGATCGATGTCGAGAGCGGCGAACACCAGAAGCGTCCGCGGGTCGCGGCCGAACCGGGCGGCGAGGCCCCGCAGTTCGGCGCGGGCGGCCGCGGCCCGCTCGGCGGAGGCGGCGCGCACCAGGGCGACGTCCGCGTGCCGGGCCGCGGTCTCCCGGGCCTGCGGCGCGGTCGCGTCGACGACCCGCACCGGGTGGCCCTGCGGCGGCCGCGGCACGATGGAGGGCCCGCGCACCGAGAACGTACGGCCCGCGAAGTCGGCGTAGTGCAGCTTGTCCCGGTCGACGAAGCGGCCGGAAGCCACGTCCCGTATCTCCGCGTCGTCCTCCCAGCTGTCCCACAGCCGGGCGGCGGCGTCGGCGACGTCACCGGCCTCCCGCCACAGCTCCTCGCGCGGCGCGGCGCGGCGCCGCCCGAAGAGCCGCGCCTCGGCCTCGGTCGCCGAGACGTCGAGCGCCCAGCCGGCCCGTCCGTGGCTGACCCAGTCGAGGGTCGCCACGGCGGCCTGCACGTGGAACGGCTCGGTGTGCGTGGTCGTGACGGTCGGCACGAGGCCGATGCGTGCGGTGTCGGGCGCGATCCTGGCGGCCACGGCGAGCGCGTCGGGTCCGGGGCGCGCGAAGGAGTCGCCGAGCGTCACGAAGTCGAGCGACCCGTGCTCGGCGAGGAGCGCCGATTCGAGGTAGGGGGCGGCTTGGTGGGTGTCGGCCCGGTCGATGGCGACGGCGAGGTGGAGCGAAGGCATGCGTACTCCCGGAGGGCTGGAGGACCTTGGACTAGAGGACCTTGGAGAGGAAGGCGCGCGTGCGGTCGTGGCGCGGCCTGTCGAGTACGTCGGCGGGGGCACCCTGTTCGACGACGCGGCCGTCGTCCATGAAGACGACGGTGTCGGCCACCTCACGGGCGAAGCCGATCTCGTGCGTGACGACGATCATGGTGGTGCCCTGCCGGGCGAGGTCCTTGATGACGTCGAGGACCTCGCCGACCAGTTCGGGGTCGAGAGCCGAGGTCGGCTCGTCGAAGAGGAGCAGTCGCGGTTCGAGGGCGAGCGCGCGGGCGATGGCGACGCGCTGCTGCTGGCCGCCGGAGAGCCGGCGGGGATGGGTGTCGGCCTTGTCGGCGAGGCCGACGCGCGCCAGGAGCTCCCGCGCGGTCCTCTCGGCCGCGGGGCGCGGCCGTTTGAGCGCGGAGACGGGCGCCTCGACGATGTTCTCCAGCACGGTCAGGTGCGGGAAGAGGTTGAAGTTCTGGAAGACGAAGCCGATCCGGGTGCGCTGCTTGAGCACCTCGCGTTCCGGCAGCTCGTACAGCTTGTCGCCGGAGCGCCGGTAGCCGATGAGCGATCCGTCGACGGTGATCCGTCCCGCGTCGACCTTCTCCAGGTGGTTGATGGTGCGCAGGAGGGTGGACTTGCCGGAGCCCGACGGTCCGATGACGACGGTGACCTCTCCCCTGCCGACGTGCAGGTCGACGCCCTTCAGGACCCGCAGGGAGCCGAAGGACTTGTGCACGGAACGGACGTCGACCATCGGGGTGTCACTGGGCTGGGGCATGGCTTCCTCGGGTCTTGGTCGTGGTCGTGGACGTGCTCGTGCTCGTGCTCGTGCGGAGGAAGTCGAGTACGGCGCGTGCCGTGGCGTCGTTCTGCCGGAAGGTGGGGCTGTTGGTACGCGGCCGGGTGAACGCTCCGGCGCCGCGCGCGTCGGTGTGCGGGCCGAGTGCGAAGCGGCGCGGGTGCGGCACGCCCGCCCGGTCGAGGATCCGTCCGTCGACCGGGTCGACGGCGAGGAGTCCGGCCGCGGTCGACGCGGCGCCCTCGGCGTGCAGGGCGCGCAGGAGCGGGTCGCGGGTGCGGGCGAGGGTGGGCTGCGGGAGCCGCGCCTCGACGAGCGCGCGGGCCTCGGTGACCTGTCCCGGCAGGGTGGGGCTCTGGGCGCGGAACACCCCGTCCTCGGCGGTGACCTGGACGTCCGCGCCGAGGAACCGGACGACTCCGGCGCGGGAGAGGGCGAGCAGCTGGTGCAGCCGTGGCCCCGGAGGCCCCGACGCGAGGTAGCTGAAGAAGCCGTGCCACCAGGTGCCGACGTCGCCGAGCCGCACCAGCTGCCCGTACACGGAGAGCAGTCCGAGGAAGACGGCGAGGTCGGGGCTGTGCCGGGGGTCGTGCCTGCGCGCGAGGTCGTCGGTGATGTGGGCGCGAAGACCGTCCTGCAGCGCCGCGTACGAGGTGTGGCGCACCCCGGCCAGCGGGTGGTCGAGTGCGGTGAGGTCGAGCCGGTCGGCGGGGTCGGGCACGGCGGAGGCGACGAGGGCGTCCAGTTCGGGGCTGCCGGGGTCGCAGGCCGCGTACTTCTCGTCGAAGTCCGTCCAGGCGACGCGGGTGCGTTCGGGGTGGGCGGCGAAGAGCCGGTGGTAGTGGGCGAAGCCGAGCTCCTTCTCGACGAGCGGCCAGACGTCGCGCCGGAAGTCGTGTCCGCCGGGTCTCGCGAGGAGATCGTCGATCTCGGCGGGCCCCAGGAACCGGGGAAGCGGCGGCCGTTCGCCCGCCCAGTCGTAGCCGATCTTCGAGCGGTACGGGACGCCGCGCCGCGACCCGACGTACAGGACCGGCTCGCGGCCCGAGGGGTGGTACGTGTCCCCTTCGTACCGTCCGCCGCGCCCCTCGGTGAGGAGCACCATCAGGTCGACGAAGGCGAGGCCGAAGCCGCGCACGATGACGGGCGCGCCGGGTTCGAGCGCCGACAGATCGGTGTCGGCGGTGAAGTCGGGCGGCAGGTGCACGAGGCCGGTGCGTTCGGCGTACGCGGCCAAGTCGGCCTGTTCGTCGTCGAGTTCGGCGTCCAGATGCCCCTGCGCGAGGATGACGGCGTCGGCGGCGAGCGGTGCGTCGACGCCTTCGAGGGTCACCTCCTGGCGGGTGTCGCGCGATCCGGTGACGCGCAGGGCCCTGCGCCGGTGGTGGTGGACGACGACGCCTTCGGGCAGGGCGGCGACGGCCTTCTCGTACACCCAGCGCAGGTAGGCGCTCTGCTCGCGGCGGCCGAGGAAGGCCCGCCCGTCGCGCCCGGCCCACTCGTGGAGCGCGGGGCCCGGCAGGACGGGCCCGTCGACCTCCACCGTCTCGTCGGTGAACATCGTGACGTCCTGGGCCTGCGAGTTCATCCACAGCAGCGGCGACTGATCGTGCCGCCAGATGCGGCCGCCGCCCGGCGGGTAGGGGTCGACGAGGTGGATGTCGAGGCCCGACCCGCCGTACAGCTCCCCCGCGTTGGCGCCGATCCGCTCCAGGATGCCGGTGGCGCGCGGCCCCGCGCCCACGATGACCAGCGACCGCCTCACCGGGCACGCTCCGAGCCCTTGGCATAGTGCCGCTCGACGTAGTACTGGCCGACGCTGAGCACCGAGGTGACCACGACGTACCAGATGGTGGCGACCATGAGCAGCGGGATGACCTGGTAGGTGCGGTGGTAGACGAGCTGCACGGAGTAGAGCAGGTCCTGCACGGCGATGACGGAGACGATCGAGGTGCCCTTGAGGGTGCCGATCAGCATGTTCCCGGCCGGCGGCACGATGGACCGCATGGCCTGCGGCAGGACGATCCGCCGCCACCTGCGCCACCGCCCGAGACCCAGCGACTGGGCGGCCTCGGTCTGCCCGCGGTCGACGGAGAGGATCCCGCCCCGCACCACTTCGGCGGCGTACGCGGCCTCGTGCAGGGTGAGCCCGATGACGGCGATGGTGACGGGACCGAGCAGGTTCACCGTCTTCACGCCGAACAGCTGCGGGTACAGCGCCCCGATGTTGAACCAGAAGAGCAGCTGCACCAGGATCGGCATCGACCTGAAGAACCAGACGTATCCCCAACTCACGGCCCGCAGAACGGGGTTGGCGGAGAGCCTGCCCAGGGCGAGGAGCGTGCCGAGGGCGAAGCCGAGCGCCATGACGAGGGCGGTCAGCCAGAGCGTGAGCCCGAGCCCGCGCAGCACGGATGCCGAGGTGAAGTAGTCACCGACGACGTCCCATTGGAACGCGTCGTTGCGTACGACGGAGGTGGCCGCCAGCGCGAGCAGGACGAGGATGACGACGGCCGCCGTCCACTGTCCCGCGCGGGGGCGGGGCACGATGCGCGGCTCGTCGGGGAGTTCGGCGGGTTCGCGGGGCTCGGGGACCGGTGCCGGTTTGGCGAGGATGTCGGAAGACATGCGGAAGGCTCCGTGGATACAGAAGATCGAACACGGGTGATGCCTTCACACGGACCGAGCCCCTCAGCACGATCCGCCTCGACATTACGGTGCCGCGCACACGCGTTGTCAAGGCTGTCCAGGATGTGAGCCTTACGTCTCACGGCAGTTGACGCGGAAACGGATGCCTGTTCCACTTGGCCCATGCATCCACAGCAGTGGCTGGTCACGCGCTCCCACATCGACTTCGGTCGAGTGTGGTCGGCGTCTTGTTGATGCCCTTCTGAGCCGACCCCCTGCGCGCCGGACCCGCCACGGGTCCGCCTCTCTCCTTCTCCACGGACCGGTCGGTCTTCCGCGTACGTCCGACGCCCGCGCCGCCGCGCGCCGTCGCCCCCGCCTTCACACGCGTACGTCACCGCTCTGCCGTCACAGGCGTCACGAGCGGTGACACCCCCTCCCCTCGTACGTCTGCCTCGCCTGCCCTTCGAACGTTCGCTTCGCCCTGCCCTTCGATCGTTCGCTTCGCCCTGCCCTGCCCTGCCCCGTCGAGCTGGAGACCGTCACGCCATGAGCACGCCCCTGCAGTCCCGCCGCATCCCGGCGGCCTTCGCCCTGATCACCGCGGCCACCCTCGTTCTGACCGGGTGCGGGTCGGGCGGTGACGCCGCGGGGTCCGCGGGCGGTGCGGCCCCCGCCGGCGGGAGCGCGAAGATCCCGACCACGGACGTGGTGGCCTCGGTCGGGAAGGACGGGAAGGCGGCGCGCCTGCTCCCGGACGACATACGCGACCGCGGCTCGCTCTCGGTCGCCTCCTCCGTCGGCGGCACGCCGCCCGGCGCGCTCTACCTGGAGGACGGCAGGACCGTCGTCGGCCAGGACATCGACTTCGCCGATGCCGTCGCCAAGGTCCTCGGCCTGAGGCTGGAGCGGGAGGCCGCGAGCTTCGAGGCGATCCTGCCGGCCCTGGGCAGCGGCAAGTACGACCTGGGCACCGGCAACTTCGGCGTGACCGACGAGCGCAGGAAGACCATCGACTTCGTCACGTACATCAACGACGGGCAGGGCTTCGCCGTCCGGAAGGACAGCAAGCTGAGGAAGGTCACCGACTTCGAGCAGCTGTGCGGCCTGAACGTGGCGACCGGCGCGGGCACCACCTTCGAGGTCACGCTGGAGGACAACAAGCACGTCTGCGAGGAGGCGGGCGAGAAGCCGTACAGCGTGAAGACGTACGCCGAGCAGGGCGCGATCTGGGCCGCGCTCCAGCAGGGCAGGGCCGACGTGGTGATGTCCACCCTCAACGGTCTGCGGTACGCCGTGAAACAGCAGGAGGGCCTGAAGTTCCTCGGCGAGTACCGGCGGCTCGACGTCGGCTTCGCCTTCAAGAAGGGGTCGGAGCTGGCCCCGGCCTTCCGGGCCGCGGTCGACCAGCTGATCAAGGACGGCACGTACGACCGCATCCTGAAGAAGTGGGGCACGCAGGGCTCGGCGATCGAGAAGTCGCGGATCTCACCGCCGGAGATCAAGAGCTGACGCCCGGTCACGCGCCCCGGCTCCGGCTACAGCCCGCAGTCACAGCAGGAGCAGCACTCGCAGATGCCGCAGCAGCCGCAGTCGCAGTCGCCGCAGTTGTTGCAGCAGCCCTCGCGCTTCTTGCGGGACCATGGACCCTCGTACGAGTCGGCGCAGCACATCTTGCAGGTGCAGCAGAGCCCGATGGCGACGGCACACCCCGCCCAGAAGCCGCGCTTGCCGGGCTTCGGCGGCTGCGGTTCGAAGGCGGGCCCGCCCCCGACGCCGCCAGGGCCGTCGAAACCGCCGGGCCCGCCGGAAGCCCCGCCCCCGTACGGGTTGCCACCCCCGTACGGATTCCCGCCGCCGTAAGGCCCGCCCTGCGGCGGAGTACCGTACGCACCCCCCTGCGGCGGCCCGAAGCCCCCGCCCTGATGCGCCGTCACCTCGTGCGAGGCGCCCCCGTGCCCGCACGCCACCGTGCCGAAGGCCCGGTCGATCGACGTGCCGAGCTCGTGCGCGAGCAGCCGGTGCGCCAGCTTGCCGTCGGTGAACTCGGCGTCACGCAGTGCGAGCCTGATGCCGTGCAGCGCGTCGTCGGCGAGGCGGCGCGCCTCGGCCAGGGACGTGCCGGTCGCGGTGAGCGGGTTCCACGCGCCCGACGCGGCGTCAGCTTCCTTGTCCTCGACGGCGTCGAGCAGGTGGGCGAGCCTGCCGAAGAGGCGGCCCGCCTCGGCGAGCGGCGCCGCGTTGCCGGGCCGCCCGGCGAGCACGGCGGTGTGCGCGAAGGCCGCGGCGGTCGCGGACTCCGTCGGCTCGGTGACCGCGAGCAGGGAGGTGCCGGGGCCCGCCAAGGCCTCGACGCCGGCCTGCCGTTCGACGGCGTCGACCAGGACCGCCGTGTCGAACCCCACATCGGCGCCGGTCCGGGCGCCCGCCCGGTCCCAGTTCCGCGCCACGCGACACGCGGCGACAGCCACCGGCCTGCGCGCCAGGAGCCCGTCACCGTCGACGACATGGTCACGGACCTTCGCCGACGCGAGCACCAGCGAGACGGCGGCGGCGAGCCGCGCCCCCTCCCCCTGCGCGACGGAGGCAGTCCGCATCCCGCGCAGCGGGCAGGGCCCCGCGGTGCGCCGCCGGCCGGTCGACCGCTCCGCCTGAGCCTCCGTCAGAACCGAGATGATCAGGCCGTCGTAGTTGGTGACGACGCGGGCGAACTGCCCGTGGTCGCCGCGCAGCGCGAGGCAGAGCCCGCACAGGTGCGCCATCCACTGGGTCTTGAGCCCTTCGCCGAGGCGGTGGCTGCAGGGCCTGACGATTCCGAACAAGACGACTCCCCCGAGCCCGTGTGCGATCAACCCCGGCATCGTAGCCATCGTCTCGTTCACCCGTACGCACCGGCCGTCACCCATACGCCGTGAAGAATCATATTTCACTCAGTGTCAGCAGCCGTACACAGCACGACCCTTGGAGCGCACCGCACATCGGCGTGTTGACTCTGCACCAGTACCGTCACGAAAACCCCGCGCGGCGACTATCCACTTGGCGCATCATCCGCATCATGGACGACGATAGGGATGCGGAATTCAGGGAAACCGCTGCGAGAGGAGGCGTCCATGGGATCGGTGCGCAAGGCGAGTGCTTGGCTTGGCCTCGTCGACGACAACAACGACGAGCGTTACTACGACGACGGCTACGAAGACGACCGGAGCGAGGGACCCGACCAGCCGGAGGCCTGGGTCACCGACCCGCGTGTGCGGGTGGCGAGCGAGAAGGCCCAGGAGCAGGAACACCGGATCGGGACCGTGACCCCGGACAGCTTCCGGGACGCCCGCCGCATCGGTGAGCTCTTCCGGGACGGCGTCCCGGTCATCATGAACCTGACGTCCATGGAGCCCACCGACGCCAAGCGCGTGGTCGACTTCGCGGCGGGCCTCACCTTCGGCCTGCGCGGTTCGATCGAGCGCGTGGCCACGCGGGTCTTCCTGCTCACGCCTGCCGACACCCAGATCGTCAACGGCGAGGCCGGCAGCCGCGCGACGGACGGCTTCTTCAACCAGAGCTAGGCGAGGCCGCTCACCGGAACGCGTCGAGACCGGTGAGCGCCTTGCCCAGTACCAGCTGATGCATCTCGGACGTGCCCTCGTACGTGAGGACGGACTCGAGGTTCGTCGCGTGCCGCATGACGGGGTACTCCAGCGAGATCCCGTTGGCGCCCAGGATGGTCCTGGCCGTGCGGCAGATCTCGATCGCCTCACGGGCGTTGTTGAGCTTGCCGAAGCTGATCTGCTCGGGACGCAGCTTCCCCGCGTCCATGCGCCGGCCCAGGTGGTGGGCGAGCAGGATGCCCTTGTGCAGCTCGACCGCCATGTCGGCGATCTTGGCCTGGGTGAGCTGGAAACCGCCGATGGCCCGGCCGAACTGCTCGCGGCTGCTCGCGTAGTCGACGGCGGCCTCGAAGGAGGACCGGGCCGCGCCCATCGCGCCCCAGACGATGCCGTAGCGCGCGTGCGAGAGACAGCTCAGTGGGCCCTTGAGGCCGACGACCTCGGGCAGCACCGCGTCCCCGGGCAGCCGCACCTCGTCGAGGACCAGCTCGCTGGTGACGCTCGCGCGCAGCGACCACTTGTGCTTGATTTCCGGCGCCGAGAACCCCTGAGCATCGGTCGGTACGACGAACCCCCTGATCCCGTCCTCGGTCTGGGCCCAGACGACGGCGACCCCGGCCACCGACCCGTTCGTGATCCACATCTTCCGGCCGCTGAGCACCCAGTCGGTGCCGTCCTTCTTCGCGTGCGTACGCATGGACGCCGGGTCGGAGCCGTGGTCCGGCTCGGTCAGGCCGAAGCAGCCGATGATCTCGCCCGCGGCCATGCCCGGCAGCCATCGCTGCTTCTGCTCCTCGGAGCCGAAGCGGTGGATGGCGTACATGGCGAGGGAGCCCTGCACGGAGACGAGGGAGCGGATGCCGGAGTCGGCGGCCTCCAGCTCCAGGCAGGCGAGCCCGTACTGCACGGCGCTGGCCCCTGCGCAGCCGTATCCCTCCAGGGACATCCCGAGGGCCCCGAGCGAACCCAGCTCCCGGGCCAGCTGGCGAATACCGGGCAGCTCACCCTTCTCGTACCAGTCGGCGATGTGCGGCAGGACGCGGTCGGTGGCCCAGGTCCGGACGGTGTCCCGGATCGCGAGGTCCTCGGGGTCGAGGAGGTCGTCGATGCCGAGGGGGTCGGCGGGGTCGAAGGGCGGCAGAGGGATGCGGGCGCTTGCGGACATGCGGGCCTCCGGCAACACAAAACTAGCACTGATAGTTAGCACACTCGCGCCGACGTTACGACGCAGTCTCCCCCACGTCCAGACCACCCGAGAACACACCCCGACGGGACGCACCACGCAGCGGAGGCGCTTTCAGGGGCGCGGGGAACTGCGCGACAAGCCCCCACACACCCGCACCCGAACGGGGCGCGTCAAGCAAGGGACGCGCCGCGCTGGGGGACGCGCTTTAGAAGCCATTTCAGTTGGCGTGATTTTGCGGCAGTCTGGGGTGATGACTGCTGCGCTCGTCGAGCGGATGGCGCCGGAAGACTTATGGGAGTTGTTCCAGCGAGTGGTGCCGCCGGCGCCGGTTCGCCCGCAGGGTGGAGGCCATCGCCGGCGCGGGGGCCGCGAGGTGCTCGCCGCGATCATCTTCGTGGCCACCTCAGGCTGCACATGGAACCAACTGCCGCCGGGCTTCGGGTTGTCGGGGGTGACCGCCTTTCGCCGGTTCACCGAGTGGACCGAAGCCCGGGTGTGGGCCAAACTCCATCGCCTGGTCCTGGACGAACTCGGCGCCCAGGGCGGGCTGGACTGGACGCAGTGTGCGATCGACTCCGTCAGTGTCCGCGCCCTCAAAGGGGGCAGCTGACGGGACCGAATCCGACCGACCGCGGCAAGAAGGGATCGAAAATCCACCTCATCGTCGACCGGCAGGGTCTGCCCCTGTCGATCGGCATCTCCGCCGCCAACCTCCACGACAGCCAGGCCCTCATCCCTCTGGTTCGTGGCATCCCGCCGATCCGCTCCCGTCGCGGCCCGCGACGCCGACGGCCGGGGAAACTGCACGGAGACAAGGGCTACGACTACCGCCACCTGCGGCGATGGCTGGCATCCCGCGGCATCCGGCACCGCCTCGCCCGCAAGGGCATCGAGTCGTCCCAGCACCTGGGACGACACCGCTGGGTCGTGGAGCGGACCGTGTCCTGGTTGTCCGGCTGTCGACGCCTGCACCGCCGCTACGAGCGCAAGCCGCAACACTTCCTGGCCTTCACCGCCATCGCCGCAACCCTCATATGTCACCGCAGACTGACCAAGTGAAATGGCATCTTAGGGGCGCGGGGAACTGCGCGACGAACCCCCACGCACCCGCACCCGAAATCTGCCCCCATCAAGGGGCGCGGGGAACTGCGCAAAGAACCCCCACGCACCCGCGGGGAACACCGCCCCCACCGAAGGTCAGACGTCGGCAGACGACCCCGCCCCGACCCGCTCGGGGTCCCGAGGCCCAGGAACCCGCTCAGCCCGCCCCGCAGGGGCAGAACCAGAGCCCCCACACTCCATCCCCCGCGGCAGCTTCAGCGCAGCCACCGCCCCCAGCAACAGCAACCCCGCACTGACCAGCAAGGTCACATGCAGCCCATGCACGAAGGAGTCCCGAGCCGCGCTGCGCAGCGCGGCCCCCGCCCCGCCCCCGACCCGCCCGGCGACCTCGTACGCCTCCCCGAGCGAGTGCCCCGCGGCCGCGCTGTCCGCGGCGGACACCCCCTGCACCGACGAGAGCCCCGGCGCGTACGCCGCGTTCATGACGCTGCCGAGCAGCGCGATGCCGATCCCCGCACCGAGCTGGTAGGACGTCTCGCCGATCGCCGCCGCGCCGCCCGCCTGCGCCTGCGGCGCCTCGCTCAGCATCGACTCGTACGCACCGAAGAGCGTGGTCTCCAGGCCGAAGCCCAGCAGCACGAACCCGACGAGAAGCAACGCGTCGTTCGCGTGGCCGCCCATGCCCGTGAGCAGCAGCACGGCGAACGCGGTCAGACAGAAGCCGGCGCAGACCATCGCGCGCGGCCCGAGACCGCCGAGCATCTTCGAGCCCGCGAGTCCCGCGGCCATCGCGGCGATCGTCAGGGGGAGCAGCCGCAGCCCCGTCTCCAGCGGGGAGAGCCCCAGCACCAGCTGGAGATATTGCGCGGCGATCAGTTCGAGGCCCACGAGGGCGAGCATGGCGAGGACGATGCAGCCGACCGACGTGCTGAACGCGGGCCGCATGAACATCGACAGGTCGACCAGCGGGTGCTTGCGCCGCCGCTGCCGGCGGACGAAGCCGACGAGGAGGGCGCCGCCGAGGAAGAGGGAGAGCAGGGTGGTGAGGCCGAGCGGGTCCTCGCCGCCGCCGAGCCGCTTCACCCCGAGGACGAGGCCGAAGAGCCCGCTCGCGGCCATCAGCGCGCCGACCACGTCCCACGGCCCGTCCCTGTCACCGGTCGACTCGGGCAGCAGCCAGCGGCCGATGGGCAGGCTGACCAGCATCAGCGGGATGTTTATGAGGAAGACCGAGCCCCACCAGAAGTGCTCGAGGAGGAACCCGCCGAGCAGCGGCCCGACGGCCGCGCCCACCGCGGCGACCGCGCTCCACAGGCCGATGGCGACGGCCCGCTCGCGCCGGTCGGGGAAGACCTGGCGCAGGATCGACAGCGTCGCAGGCATGATCATCGCGCCGCCGACGCCGAGCAGCGCGCGGGCCGCGATGAGGACCTGCGCGTTGTCCGCGAGGGCCGCGACCGCGGAGGCGACGCCGAAGAGGGCGTAGCCGAGGAGGAGGACGCGTCTGCGGCCGACGCGGTCGCCGAGCGTGCCGAAGAGGATGAGGAGCGAGGCGCAGACGAGTGGATAGATGTCGACGATCCACAGCAGTTCGATGGCGCCGGGCTTCAGGTCCTCGGTGACCGCGGGCACCGCGACGTGCAGCACGGTGGCGTCGACGGCGACGAGCAGCAGGCTCACGCAGAGGACGACGAGCACGACCCAGCGGTTGGCCCCGGCACCGGCCCCGGATCCCCGACGGCCCTGCTGTGCTGCGGCCGTGGTCGTCCCGGACATGTGCGTACCTCCCAGTGGTCCCTCGCATCGGCGGCCTTGCGGGACGGTGAACTCCCGGCTGCGGCGGCGCGGACAAAGGCGAGTGAGCCGTCAGAGTACGCGAGTCCTCGCCCGGGACGCGTGGCGGACCTCTCACGGTTGTACGGATGTGATGTGGCATGCGCCACGCCCCCCGTCATCGGCCACGCCCCGTGGCCGCGTCCGGTTCCCGGTACGGCCGATAATCGAGCTCGTGACCGATCTTGATCAACGACCACCGCCGGCTCCGGCGGGCCCCGTGCTCCGCCGCGCGGCGCCCGCGCTCCTCGTGTACGCGGGGGTGCGTGCGCTGGGCGTCGCCGTGCTCGCGGTCTGGGGCGCGGTGGCGGGCAAGAGCCCGCACACGCTCCTGACCGCCCGCTGGGACTCGCTCTGGTACACCCGCGTCGCCGAGCACGGATACGGCTGGGAAGTGACGCTCCCGGACGGCAGCGTCCACTCGAACCTCGCGTTCTTCCCGCTGCTGCCCTGGCTGGAGCGGCTCGTCTCGGCGGTGAGCCCGTTGTCGTACGCCGACGCGGGGCTCGTGGTGAGCTGGGTCGCCTCGCTCTTCGCCGCCGCCGGGATCTTCGCGGTCGCCGACCATGTGTACGGGCGGCGCGCCGGCGTCTGCGCGGCCGCGCTGTGGGCGGTGCTGCCGGTCGGCATCGTGCAGTCGATGGCGTACAGCGAGTCCTTGTTCACGGCGCTCGCGGCCTGGTCGTTGTACGCGGTGCTCAGGGATCGCTGGGTGACGGCGGGCGTGCTCGCCTCGCTGGCGGGTCTGACGCGGCCGGTGGGCGCGGCGGTGGTCGCCGCGATCTGGGCGGCGGCCGCCGTCCGGATGTACCGGGAGCGGCGGGCGGACGGGCGCGCGCTGCTCGGCGTGGTCCTGGCCCCGCTGGGCGCCGCGGCCTACGTCCTGTGGGTCGGCCACCGCACCGGCGGCGGCCTCTTCGGCTATCTCGACGTCCAGGCGGGCTGGGGCAACGGCTTCGACTTCGGTTACGCCTTCGTGCGCTTCGTCGGGGAGAAGTTCACCTCGGTGCCGGGCGCCCTTGCGGGCCTCGGGCTGATCGTCGGCGTCGCCCTGGTCGTGTGGCTGTACGTCCTGTGCGTGCGCCGCGGGCAGCCGCTGCCGCTGCTCGTCTACTGCGGGATCGTCGTCGTGCTGGCCCTCTGCGCGGCCGGCTACTTCGGCTCGAAGCCGCGGCTCCTGATGCCCGCCTTCCCGTTGCTGCTGCCGGTCGCGGTGGCGCTCGCCCGGCTGCGGACGTCCAGGTCGGCGCTGGTGCTCGGGGGTGTGGCGGTGGCGAGCGCGGTCTATGGGGCGTTCTGGCTGCACGGCTCGGGCCCGCCGTGATCGCGTCATGATCATTTCCGTGGCCCACGGTGATCGAGGGGGAAATTCCGCGCCAGGACCCGGTGAACGAATTCATAAGGGGCATAAAACTGCGCCGGAAATGATCAGCCAATTGACTAAGGCGGTCGGTGCGGAATAAACAAAACACGGGAATAAACCTCGTGTTGAGATCAATCCCACATCACATCGTCATCACAAAGCCACTGATTCGGCCTAGTGCCGCACTCACTCGCTGTAACGTCGATTGGGTGCGTACCGAACGAAACCTCACCCGTCTTGACCGGGTCTTCGCCCGGCTGGACCGTGAGCCGGAACGACCGACCCACCTCGATGTGCCGAGGATGAGCCGGCACAGGGTCGTGCTCTTCAGCGCGACCCTGGCCTTCTACCTGGCCATCGTCGTCGCCGTGCTGACCACCTCGTGGCTGGTGCGCTTCGACTGGCAGGTCATGTTCTTCCGGCCCTACCAGCAGTGGCCGGAGATCCACGCCTTCCTCGACTACTGGGTCGTGCTCGGCCAGCGCGGCCCGACGGCCGTGATGGTCGCGGCCTGGCTCGGCTGGCGCTCCTGGCGGCAGCACACGCTGCGTCCGCTCCTCATGTTCGGCGCCGCCCTGCTCCTGCTCAACGTCACCGTGGGCGCCGCGAAGCTCGGCATGGGCCGCCTCGGCCCGCACTACGCCACCGCGATCGGCTCGAACGAGATGTGGCTCGGCGGCGATATATTCCCTTCGGGCCACACCGCCAACGCCGTCGTGACCTGGGGAATCCTGGCCTACCTCGCCTCAACCCCGCGCACCCGCCGCTATCTGTCGGCCCTCTCCGCGGTGGTCTCGCTGAGCGTCGGGCTCACCACCGTCTACCTCGGCACGCACTGGCTGAGCGACGTCTTCCTCGGCTGGGCCGCGGGCCTGCTCATCCTGCTCGCGCTGCCCTGGTGCGAGACGCTGATCACCCGCGTCGAGGCCATGATCTTCAGCGTCCGCGAGTCCTGGCGGGCCCGCCGCACCGGCATCATCACGGTGCCGGAGCCCGGCCCCGCGCCGGTCGGCGCGACCGCCATGATCCCGCAGCGCACGGCCCCGGACGGCGAGACGACCGTGCGCGAGCCGGTCGCGGCCGCCCGCGGCGCACGCCCCGCGGCCTACCTGGCACCCGGGCCGCACACGGCCCGCTCGGAGCGGACGCCGGTCACCCCGGCGGGCAGCCGCCGCCCGCCCCACTCCGACCGCGTGCCGCGCGGCACCACGTCGGCCCGCCCGGTGGCGGGCGGCTGACCCCACAACGGCGGGGGCCGGTACGCACAGCCCATCCCCCGCACCGCGAAGGCCCCGGTTCCGTGTCGGAACCGGGGCCTTTCGCCGTGCGCGTGCCCGTCGCTCCCGGGCGGGCGGCTCAGCCCTTCCAGCAGCGCGCCACGACGCCGTCCTTGACCTCGAAGTTGAGCCGCCCCGCGAGGTACTCCATCGTGATGATCGTGCCCGGCCGCAGCGACCTGACGGTGGACCAGCCGCGCTCGCGCGCCTGCCGCTCGGCGCCGTCGGCCGGCATGCCTACGTAACCGTCCGGGCTGTCCTGGGGCTCTGTGGGAGGGGTCGGGATAGGTGCCATGCCCGCCACGGTAGGCGAGCGCGGCCCCGCCGGGGAAGGCCGGCAGGCGTGCGGAAGGCGCCACGACGGGCGCGCGGAAGACCCTGCGGCGGGTCCACACCATGCGTCACGGATACCTCTCCGGTCACGCTTTCGTCACAGGATCACGACGCGCGTTTTGGTCGAACTCCGTCACACGTACGGGCGGTTCCGTACTTGTAC
Organism: Streptomyces venezuelae; assembly: GCF_008642315.1. NCBI lineage: Bacteria > Bacillati > Actinomycetota > Actinomycetes > Kitasatosporales > Streptomycetaceae > Streptomyces > Streptomyces venezuelae. The sequence continues at coordinate 7,011,294 of NZ_CP029192.1, read as the reverse complement.
CGACGTAATTCACGAGTGTCAGCACGTCACTCGGAAGGGTTCTCCCCTACGCCCGGAAAAGACCGGTCCGAATAAGATCGCGCCCCGTCGCCGCACCCTTTTCCGGGCACCCGCATTTCCGAATCCCGGCCCTCGCACGGAAGGTGACGAAGTGTGGAGGAATTCGCCATTCCGGCTTGCCCTCTGTCGGTCGCGCGGCGACGCGAGCATCATGGGTGGGCTTCGGACAGCTGCGGGCGGCCGGCTTCGTGCGGGCCCGGGACGCGAGGGCGAAGGGGCGGGCGATGGGGACCGAGACGGCGCAGGCGGCCGAACGACCGGTGCGGGACCGCCGTCCCGGCCGGATCGTCGTGGACTGGCTGACGACCACGGACCACAAGAAGATCGGGCACCTCTACCTGATCACGTCGTTCGTCTTCTTCCTGATCGCCGGCGCGCTCGCCCTGCTCATGCGGGCCGAACTGGCGAGGCCCGGGCTGCAGCTGATGAGCAACGAGGAGTTCAACCAGGCCTTCACCATGCACGGCACGATCATGCTGCTGCTCTTCGCGACGCCGACGTTCGCGGGCTTCGCCAACGAGATCATGCCGCTGCAGATCGGCTCGCCCGACGTCGCCTTCCCACGGCTGAACATGCTCTCGTACTGGCTGTTCCTCTTCGGCGGCCTGATGGTGCTCGGCTCGCTCCTCGTGCCGAGCGGGCCCGCCGCGTTCGGCTGGTTCGCGTACGCCCCGCTCAACAGCATGGAGCGGTCGCCGGGCGTCGGCGCCGACCTGTGGATCATGGGGCTCGCGCTCTCCGGCTTCGGCACGATCCTCGGCTCGGTGAACTTCCTGACCACCATCATCGGCATGCGGGCGCCCGGCATGACGATGTTCCGGATGCCCATCTTCACCTGGAACGTCCTGTTCACATCGATCCTGGTGCTGATCGCGTTCCCCGTGCTCGCCGCCGCGCTGCTCGTCCTGGAGGCGGACCGGCGCTTCCACTCGCTCGTCTTCGCCTCGGAGAACGGCGGTGCGCTGCTGTGGCAGCACCTCTTCTGGTTCTTCGGGCATCCCGAGGTCTACATCATCGCGCTGCCGTTCTTCGGCATCATCACGGAGATCATCCCTGTCTTCAGCCGTAAGCCGATCTTCGGCTATCTGCCGCTGGTCGGCGCGACGACGGCCATCACCGGTCTCTCCGTGGTCGTGTGGGCGCACCACATGTTCGCCACCGGCGCGGTCCTGCTGCCGTTCTTCTCCTTCATGTCCTTCCTCATCGCCGTCCCGACGGGCGTGAAGTTCTTCAACTGGACGGGCACGATGCTGAAGGGCTCGCTGTCCTTCGAGACACCCATGCTGTGGGCCGTCGGGTTCCTGGTGAGCTTCCTGTTCGGCGGCCTCACCGGCGTCCTGCTCGCCTCGCCGCCCATCGACTTCCACGTCACCGACACGTACTTCGTCGTCGCGCACTTCCACTACGTCGTGTTCGGCACCGTCGTCTTCGCGACCTTCGGCGGCTTCTACTTCTGGTGGCCGAAGCTGACGGGCAAGATGCTCGACGAACGGCTCGGGAAGATCCACTTCTGGACGCTCTTCATCGGCTTCCACACCACGTTCCTCGTCCAGCACTGGCTGGGCGCCGAGGGCATGCCGCGGCGGTACGCGGACTACCTGGCGGCGGACGGCTTCACGGTGCTCAACACCGTCTCGTCCATCGGCGCGTTCCTGCTCGGCATGTCGACGCTGCCGTTCCTCCACAACGTCTGGAAGACCGCCAAGTACGGCGAGAAGGTCGACGTCGACGACCCCTGGGGCTTCGGCCGCTCCCTGGAATGGGCGACCTCCTGCCCGCCGCCGCGGCACAACTTCGTCACGCTGCCCCGGGTCCGCTCCGAGTCCCCGGCGTTCGATCTGCACCATCCCGAGTACGCGGCGTACGAGGCGCAGGACGCGGGCCGGGATCCCGCCCGGCGCCCCGACGATCTGCAGACGGACCACCCCGGTCCGGGGCACCCCGGTCCAGAGCACGACTGAGCAGGTCCCTGGAGGCCTCGATCCGTTCCGACAGCTCCGCGGGCTCGACGACCTCGAACTCCATGCCCAGGAACAGCACGTGGAAGACCATGACGTCCAGGCTCGTCGCGCCCGTGCGCAGCAGACACGTCCGCTCGGTCTCGGCCTCCAGGGTGCCGTCGGCGGGCGAGAGCCGCTGTGCGGCCTCGTCCGCGGGAACGAGGAGGCGGACGACGGCGTGTGCGGCGTACGCGTGCGTGGAGAGGCCTTCCGCGACGTAGGCGGCGAGGTCCTCGGCCGGCGGGGTGCGCGGTGCGAAGCGGGGGCCGTGCGGCGGCCGCGGGGCGATGCGGTCCGCGCGGAACGTACGCCAGTCCTCGCGGTCGAGGTCCCACGCCACGAGGTACCAGCGGCGCTCGGTGCAGACCAGGCGGTGCGGCTCCACCGTCCTGCGGGTGGAACTGCCGCCGTGGTCGCGGTAGTCGAAGCGCAGCCGCTCGGAGTCCCTGCAGAGGTCGGCGAGTTCGGTGAGGACCGCCGGGTCGACGCCCTCCCGCCGCGGGGCGCGCAGCAGGGGCACGGTGAACGCGTTCAGGGCGCCGACGCGGCGCCGCAGCCGGTTCGGCAGCACCTGTTCGAGCTTGGAGAGCGCACGGACCGAGCTCTCGCCGATGCCCTCGACGCCCTGCCCCGCGGCGGTCCGCAGCCCGACGGCGACCGCGACCGCCTCGTCGTCGTCCAGGAGCAGCGGCGGCAGTTCGGCCCCTGCGCCGAGCTGGTAGCCGCCTCCGGTGCCCGGGCTCGCGTTCACGGGGTAGCCGAGCTCGCGCAGCCGGTCCACGTCGCGCCGGACCGTGCGCGGGGTGACGCCGAGCCGTTCGGCGAGGTCCGCGCCGGACCATTCGCGGTGGGCCTGCAGCAGCGAGAGCAGGCGGAGCAGTCGTGCCGAGGTCTCCAACATGGACGTGATTGTGCCGGTGGAACGGCCCTGCCCGCCCGCCCCTACTCGCCCGTCCCCTCCTTCGCGTTCGTCTCGCGCACCCGCACGGACAGGTCGTTGTCGAGCGTGTAGTACGGGCCCGCCTCCAGCGTGCCGTGCTCGGCCGTCGCGCACGGCACGACCGGGTACGTGAAGATCGCCTTCTTGTCCGGGACGTCGTCCAGGAGCCGGGCGAGGCGCACCCGCGGGCCGCTCTCGCCGGCCGGGCGCAGCCACAGGTCCCAGGGGCCGGCCCCGCGGTCGGCGAGCGGGCCGTACGACAGCGCGAAGGAGAACTCCGGCCCTTCGGTGGTGATCTCGGCCCGCTGGACGGCGTCCGGCTCGTCGCGCCGGACGGCCTCGACGTATCCGGCGTCGGTGAGCACGGTGCCGTACACCCGGCCCCGCACGGTCACGGCGGCGCCGGAGATCTCCATCTCGCCGGCCTCGGCGTGCGGGGCGCGCCACCAGCTGCGCACCGAGAGGTTGCCCTGCTTCGTCGCGTACGGGATACGCACCGCGACATGGCCCCGGCTGCCGCTCGGCGCGCGGTCGACCAGGGAGCGCAGGTCGTTCACGCCCGGCATGAGGCGGCGCGGCTCGCCGCCCGCGACCTGCGCGTACGCGTTCCAGCGGCCCTCGGCGAGCTCGACGCTGCTGGGCAGCGCGGCCCGCAGCCTGCCGTCGCCCGACGAAGTCAGCGGCAGCCGTACGTCCTCCTCGGCGGAGTCGGCGTCGCGGCGGCGCAGCACGAGGTGCGCGACGGCCTCCGTGCCCGGCTCGCCGGGGTCCGTGACGTCGAACGTGAGCCCACCGGCGGAGTCCGCGATGCAGTCGGCACGCGGCGCCCCCGACGCCTCCTGGTCGTCCCCGGCGTGCGCCGCCTGCGAGGTGGCCAAGGCCGTCATGCGGTCGATCCCTTCGTCTGTGCCCGGCCGAGGTCCCGCACGGCGTACGCGCCCCCGAGCAGCGCGCCGCGCGTGCGGTGCAGGGAGCCGCGCATCCGGCCCCCCACCGAGCTCCCCCGGGCGAGCATCCCGGTGAACATGGTGTCGTAGCGCTCGGCGATGCGTTCCGGGTCGAAGCGCTCGGAGTCCTGCAGCGCCGCACCCGCCATCTGCTGCCGGAGCGAGTCGTTGTTGATCAGTTCGAGCAGTCCGCCGGCGATGGCGTCGGCGTTGCCGACCTCGACGAGCCGGCCATCGACGCCGTTGGAGATGATCTCGCCGGGGCCGTGCGGGCAGTCCGTGGCGACCACGGGGAGCCCGCAGCGCATCGCCTCGACGATCGTCATGCCGAAGGACTCCAGGCTGGAGGTGACGGCGGCGATGGAGCCCTTGGCCCACTCGGGCTCGATCGGGTGGGCGGGGCCCATGAGGAAGACGTGGTTGTACAGGCCGAGCTCGTCGATCAGGGCGCGCAGCTTGTCCTTCTGCTTGCCGCCCCCGTAGATCCGCAGCCGCCAGTCGGGGCGCTCGCGCCGCACCTTGTCGAAGGCCCTGATCAGCAGGTCGTACCGCTTCACCGGGGCGAGGCGGCCGGCTGCGACGACCCACTTGTGGGAGCCGTCGGCGGGCTCGATGCCGGGCGCGGGGACGGGGTTCGGCACGGCCTGGACGTGGACGCCGGGCAGTCGCATCTTGCGGGTGTACGCGCGGGCGTCGGCCTCGGTCGTCGTGGTCAGGACGTCGAGGCGGGGGTAGACGCTGCGGAGCTGGCGGCGCAGTTCCTTGCTGTGGCTGTCGAGCGTGAGGTGCTCCTGGCCGACGCGCAGCGGCCCGCGCGCGGTCTGGCGGGCGAGGTGCACGTTGAGGCCGGGCCGGGTGCCGATGACGACGTCCGCCTCGACGCCCGAGAGGTGGGCGGCGATGCGCCGGTCGGTGAGGGCGCTGTACTGGTTGTAGCGGCCCTCGGCGCTGGGGAACGTCCGTGCGGGGCGCAGGTGCTCGGGGTCGTCTCCCTCGTAGCCGGCCGTGTTCTTGCGCAGGTCGACGAGGTGGCTCAGTCGGACGCGCTGGTCAGGCGCGAAGACAGGCTCGTCGCGGTGCCGGAAGACGGATACGACCTCGACGTCATGCTGTTGGGCCAGCGTGTTCGCCAGGTTGTACGTCGTCCGGATCGTCCCTCCGATTCCGTACGCGTTGTGTATGAGGAAAGAGATGTGCATGCGTCCCCGTATTCCGCGCTTCCATGCGGACAGTCCCCCTCGTCCGCCTACCGCAGGGTTAGACGGGGATTCCTGGCCAAGGGTTGGGTTTCCTCACCATCCTGTTCCCGAACAGATGCGTGATCGGTAGCCACGAATGGGAACTTTTTTGCGATCCCGTGCATCAAGGCTGGTAAGCGAGCTGGGGTACGTCGAAACACTGGTCGTTCATGTCGCCCTGCGTGACCCATCCGTCACCGTCCCGCCACCGCGCGACGGACAGACACGTCCTGCGGGTCCTCGGCGGCTGCGCCCGGTGCTCGAACGTCACGGGAATCAGCAGCCCCCGCGCCGAATACGGCTTGTTCCGGTTCATGAAACGGTCCACGCACGCGCGCGTGACGTCACCGTCCGGGCAGGACTTCGCGGCGTCGGTGAACCACATGGCGGCGGCCCAGCCCTCCAGCTGCCACTGTGACAGGCCCTTGCCGCGCACGGCGGCGCGGAACTCGCGTACGGCCGGGTGGTCGGTGTCCTCGTAGTTCCTGCTCGACCCGGTGGCCCACAGGGCGTTGCGGCAGCGGGGCGCGTCCTTGTAGTCGTCGCCGACGGACGAGGTCCAGTTCTGCACGTTGGTGACCTTGGCGGTGACCTTCGCGCCGACGTCGTCCATCGCCTCGCACAGCCGGGCGTTGCCGTGCGTGTCCATCGCGTCGAAGACCAGGTCGGCGCCCTGCTCCTTGAGGTCGGCCGCGGCGGCGCGGAAGTTGGGCAGCGCGAAGTCGACCTGTTCGGTGACCACCTTGTAACCCTCGACCTTCAGGCCCCGGGTGACGAGCCGGGCGTACGCGGCGGAGGCGGCCTGGTTGTAGGAGACGACGGCCGCGGTCCGCGCGCCCCGCTCCCGCTTGAAGTAGCGATAGACCTCGGTGCCCCCGTACAGCTCACCGCCCCAGCCCGGCTTGCCGTTGCGCGGGGCGAGGCTCCCGTAGATCCCGTACAGATGCGGATACGTCTCGTAGGCCGCCCCGATGGGCTGCCCTCCGATGTCGGGCACGCCGGCCCGCGAGACACGGGCCGCGCCCGCGTAGTCCAGGGCCGACGTGGCGACGAGCGCGACGACCTTCTCCTCCTCGACGAGCCGGTGCACGCAGTCGTTGTTGCCGACGCCGCTGCCGCCGTCGTCGCAGGTGCGCACCTCGACCTCGCGGCCCCCGATGCCGCCCCGCGCGTTCAGCCGGTCGAAGTAGGCCTTGGCCCCGTCGCGCGGCCCGGTGAACGCGGCGCCGCCCACCGGACTGGTCGCGCTCGTGATGATGCCGACCCTGACCGGCGCTCCCCCGACCGGGGCGGACGCCGTGCCGCGCCCCTCGAAGTCGCTCTCGGGCAGCCGGCTCCCGCAGGCGGCGCCCGCCAGCAGAACCGCGACGACGAGCAGCGCCTCAACAGCCGGGACCCGGCGACTCATTGCCGCTCAGCTTCACCAGGGCGCACAGGGTCTTGACGGAGACCTTCCACGTGTCGTCCTGGTTGACGGCCGTCCCCGAGGCGTCGGGCAGCGCGGTGGCGCCCTTCAGGGTCAGCGCGTACGTCACGTCCGCCTCCGTCGCCGAGCCGAACCCGACCTCGGTCACGTCCGCCGCGACCTGCTGGCCGCGCTCGTCGCCGCTGAAGCTCTCCAGGACGTCGCGCATCTCGGGACCGTTCTCCAGGACGGTCTCCTTCTCCTTCAGCGACGTCTTCGGGTCGAAGAACTTCTCCCAGTTCTCCGTGACCTCTTTTTCCGCGGCCGCCGGATCGGCGGGAGCGGACGCGGACCCGCCCGCACGCTCGCTGCTCTTCTCCACGGACGGCTCGGGCGGCGTCGCCCCGTCCCCGCCCCCGCTGTCGTCACCGCAGGCCGCGGCGGCCGGTCCGATCAGCAGGGCCGCGGCGGCCGCCAGCGCCGCGCTCCGGGCCCTGCCCCGCCCTTGGTGCGTCCCCCGCCTGGGGCTGATCCCGAGAACCATCTGGTCACCACCGGGTATCGGTCCGGACCGAGCGGGCCCGGAGCTTTCAGCGTCGGCTTCCAGAAGGCATAGTGCAAGCCATCGGCTGACATGGACAGCCCACCGACGTTACTGATGTGACCGACGACGTGTCCCAGGGGGCCTCGATGCGGGCGGATCGGACAGCTCGGACGGCCGGCGCGGAACGCCTGCGGGCCGTGCATCCCATGCTGTGGGCGGCCTTCGCGTCGCTCGCCGTCGGCGCGGTGCTGTGCGTGCTCGGCTGGTACGGCGTCTCCGGGGAGCGGTTCGCCGAGCGCCAACTGCCCTACCTGGCGTCCTGCACGGTGCCGGGCGCCGCGCTGATCGTCGCGGGCACGCTGCTGCTCACGCACGGCAGGAGCGTCCTGGCGGCGGCGCGAGTGGAGGAGCTGTACGGCCTCCTGGTCTCCACCCAACCACCGCCGCCCCCGGAGCGAGCCCACCCCACGGCCGACGGCACACCGCTCATGATCCCCGGCGGCACACTCTGGCACCGGGCGGACTGCCCACTGGTCGCGGGAAAACCAGAAGCTGTCCCCGCCGACGCCACGGTCCTCTCCGCGCAGGCCCTCGCGCCCTGCCCCATCTGCGAACCGACCCGCCCTCCGGACCCCACCACCCCCACGCCGGAGCACTGACCCGGTGGCGTCCCTGAGCTACGACCTCACGCTGGCCGGGCTCTCGGTCGGCAGCGCGGCCGCCCTCACCGGCATCGGCCTGATCGTCACCCACCGCGCGACCGGTGTCCTCAACTTCGCGCACGGCGCGGTGGCGATGCTCTGCGCCTACGTCCTGCGCCACCTGACCATCGAATGGCACTGGCCTCTCCCCCTGGCCGCAGCGACAACGCTCCTCCTCATGGCACCCGCCTTCGGCCTGCTCCTGGACCGAGCGGTCTTCCGCCCGCTCTCCGTGCTCGGCGGAGACCCGGCCCGCACCCTCGTCGCCTCCATCGGCGTCTTCGTCCTGCTCGTCGGCGGGGCGGCCCTCGTCTGGGGCCCCGGCGCCCGCGACGACGCGCCCGAACTGCTCCCCGCGGAGCCCTGGGCCCAACTGGGCGCGACGATCGCCCTCGCCGCCGCGGTGGGCGCGCTGACCCGCTGGACCCGCTTCGGCGACGAACTGCGCGCGGTCGTCGACAACCGCGACCTCGCCGTGCTCGCCGGCATCGACGCGGACCGGGTGGCCGCGGCGGGCTGGGCCTTCGGCTCCTTCACGGCGGGCCTCACGGGCGTCCTGCTCGCCCCCTACGTACGTCTCGACCCGTACGGCATGCCGCTCCTCGTCATGGAAGTGGTGGCGGTCGCCGTGGTCGCCGGCATGCGCAGCCTGCCCGTCGCCGTGGCGGTCGCCCTCGGCCTGGGCGTGGCCCAGAGCCAGTTGACACGCCTGCACCCGGGCGGCCTCCCGGAGCAACTCCTCCAGACCGCGGGCGCGAACCTCTTCGTGATCGCCCTGCTGGTCGCGGCGCTGCTCCTGCCCGGCATCGGCTCCCGGGACGCCCTGCCCCGCACGGCGACGGCCCGCGTGCCCACGCCGCCGGGGGCCTGGACCGTGGCGGCGGTCCTCTTCCTCATCCCGCTCGGTTTCGCGGGCTCCGACCTGACGACAGCGGTCCAGGTCCCGGCGCTGGCGGTCATCCTGCTCTCGCTGGTGATCGTCACGGGCCGCGGCGGCCAGATCTCACTCGGGCAGGCGGCGTACGCGGGCCTGGGCGCCCTCTTCACCGCCCTCCTCACGGCGGGCCGCTTCCCCGGCCTCCCCGAACTCCCGCACCTGCCCGCCCTCGCCGTCGCCGTCCTCCTCGTCGCCCCCCTGGGCCTGCTCACCGGCTGGCCCGCGATCAGCCGCCGAGGCCTGGCCCTCGCCCTCGCCACCTTCGCGGTCGGCGTGGGCGTCAGCCGCTTCGTCTTCACCCAGCCGTACGCCACGTCGGGCCTGACCCTGGGCCGCCCCGCGGGCTTCACGAGCGACCGCGCGTACTACGTCCTGGAACTGGCCCTCCTGGCCACCTCCCTGCTCCTGGTCGTCGCCCTGCGCAGGGGCCGCACGGGCCGGGCGCTCGCGGCGATGCGGGACCACGAGGCGGGCGCCGCGGCAGCGGGGGTGCCGGTCCCGGCACTCAAACTCGCCGCGTTCGTGACGGGGGCGGCACTCGCGGCGCTCGGCGGCGGCATGCTCGCCATGGGCCAACGGGCGTTCGACGCGGGCGCGTACGACCCCGTGCGCGGCCTGCTGTGGTTCGCCGCGATCATCGTCCTCGGCTCGGACAGCATCCTGGGCGCCCTGACCGCGGCGGCCCTCCTGGTAGGCCTGGACGCGGGAACGCAGGGCGGACTGGCAGCAGCCCTGATAGGCCTCCTGGCACTCCTCATAGGCCGCTTCCCGGGCGGCCCCTACGAGGCCCTGCACAAAGCCACCCACCACATCACCCGAACCCCCCGCCTGACCCCCACAGGCGAACGCATACGCAACGCCCTGCGGCCACGCCCCACCGCCCCGAAGCCGCCGAGCCGACGGGAGGGGACGTGGGGGTTTCCGCGCGCGCAGCACAGTGACCCTGATGACGGAACCAACTCCAAACAACCTCACCGTAGGGATGGCGAGCACGCGGAAACCCCCGCGGCCCCGCGCCCGAGACGAGCCTCGCGCGAGGACGGCCCCCTCACGGCCCACCACCTCACCCTCACCTACGACGGCTTCACCGCCCTCAACGACGTGAGTCTCAGCGTCCCGCCCGGACAGATCACTGCCATCGTGGGCCCCAACGGCGCAGGCAAGAGCACGCTGTTCCACTGCCTCGCCGGCACCCTCCGCCCCGCCTCCGGCCGCATCACACTCGGCACCCGCGACATCACCGCACTGCCCGCACACGCCCGCACCCGCACGGGCATGGCCCGCACGTTCCAACAACTGGCGGTCTTCCCGTCCCTGACGATCGCGGAGAACGTCCAGATAGGCGCAGACCGGCGAGGCAGATCACACACCCCCGCCACCCAAGCCCTCCGCCTCCTGGACCTGACGCCCCTCCGCACCCACCCCGCATCGGACCTCTCCACCGGCACCCTCAGACGCACGGAACTGGCCAGAGCACTGGCCGGCGCACCCCACACCCTCCTCCTGGACGAGCCCGCCGCGGGCCTGGACGCGGCGGAGGTCGCCACGCTCGCCACCCTGCTCCGGGTCCTGTCCGCCGACGGCATGGCACTGCTCGTGGTCGAACACGACCTCGACCTCGTGGCGGGCCTGGCCGACACCGTGCACGTGATGGCGGCGGGCCGCATCGTCACGAGCGGCCCCGCGCACCAGGTACTGAAAGAGGCGCGCTGAATGCGCGGCACCGGCATCGAACTACGCGACGCCCGAGTCCACTACGGCCCGCTGGAGGCCCTGCACGGCATCACCCTGTCCGCCCCCACCACCGCCCTCACCGTCCTCCTGGGCCGCAACGGCGCGGGCCGGACCACCGCCCTGCGCGCCCTGGCCGGCACGGTCCCGCTCTCCGCGGGCACTGTCGTCCGCGACGGAAGGGACATCACACACCAACAAGCCCACGAACGGGCCGCCCAGGGCCTCTGCTTCATACCGGACAGGGCAGCCGTGTTCCCTTCCCTGACCGTCGCGGAAAACCTGGACCTCGCCGCCGGCGACAACGCCCGTGCACTGGACGCCTACCCAGAGCTGCGCCCGCTCCTGTCCCGCCGCGCGGGCACCCTCTCGGGAGGCGAACAGCGCATGCTGGCCGTGTCCCGCGCCCTGTTGACGAACGCGGGAGTCATCCTCGTGGACGAGCCGACCCAGGGCATGTCACCCGCCACAGCGACCCGCACATACGCCTTGTTGGAGAGCCTCGACGCCTGCGTGGTCCTGGCCGAGCAACGGTTGCCGCCCGGCCTGCGGGAGGGCGCGGGCCGGACGGCGATCGTGCACGTACTGCGCCGGGGCGAGGTCGTGTTCAGCGGGGAGCCGGGAGAGCTCAACCCCGCCCGGTCGCGGTACGCCCCGGAATGACGAGGAGCGTGCCGACGGCGAGCCGTTCGGGACGGCTCCCGACCTTGTCCCGGTTGGTCTTGTACAGGGCCTGCCAGCCTCCCTTCACGTCATAGCGGCGGGCGACCGAACTGAGCGTCTCGCCCGGCTCCACCGTGTGGACGCGCCGGTCGAACCGCTCGATGCGCACCGCCTTCGAGCAGGCGGGCCACGCCTTCCAGCCCTGGGTGCGCAACACCTTCTCGGCGACCTTGATCTGCTCCTCGCGGGTGGCGAGGTCCGCGCGCGGCGCGTACTTGAGCCCGCCGTGCTCCTCCCAGGTGGGCTGCCAGAACTGCAGTCCTCCGTAGAAGCCGTTGCCGGTATTGGTCTGCCATCGTCCGTTGCTCTCGCACTCGGCGAGGCAGTGCCACGGGCCCTTGTCCAAGGAACAGTCGTACGGCCTCGACGCGCCGCCGGGCTGCTGCGGCACGGCCGCCGACGCGACCGCCGACGCGGCGCCCGAGGGCAGCGCCACCGCCGCGAGGATCGCGCCGACGACCAGGGACACGGACCTGACACGCTGATTCGACTTCGGGTGCATCGCGTCACGCTAGGCAGCTCCGCGGCGGCCCCGTGGCCTGCCGCGCCGCCGCGGAGCTACCCCCCACCCGGTCGGACGATCGGATCAGAGGCTCAGTCGCTGCCCCGGCACGATCACGTCCGGGTCACCGCCGATGACCTGCCTGTTGGCGGCGTACACCCGCTGCCAGTCCGTCCCGTGCCGGGCCGCGATGAGGCTCAGGGTGTCGCCCTGCCGGACGGTGTAGTCGCCGGAAGCGCCACGTGAGGAGCCCCGGTCGGATCGGTCCGCGGCCCCGCCGGGCCGCTGCCCGACGGCCTTGGGCACAGGCTTCGCGGCCCGTGGCACAGGCTTCGCCGCCTTCGGCACCGGCGCCGCCGCGGACGGCGCACTGCCGTACGCCCCGGCCCGGGCCGCACAGGAGGGCCACGCGCCCCATCCCTGCGCCCGCTGCACCTTCGCGGCGACGGCGATCTGCTGCGCCTTCGAGGCCCTGTCGGCGGTCGGCGCATAGGCCCCGCCGCCGTACGCACGCCACGTACCGGCGGAGAACTGCAGCCCGCCGTAGTAGCCGTTGCCCGTGTTGATCTGCCAGTTTCCGCCGCTCTCGCACCGTGCGATGCGGTCCCACACTCCGCCGTCCGCGGCTCCGGCCTGGCCGGCCGCGGCAAGCAGGCCCAGCGGGGCCAGGAGCGCGGCCCCTCCGATCACTGCCGTGGTGCGCGTGCTCTTGGGACGTGCGGACATGAATTTCCCTCTCGCAGGACCCGGGCTCCCCCTGGCCGTGCGGCCCCTCACGCATCCGGCGCCGGGGTCCGGCCGGCCCCGCCCGCCGGTGTCGGTGCTGGAGCTGGCTGGTGCGACCGGCGGACGTACCCGAGCGGTGCTCGCTGCACACGGCGGTGGAATCTAGGAGTCCTTCCGCCCCGTATCAACCAAGTCCTTGTCATTCCAGGCCAGTTGGGCGTTACCCCCGGTATCGTCGAGTTCAGGCCACCCACTTCATAGCCCGATATCAGGATTTAGTGACCATCCCCACCAGCGATCTGTGACTCAGCTCACCGCCCCAACCTCCGTGCACCCAGCACCTGTTGGCGCGGAGTGACGCATTCCGCCGCCCGTCTCACCCTCCGCTGCGGATGGTTCGATTCCGTTCGCCTTCGTGCGTGACTTGCGCCACTGATCCGCCGTTGAGTCCTTATGAGCCGGACACGGTCCGGCCCGCCACACCCTCCCCATGCACCCCAGATGACGATCCCGAGGAGTCACCCGTGCCGCGCATGCTGGACGTCAGCGACGACGTACGCGCCGAGATCGGCGACGAAGAAGCCGACCGGCTGCTCGCCGGAGACAACACCCCGGGCAGCTACGACTGCACGTCCTGCCGCACCCCGGGCGACGCGGAACAGGAGCGCACCAGCACCGTCCTGTTCGTCGGCGACGAGACGGCCGTGCTCGCCTTCGCCCACGCCACCTGCCTGCCCTCCCAGATCGTCACGGTCTCCGAGGAGCAGCTCCAGGGCGCCGTCCGTTCGATCACCGGTGACGACGGCGCCACGGCGGACGACGCGGCGCCGAGCCAGGCCGTGCTCGGCGTGACCAGCGGCCTCGTGCTGATCGAGGGCGAGCTGCGCCCCGCCCTCGTCGTGGAGCCGACCGGAGCCATCGCCCGCCCCGGCAGCGAGCCCGGCGGCGGCGACGAGTTCCTGCCGCTCCTGATCGAGCAGGGCTTCATGCCGGTCGCCTCCCTGGACACCGTGCCGCCCGCGCTGCACGGCTGGTCGGTGCTGCTCGCCATGGGCCAGCTGCACGCCATCCTGCAGCCGGGCACCAGCGGCGGCTCCCCCGTCGCCTGGTGGCAGGCGCACCACCCGCTCCAGGTCACCGAGGACTGGCGGACCGCGGCCAACAAGACCCAGACCGTGCTGCTCTTCGCGGCCCCCGTCGGCTCCATCGGCCGGCAGCCGCGCGAGGACATGCTGCGGGACGCGCTGGACAAGGCGGCGACCCACGGCCGGCTCGTCGCCAGCGCGCTGCCGCTCGCCGGAACCTGAGCGGCGGGACGGCCGCGAGGGCCGCCCCGGACCCCGAACGCGCCGGTCACACTTATGCCGGACGGGGAAACCGGTGCGGCCCCCGCATCCGGGGAGCGCCCGTTTCGTTGGCACATACGTGCATCCATACGACCCCTCCCGCCACCGGCCGGCGTACCAGAGCCCCATCCCGTCCATGCGCACCGCCCAGGACTCGACGGGCAGCCACTCGGCCACACCCATCTACGACGCGCTGTACTCGGAGTACCTCAGGGCCTTCAGGGCCCTGCCGGGTGACCGGAGCGGCGAGGAGGATCTGGGGTTCACCGCCTTCACCCCGGGGCCGTACGGCATGCAGCACCGCGCGGACGCACGGCACGACCCCCGCTACAGCCCGTTCCACATGGCCCGCCACGGCCAGTACGAGCACCACGGCACGAGTCACCACCACTTCCCCGCGGCGCTGCCGCCCGGTCCGCGCCGCGAGCACTGAGCGCGCCCGCCCGGACAGCCGAATGCCCGGCCTCCCCACGACGGGGAGCCGGGCATTCGGTCTGTGTACGAAGCGCTACTTCTTGCGGCCGCGCTTCTCGCGCACGCGCACCGAGACGTGGATCGGCGTGCCCTCGAAGCCGAACTCCTCGCGCAGGCGGCGCTCCAGGAAGCGTCGGTAGCCCGCCTCGATGAAGCCGGAGGCGAAGAAGACGAACCGCGGCGGCTTGGTGCCGGCCTGCGTGCCGAAGAGGATGCGGGGCTGCTTGCCGCCGCGGACCGGGTGCGGGTGCGAGGCGACGATCTCGCCGAGGAACGCGTTCAGACGCCCGGTCGGGACGCGCGTCTCCCAGCCCTCGAGGGCCGTCTCGATCGCCGGGACCAGCTTCTCCATGTGGCGCCCCGTGGCCGCCGACACGTTGACGCGCGGCGCCCAGGCCACCTGGCCGAGCTCCGTCTCGATCTCGCGCTCCAGGTAGTAGCGGCGCTCCTCGTCGAGGGTGTCCCACTTGTTGTAGGCGACGACGATCGCGCGGCCCGCCTCGACGGCCATCGTCACGATGCGCTGGTCCTGGACCGAGATGGACTCGGAGGAGTCGATGAGGATCACCGCGACCTCCGCCTTCTCGACGGCGGCGGCGGTGCGCAGCGAGGCGTAGTAGTCCGCGCCCTGCTGGAGGTGGACGCGCTTGCGGATGCCCGCCGTGTCGACGAACTTCCAGGTCACGCCGCCCAGCTCGATGAGCTCGTCGACCGGGTCGCGGGTGGTGCCCGCCAGCTCGTTGACGACCACGCGGTCCTCGCCCGCCACCTTGTTGAGCAGCGAGGACTTGCCGACGTTCGGACGGCCGATGAGGGCGATGCGGCGGGGGCCGCCGATGGCCGCGCCGAAGGTCTGCGCGGGCGCATCGGGCAGCGCCTCCAGGACGGCGTCCAGCATGTCGCCGGTGCCGCGGCCGTGCAGCGCGGAGATCGGGTGCGGCTCGCCGAGGCCCAGGGACCACAGGGCGGTGGCGTCGGCCTCGCCGGACGGGCCGTCGACCTTGTTGGCGCAGAGCACGACGGGCTTGCCGGCCTTGCGGAGCAGGCGCACGACGGCCTCGTCCGTGTCGGTGGCGCCGACCGTGGCGTCGACGACGAAGACCACGGCGTCGGCGGCCTCGATCGCGTACTCCGCCTGGGCGGCGACGGAGGCGTCGATGCCGAGCACGTCCTGCTCCCAGCCGCCGGTGTCGACGAGCTTGAAGCGGCGGCCCGACCACTCGGCCTCATAGGTGACGCGGTCGCGGGTCACGCCGGGGCGGTCCTCCACGACGGCCTCGCGGCGGCCGATGATGCGGTTCACCAGAGTCGACTTGCCGACATTGGGGCGGCCGATGACGGCGAGGACGGGCAGCGGACCGTGGCCCGCCTCCTCGATGGCGCCCTCGACCTCGTCGATGTCGAAGCCCTCTTCGGCGGCGAGCTCCATGAACTGTGCGTACTCGGCGTCGCCGAGCGCCCCGTGGTCGTGCTCGGCGAAGCCGTCGCCCTCGGGCTGGATCTGGTCGTTCATGAAGTCCGTACCTCGTCGTTCATCGTGGTGATCGGTGCACCGGCCTCATGTCGGTCCTGCGCACTACTTGATAAGTCTCGCTCAGCGCCCGGTCAGGCGCCTGGCGTTTTCCAGGTGGCCGGTGAGCCGCTCCTGGATGCGCACGGTCGCCTCGTCGAGCGCCTTGCGCGTGCGGCGGCCGCTGCCGTCGCCCGCGTCGAAGGGGTCTCCGAAGACGACGTCGACGCGGCTGCGGAGCGGGGGCAGCTGCTTTATCAACCGGCCGGGGCGCTCGGTGCTTCCCAGCACCGCGACCGGCACGATCGGGGCGCCGGCCCGGACCGCGAAGTACGCGAGCCCGGCCCGCAGCGACGCGAAGTCGCCCTCGCCCCTGGTGCCCTCCGGGAAGATCCCGAGGACGCCGCCCTGCTCCAGGACGCCGAGCGCCCGGGTGATCGCCGTGCGGTCGGCGACCGAGCGGTCCACCTTCAGCTGGCCGATCCCGTGCAGGAAGGAGCCGAGGGGCCCGATGAACGCTTCCTTCTTGATCAGGAAGTGCGTGGGCCGGGGCGCGACGCCCATGACCATCGGGCCGTCGACGTTGTGCGAGTGGTTCACGGCCAGGATCACCGGGCCGCTCGCGGGCACCCGCCAGGCGCCCAGCACCCGCGGCTTCCACAGGCCGTACATGAGGCCGACGCCGATCCGGCGGCCGACCTCCGCGCCCCGCTCGGAAGCACCCTCTGTCACTTGCCGGCCCGCTTCTCCTCGACGAGGGTGACGACGCACTCGATGACCTGCTGGAGCGTGAGCTCCGTGGTGTCGACCTCGACGGCGTCGTCGGCCTTGGCCAGCGGGGACGTCTTGCGGCTCGAGTCGGCCGCGTCCCGCTTGATCAGGGCTTCCTGCGTCGCCTTGACGTCGGCGCCCTTCAGCTCGCCGGAGCGGCGGGCGGCGCGGGCCTCGGGCGACGCGGTGAGGAAGATCTTCAGGTCGGCGTCGGGGAGCACGGTCGTGCCGATGTCACGGCCCTCGACGACGATGCCCTTCTCCGCCGAGACCGCGATGGAGCGCTGCAGCTCGGTGATGCGGGTGCGGACCTCGGGGACGGCGCTGACCGCGCTGACCTTCGAGGTGACGTCGGTGGTGCGGATCGGCCCCGCGACGTCCGTGCCGTCGACCGTGATGGTCGGGGCGGCCGGGTCGGTGCCGGAGACGATCTCGGGCTTGCCCGTGACGGCGGCGATCGCGGTCGGGTCGGTGAGGTCGATGCCGTTGTGCACCATCCACCAGGTGATGGCCCGGTACTGGGCACCGGTGTCCAGGTAGCTGAGGCCGAGCTGGGCGGCGACAGCCTTCGAGGTGCTCGACTTGCCCGTGCCGGACGGTCCGTCGATGGCGACGATCACGGCTGCCGGGGCGGCGGTTTCGGCTGTTTCCACGGGGCTGTGGGCACCTTTCGCATGACGCGGGCCAGGGAGGCGGGGCGCGAACGCGCCCCGCACAAGGTTACTGGCTCGCACACCCTGCCCCGACAGCCCCTGCGCGGGCCCGCTACTGCCGGATCGACCAGCCCCGGTCCCGCAGCGCCGCCGTCAGCACCGGCACGGACCGCGGCTCGACCATCAGCTGCACCAGACCGGCCTGCTGCCCGGTCGCGTGCTCGATGCGGACGTCCTCGATGTTGACGCCCGCGCTGTCCGCGTCGGCGAAGATACGGGCCAGCTGGCCCGGCTGGTCGTTGATGAGCACCGCGACGACCTCGTACGAGGCGGGAGCCGCGCCGTGCTTGCCGGGCACCCTGACCTGCCCCGCGTTGCCGCGCCGCAGCACCTTCTCGACCCCGGCGGCGCCCTCGGTCCGCTTGTCGCCGTCGGCGGACTGCAGCGCCCGCAGCGCCGCCACCGTCTCGTCGAGGTCGGACGCGACCTCCGCGAGCAGGTCGGCGACCGGGCCGGGGTTGGCGGAGAGGATGTCGATCCACATCCGCGGGTCGGAGGCGGCGATCCGCGTGACATCGCGGATGCCCTGGCCGCAGAGCCGTACCGAGGACTCCTCGGCGTGCTCCAGGCGGGCCGCGACCATGCTCGAGACCAGGTGCGGCATGTGCGAGACGAGGGCGACCGCGCGGTCGTGGGCGTCGGCGTCCATGACGACGGGCACGGCCCGGCAGAGGGCGACGAGCTCCAGGGCGAGGTTGAGCACCTCGGTGTCGGTGTCCCGGGTCGGGGTGAGCACCCAGGGCCGGCCCTCGAAGAGGTCGGCGGTGGCGGCCAGCGGGCCGCTGCGCTCGCGTCCGGACATGGGGTGCGTACCGATGTACGGGGTGAGGTCGAGGCCGAGCGCCTCCAGGTCGCGGCGGGGGCCGCCCTTGACGCTCGCCACGTCGATGTAGGCGCGCGCGACCCCGCGGCCCATCACGTCGGCCAGCGAGGTGGCGACGTGCGCGGGCGGCACGGCGACGACGCAGAGGTCGACGACGCCGGCGGGCGCCTCGTCCGTGCCCGCGCCGAGCGCGGCGGCGGTGCGGGCCTGCTCCGGGTCGTGGTCGGCGAGGTGGACGGCGACGCCGCGGGAGGCGAGGGCCAGGGCGGCGGAGGTGCCGATCAGGCCGGTGCCGATGACGAGGGCGGTTCTCACTGGGCGATGTCCTTGCGGAGTGCGGCCGCGGCGCCGAGGTACACGTGCGTGATCTCGGAGCGGGCCCGGTCGGTGTCGATGTGCGCGAGGACGCGGACGACGCGGGGCAGGGCGCCCTCGACGTCCAGCTCCTGGGCGCAGATCAGCGGTACGTCGACGATGCCGAGTCCGCGGGCGGCGGCCGCGGGGAAGTCGCAGTGCAGGTCCGGCGTCGCCGTGAACCAGATGCTGATCAGGTCCTCCTGCGTCAGCCCGTTCCGCTCCAGGACGGCCGTGAGGAGCGCGCCGACCTGCTCGCTCATGTGCCCGGCCTCGTCCCGCTCCAGCTGGACGGCGCCCCGCACCGCTCGTACCGCCACGTCACTGCCCCTCTTGCCCCATGTACGCCTTGGATGAGCGTCAAGCCTATCCAGCGCCCGGCACGGGAGTGCGCGGCGCCCGTCTGCCGAGACGGGCGCCGCGCACCGGACCGAGGCGGGTCAGAGCTGCTGCTGCTTGATCAGGTCCTCGAGCGACCCGGAGGGCACCTGACCCTCGGGGGTCAGCTTGTCGACGGCCTGCGGCAGCACCTGAGCGATCTCGTTCGCGGCCTGCTCAGGGGAGACTCCGGCCTCCTCGGCGACTTGCCGGAGGGTGTCGTCGGGCAGCGCCTGCTGCACCTGCGCTCCGGTCACGTCCTTGTTCTCGCCCGTGCCGACCCAGGACTGGGCCTGGTCCTGGAGTCCGGCCTTGTTCAGGCCCTCCAGCAGGCCGGACAGCGGGTTGCCGCCGCCTCCGCTCTTGCTCATGAGGGCCCCGAGCAGCGCGCCCAGGAGGTTGCCCCCGCCGCCGGAGGAGCCGCCGCCCTGCTGCCCGCCGCCCAGGAGGCCGCCGAGAAGGCTGCCCAGATCGTTACCCGCCATGGTCCTGCCTTTCGCGTGGAGGGCCGGGCCCGGACCGCTCCGCGACCGGACCTCGGACCCTGCCAATGTCGCCCGAATCGGCCCCTGTCGCCACTTGGGCCGATTGGGGGTCGTTCAACTCTGGACGAGAGGGCGGCGGGTCCGCTTGCATGGAGGATCGGCAGGTGCCGCGCCTCGGGGGAGGCCCGTATGAAGCGCTCAGGTCCGCTGCTCACCCTTCTGACGGGACTGCTGCTCGCCCTGTTCATGCTGTCGCTCAACGCGACGACGGAGACGGGCGCTTCGTCGTACGGGGAGGACGCGCCCGCACCCGATGCGTCCGCGTCGTCCCCGACGGGGAGCCCGTCGGCCGGACCCTCCGCCGAGCCGACGAGGACACCGGCCGCGAAGGCACCCGCGAAGGTGCCGGCCAAGGCCGAGTACGCGGGCCGTACCGACGACGACACCTCCGCGGTCTCGATCTCGGTGCGGGACGGCAAGGCGATCGCGTACTACTGCGACGGTCGCGACACGGAGTCCTGGCTCAAGGGGAACGTCGAGGAAGACGGCTCGATGCGCCTCACCGGCAAGCACGGCGCGAAGCTCGATGGGCAGCTCACCGGCAAGAAGGTCCGCGGCACCGTCGATGTCGACAAGGAGACCCGGAAGTTCACCGCCGACAAGGCCGTCAGGCCGTCCGGGCTCTACCGCGCGACGACCGAGGTGCGCGGCGCGAAGGTCGACGGCGGCTGGATCGTCCTGCCCGACGGCCGGCAGGTCGGCATCCTCAAGCGCGACGACGAGCCGGAGCAGGCCCCGCGGCTCGACCCCGGGACCGGCACGGTCCGGGTCGACGGCGAGACCCTCACCGCCCGCCCCGTCACCCCCTAGCGCCCCGCACAGCCGTTCCGCCGCACCGCCCGTGAAGGGAGACCCGCATGAGCGTCGACCCGAGCGCCCCCACCCAGGGCGGTTTCCCCGTGCCCCCGGGCGCGGGCGCCCACCTCGGGCCGAGCGCCGCCCGCTATCTGGCGCCCGCGCTGGTCGCCGCCGCCGTGGCGATCGGCCTCGGCGCGTACGGCAGGGTCCACGACCCGGCGGGCACCGCCTTCAACCTCGCCGGGTTCAGCAGCACGAGCGCGGTGAAGTCCTGGCTCGGCACGGCGGCGTTCGCGTTCGTGCTGGTCCAGGTCGTGTCGGCGCTGATGCTGTACGGGCGGCTGCCGGGGCCCTCCTGGTCGGCGGCGCTGCACCGCTGGTCGGGCCGGATCGCGTTCCTGGTCTCCGTGCCCGTGGCGGTCCACTGCCTCTATGCGCTCGGCTACCAGACGTACTCCACGCGCGTGCTGTGGCACTCGCTGCTCGGCTGCTTCTTCTACGGGGCGTTCAGCGCGAAGATGCTGCTCCTGCGCACGGAGCGGCTGCCTGGCCGGCTGCTGCCGGTGGTCGCGGGCCTGGTCTTCGCGGCGCTGACGGGGATCTGGCTGTCGTCGGCGCTGTGGTTCTTCCGGACGTTCGGGGTGACGACATGAGCGGCGGCGGTGGCACGTCACGGCGGGTGGTCCTGGCGGCGGGCGCGGTGGCGCTCGCGGCGGGATGCACGGAGTACGGCGACGAGGGGGCGGAGCCAAAGCCGCCGGACTCCCCCGCACCCGACGGCACCACGCCCGCCTCGAAGGCTCCGGCGGGCGACGAGCCGCCCGTGGGCCCCGAACTGGCGAAGACCGCCGATGTGCCGGTGGGCGGCGGCAAGGTGGTGAAGGACAGGAAGGTCGTCGTGACGCAGCCGGAGAGCGGCACCTTCAAGGCGTTCTCGGCGGTCTGCACCCACTCGGGCTGTCTGGTCGCGGAGGTGGCGGACGGCACGATCAACTGCCCGTGCCACGGCAGCAAGTACCGGGTGGCCGACGCGTCGGTGGCGGACGGGCCCGCCCCGCGTCCGCTGGCCGAGGAGAAGATCACGGTCACCGGAAATTCGATCACCCTGGGCTGATCACGGCCCGTACGCTCCCTGCCATGCACCCTCAGGACCTGGTACGCGACCACACCGTCTACTCCTGCGTGATGGGTTCGCGCGCCTTCGGCCTGGCCACGGAGGGCAGCGACACCGACCGCAGGGGCATCTTCCTGGCCCCCACGCCGCTGTTCTGGCGCTTCGACAAGCCCCCGACGCACGTGGACGGACCCGCCGACGAACAGTTCAGCTGGGAGCTTGAGCGGTTCTGCGAGCTCGCGCTGCGCGCCAATCCGAACGTCCTGGAGTGCCTGCACTCGCCGCTCGTGGAGCACGTCACGGAGACCGGGCGCGAACTGCTCGCGCTGCGCGGCGCGTTCCTCTCACGCCAGGCCCACGACACCTTCGCCCGCTACGCGCTGGGCCAGCGCAAGAAGCTCGACGCCGACGTCCGCACGTACGGCGCCCCGCGCTGGAAGCACGCCATGCACCTGCTGCGGCTGCTGATGTCCTGCCGCGACCTGCTGCGCACCGGCGAACTGACCCTCGACGTCGGCCACCAGCGGGAGCCGCTGCTGGCGGTGAAGCGCGGCGAGGTGTCCTGGCCGCAGGTCGAGTCCTGGATGAACCGGCTCGCCGCCGAGTCGGAGGACGCGGCCGTGCACAGCCCGCTCCCGGCCGGGCCCGACCGGGAGCGGATCGAGGACTTCCTGTTCCGCACGCGCCGGACGTCAGCCCTGGAGTCCCTGAAGCCCCTGGAGGCGCACGCGGACGACGAGGTCGTGCAGGGCGTCGTACGCCGTGTGGGAACCGGGCAGGGCTGACTTGGCCTGCGCCTCGTCCAGGAGAGCGTGCAGCCGCTCCACGTCGGCGGCCACGCGCGCGTGGTCCACGTCGGCGCCACCGTGCTCGGCCTCGGCCTTGACGGCGACGAGTTCCGGCAGATAGGCGGGGGCGGCCTTCTCCTCCTCGACGAGCGTGGGCAGGTGGGCCACCACCGCACCGCTGCGCATGAGGTGGATCCCGGTCAGCAGCACACGGAACGTGTAGAGCAGCGGCTTGAGCTCGCCGTTCTTCTCGAAGAGCCGCCACTGGGTCCTGGCGAACCCCCGGTAGTGGTGGGCGTGGTGGCTGGTGAGGACGTCCGGCGCGTGCGCGACGAGCTCCGCGTGCGCCTCGGTGGTGTGCACGACCAGCGGCGAGAGCAGCTGCTCCAGGACGTATCCGTTGTGGCGCAGCATCAGCCGGACGAACTTGCGCAGGTCGTGCGTGACGAGGTCCATCTCGACGCCGTCCGTGAACCACATCCTCGACCGTGTCTCCTCCGGCTCCCGCAGCCCCACGAGATCGGTCACGGGCAGCAGGTGCACGCCCCGCAGGTCCACGTCGGAGTCCCGGGAGGGAAAGCCGTACAGGTGCGCCCCGGAGACCGTCGCGAAGAGCAGCGGGTCACGCTGCTCGGCGACGACGGAGGTCAGATCGATGTCCAGGTCGGGGCCCAGGTCCACAGTCATGGCTCAAGCGTCCCAGAGCACCCCGAACGCCTGGAGTTCGACCCCGTGTTCGACCCGTCCTGTCCACTCCTCGGGCCAGGCGTCCGCGCCGAGGTGAGCCCCCGCGAAGGCACCCGTGAGGCACGCGATCGAGTCCGAGTCGCCCGATGTGCAGGCCGCCCTGCGCAGCGCGGTGACCGGCTCGTCGACGAACGTCAGGAAGCAGAGCAGCCCGGTGGCGAAGGCCTCCTCGGCGATCCAGCCCTCGCCGGTCGCGAGGCAGGGGTCGGTCTCCGGCGAGGGCGAGCGGAGCGCGTCGCGGAGCCGCTCCAGGACGCCGAGGCACTCGTCCCAGCCCCGCGCGATGAACGCCTCGGGCGACGCGTCCCCGCCCCGCCTCCACAGCTCGCCGAGCCAGCGCTCGTGGTACGTCTCCCGGTTGTCGTACGCGTACGAGCGCAGCAGCCCGACCAGGCCCGTCGGCTCGGCGCCCGCGGCGAGGAGCCGGACGGCGTGCGCGGTGAGGTCGGAGGCGGCGAGCGCGGTCGGGTGGCCGTGGGTGAGGGCGGACTGGAGCTGGGCGGCGCCCGCCCGCTGTTCGTCGGTGAGTCCGGGTGCGAGCCCGACGGGCGCGACGCGCATGTTGGCGCCGCAGCCCTTCGAGTAGGTCTGGCTCGCCTCCTCCCACGGCTTGCCGGTCTTGAGGAGGCAGCAGGCCTTGAGGCAGGTGTTGCCGGGCGCGCGGTTGTTCTCCGGCGACTGGTACCAGTCGACGAACTCCTCGCGCAGCGGCCGCTCAAGACGCTTGGGGCCGAGCGGTCCCCGGTCCATGGCGGTGCGCAGCCCACGGCTCAGGGCGAGGGTCATCTGCGTGTCGTCGGTGATGTACGCCGGGTCGGGCAGCGCCATCTCGCGCCAGGGCCCGCACTTGGCGAGGATCGCCGGCACGTCGTTGAACTCGGTGGGGAAGCCGAGCGCGTCCCCGAGGGCGAGACCCATGAGGGATCCCGTGGCGGCACGCTTCATGAGGGCTGTCCTTCCGGGGCGGGGCGGAGCAGGGGCGGGTGCAGGGCGGACGCGGTGCCGGCCCGGAAGAGCGCGGCGGGCTTCCCGCGCCCGCCGGTCAGCCGTGCGGCGCCGGGCACGGCCTCCACCAGCCCGGCCGTGCCGACCACTTTGCGGCGGAAGTTGGCGGGGTCGAGCTCGGCGCCCCACACCGCTTCGTAGACCTGGCGCAGCTCGCCGAGCGTGAACTCGGGGGCGCAGAAGGCGGTGGCGAGGCCGGTGTACTCGAGCTTGGCGCAGACGCGGTCGTGGGCGTCGGCGAGGATCCGGTCGTGGTCGAAGGCGAGCGGCCGGTAGGCGGCCGGGCTGTGGGGCAGCCAGGCCGCGCGGGCGGCGTCGCCGCCTCCGTGCACCTCGGGCGGGTCGGGGACGAGGGCCGCGAAGGCGACGGAGACGACCCGCATGCGCGGATCGCGGTCGGGGTCGCTGTAGGTGCGCACCTGCTCCAGGTGGAGCCGCCCGACGTCGGCGATCCCGGTCTCCTCGGCGAGCTCGCGCCCCGCGGCCGCCTCGGCGGACTCGTCGGGCAGCACGAAGCCGCCGGGCAGGGCCCAGCGGCCGGCGTGGGGCTCCTGGCCGCGTTCGACGAGCAGGACGTGCAGCGCGCCGTCGCGGACGGTGAACACGGCCAGGTCGACGGTGACGGCGAACGGCTCGAAGGCGTGCTTGTCGTACTCCTGCATGCACGACCACCCCCCTCTCTTTATGGTCTTGATGACTATAAAGAGAGGGGGGTGGTTCGGGCAAGCGATTCCTACAGGTCGACTTCCTGCATCAGCATCCCGACCTCCGTGTTGGAGAGGCGACGCAGCCAGCCCGACTTCTGGTCGCCCAGGGTGATCGGCCCGAAGGCCACCCGCACCAGCTTGTCGACGGGGAAGCCCGCCTCGGCGAGCATGCGCCGCACGATGTGCTTGCGGCCCTCGTGGAGGGTCACCTCGACCAGGTAGTTCTTGCCGGTCTGCTCGACGACGCGGAAGTGGTCCGCGCGGGCGTACCCGTCCTCCAGCTGGATGCCGTCCTTGAGCTGCTTGCCCAGGTCACGCGGGATGGGGCCCACGATGTGCGCGAGGTAGACCTTCTTCACGCCGTACTTGGGGTGCGTCAGGCGGTGCGCCAGCTCGCCGTGGTTGGTGAGCAGGATGACACCCTCGGTCTCGGTGTCGAGCCGCCCCACGTGGAAGAGCCGCGTCTCGCGGTTGGTCACGTAGTCACCCAGGCACTGACGGCCCTCGGTGTCCTCCATCGTGGAGACGACACCGGCGGGCTTGTTCAGCGAGAAGAACTGGTACGACTGCGTGGCCACGGTCAGGCCGTCGACCTTGATCTCGTCCTTCTCCGGGTCGACGCGCAGGCCCTGCTCCAGGACGATCTCGCCGTTGACCTCGACACGGGCCTCCTCGACGAGCTCCTCGCAGGCGCGCCGCGAGCCGTAGCCCGCGCGGGCCAGGACCTTCTGCAGCCGCTCGCCCTCCTGCTCGGCGCCCGGGAAGGTCTTGGGCAGGTTGGTCTTCGCCTTGCCCGCGTACCGCTCGCGGTTGCGCTCCTCGGCCCGCGCGTCGTACTCACGCGAGGTGGCCGGGGCCCAGCGCCCCCGTCCGGTGCCCTGGCCCTGCTTGGGGCCGCCCTTGGCACCGCCGCGCGCCGAGGCGCCGCGGCCCGACTTGGGACCGTCCTGCGTGCCGCCGGAGCCCACGTCGTAACGCCGCTCCTCCGGACGCGGCTTCTTCGGACGGCCGGAGCCGCCCTGCTTGTCATCGCGGTTGTTACCGGCACCGCGGTAGTTACCGCGGCCACCGCTGCTCCCGCCGCGGCCGCCGCTGTTGCCACCACGGCTCCCGCCGTTGTTTCCGCTGCTGTTCCTGCCGCTGCTGCTTCGCATCAAAAGTTCCGTCTAGTCGGCTGTGTCCTGGGTGTACCCGTACCCCGGCGCATCGGGTGCGTCCGGGTCGAACGACGGGACACCTTCCTGCGTCTCTCCCTCGATCGCGTCCGCCTCGGGGAGGAAGGGCGCGAGCTCAGGGAGCTCGTCCAGGCCGCGCAGGCCCATCCGCTCCAGGAAGTAGTTCGTCGTCCTGTACAGGATCGCACCTGTTTCGGGTTCCGCGCCCGCCTCCTCCACCAGACCCCTCTGGAGGAGGGTGCGCATCACGCCGTCGCAGTTCACCCCGCGCACCGCGGAGACCCTGGAACGGCTGACCGGCTGGCGGTACGCGACGACGGCGAGGGTCTCCAGGGCCGCCTGGGTGAGCCGCGCCTGCTGCCCGTCCAGGACGAAGCCCTCCACCGCGGCGGCGTACTCGGGCCGCGTGTAGAACCGCCACCCGCCGGCCACGAGCCGCAGCTCGAAGCCGCGCTTCTGCGCGGTGTACTCGTCGGCGAGCTCCCGCAGCGCGACGGCGACGGCGCGCCGCGGCCGCTGCAGGATCTTCGCCAGGTGCTCCTCGGTGGCCGGCTCGTCGACGACCATGAGGACCGCCTCCAGGGCGGGCCGCAGCTCGAGATCGGCCACGGCCCCGGCAAGCTCCCCCACGGGGCTCTGCGTGCTCACGCCTTCTCCTCCAAGGGCTCGGGTGCCCGGTCGAACTCGTCGGTCACGGTCGGCTCCGCGGCGCCGTCCCCGCCGGTCCACCGCACCATGAGCTCGCCCAAGGGGTCCTCCTGGTCCAGGGCGACGGCCTTCTCGCGGTAGAGCTCCAGCAGGGCGAGGAAGCGGGCGACGACGGTGAGGGTGTCCCCCGCGTCCTCCACGAGCACCCGGAAGCTGGCCTCGCCCTGCTCCCGCAGCCGGGCGACGACGAGCCCCGCCTGTTCCTGCACGGAGACGAGCGGGGCGTGGATGTGTTCCACGTACACCTGCGGCTTCGCGCGGGGCTGCATCGCCTTCACGGCGAGCTTGGCGAATCCTTCCGCCCCGATGCTGATGACGACTTCCGGGAGCAGTTCGGCGTGGTGCGGTTCGAGGCCCACGGTCCGCGGATGGCGCCGCGCCTCGTCGTCGAGCCGCCCGCTGAAGATGTCCGCGATCTGTTTGTACGCGCGGTACTGCAGGAGCCGCGCGAACAGCAGGTCCCGCGCCTCCAGGAGCGCGAGGTCGGCCTCGTCCTCGACCTCGGCGGCGGGCAGCAGCCGCGCCGCCTTCAGGTCGAGCAGCGTGGCGGCGACGACCAGGAACTCGGTCGTCTGGTCCAGGTCCCAGTCGGCCCCCATGGCCCGGATGTGGGCCATGAACTCGTCGGTGACCCTGGAGAGCGCGACCTCGGTGACGTCGAGCTTGTGCTTCGAGATCAGCTGGAGCAGCAGATCGAAGGGCCCCTCGAAGTTCGCGAGCCGAACTTTGAACCGCCCGTCGTCGGGCTCTGCGGCTTCCGCGGGCTCGGCCGGGGGTTCCGGCTCGGCAGAAGACGCCCCTGGACCGCGCCCCAGGGCGCGGCGCCGAGCGGCGGGCGGTGCGGATTCACTGTTCGAGGCCATGAGGCCAGAAACGCTACCCCTACCGCCCGCGCAACCGTCGTACAAGGATGCTCGCGTCCCCGCGGGACTCCAGATCGGCGAGGACGACGGCGACCGCCTCCCGCACGATCCGCCCGCGGTCGACCGCGAGCCCGTGCTCGCCGCGCAGCACGAGCCGCGCGTGTTCGAGGTCCATCAGTTCCTCGGCTGAGACGTACACGGTGATCTTCTCGTCGTGCCGCTCGCGCCCGCTGGGCCGCCGGTTCGCCGCCCGTGCCCGCCGCCGCGCCTGCGCGGTGGAGGAGCCGCCGGACTTGCCGCCCTGCGCGGCAGAACCTTCCTGCGCCGTTGCCGGGCGCCGTCCGGCGCTCTTGTCGCCCTCGGCGCCTGCCGCCCTCGCGCGCGACTCGGTGCCCGACTCCGCGTCCGATGCCGCGTGTTCGGCGGGCTCACCGTCACCCTGGGCCGCGTCCTCGGCCGAGGCCGCCGCCTCGTCGCTCTCGCCCGCCGGAGCGGGCACCTTCGCCTCGCCGTTCGCCTGACGTCGCGGCGACGACGACTGCAGCGCCATTCCCCCGGTCGTGCGGAACAGTTCGTCGGCCCCCGGCAGACTCACTCGGCGTGACACCGGGCGAGCACCTCCCTGGCGAGCTGGCGATAGGCGGCCGCGCCGACCGAGTTGGAGGCGTACGTGGTGATCGGCTCACCGGCGACCGTGGTCTCCGGGAAGCGGACCGTGCGGCCGATGACCGTGTGGTAGACGTGGTCGTCGAAGGCCTCGACCACGCGCGCGAGCACCTCACGGCTGTGCACCGTGCGGGAGTCGTACATGGTCGCGAGGATGCCGTCGAGCTCCAGGTCGGGGTTGAGCCGCTCCTGGACCTTCTCGATGGTCTCCGTCAGGAGGGCCACGCCGCGCAGCGCGAAGAACTCGCACTCGAGCGGCACGATCACCTTGTGAGCCGCCGTCAGGGCGTTCACGGTGAGCAGGCCGAGCGAGGGCTGACAGTCGATCACGATGTAGTCGTAGTCCTGCATGAGCGGCTTCAGGGCGCGCTGCAGGGTGGACTCGCGCGCGACCTCGCTCACCAGCTGGACTTCGGCGGCCGACAGGTCGATGTTGCTGGGCAGCAGGTCCATGTTGGGGACCGCGGTCTTCAGGAGCACCTCGTCCGCGGACATGCCGCGCTCCATGAGGAGGTTGTAGACCGTCAGGTCCAGCTCCATCGGGTTGACCCCGAGGCCCACGGAGAGGGCGCCCTGCGGGTCGAAGTCGACGAGCAGGACCCGGCGTCCGTACTCCGCGAGGGCCGCGCCCAGGTTGATGGTCGACGTCGTCTTGCCGACGCCGCCCTTCTGGTTGCACATCGCGATGATCTTCGCGGGACCGTGGTCGGTCAGCGGGCCCGGGATCGGGAAGTACGGCAGCGGGCGTCCCGTCGGGCCGATGCGCTCGCGGCGCTGACGGGCGGCGTCCGGCGCGAGCGTGGCCGCGTACTCCGGATCGGGCTCGTACTCGGCGTCGGGGTCGTAGAAGTGCCCCTGGGGCAGTTCCTCGTAGTCGGCGAGGTGGGTGTGGGTGTTATCGCCACTCCGGTCGCCGGCCATGGCGTTCACGTGATGGCCATCCATGCTTTGGGGTGCTGACTGTGTCGGCTGGGGGCCCTGCCGGGCTTCGAAGGTGCGGACAGCGACCGAGCCGACGGCTTCGAGCCCCTCGGAACCCTGGTCCCGCACAGACGTTCCTGGTTGACCACCCCCGGGAGCAAATGTCGACTCATTCACAAGTCGTCTTACCTCCTTGGTGACCAGGAAATTTCTCGATAGGTCAGCGTGGCACCATGCCGACGGTTGGCGACTCTATGGCGTGTCACCGCTCCGCAGCAACACAATCCGCCGGACCCGGCCCGATGTGTCGGCAATGGAACACCCTTGTGTCAAGGGCGTGCGGCTCGCCATCGCCGTGTTTCGGGGGTGGGCGAAACGGTTAAAGGGTTACGTTCACGGCCAGTTGAGCGTGTCCGCACTGATACGCATACGGCCGGACCCCTCTCAAGGTCCGGCCGCGGGCGTGAGATTGACGACTTTCGTTGACGACAGCGCCGAAAGTGTCGGAGACCGACCGGAGTCGGTCACCTCGGTCAGCCGAGGAGCGTCTCCAGCTCGACGTGGTCGAGACCGTGCGCCTCGGCGACCTCCTTGTAAACGACCTTGCCGTCATGCGTGTTGAGACCGAGCGCGAGGGCGTGGTCGCGGCGCAGCGCCTCGACCCAGCCGCGGTTCGCGAGCTCGACGATGTACGGCATCGTCGCGTTGGTCAGCGCGTACGTCGACGTGTTGGGCACCGCGCCGGGCATGTTGGCGACGCAGTAGAAGACCGAGTTGTGGACCGGGAAGGTCGGCTCGGCGTGCGTGGTCGCGTGCGAGTCCTCGAAGCAGCCGCCCTGGTCGATCGCGATGTCGACAAGGACACTTCCGGGCTTCATGCGCGAGACGAGCTCGTTGGTGACCAGCTTCGGGGCCTTGGCGCCCGGGATGAGGACGGCACCGATGACGAGGTCGGCCTCGAGGCAGGCCTTCTCGAGCTCGAAGGCGTTGGAGACGACGGTCTGGATCTTCGTGCCGAAGATCTTGTCGGCTTCCTTGAGCTTGTTGATGTCCTTGTCGAGCAGGGTCACGTGGAAGCCCATGCCGATGGCGATCTGCGCGGCGTTCCAGCCGGAGACGCCGCCGCCGATGACGACGGCCTTGCCCGCGGCGACGCCCGGGACACCGCCCGGCAGGACGCCGCGGCCGCCGTTGGCGGCCATCAGGTGGTAGGCGCCGACCTGCGGGGCGAGACGGCCCGCGACCTCGGACATCGGGGCGAGCAGCGGGAGAGCGCGGTTGGCGGTCTCGACCGTCTCGTACGCGATCGCGGTGGTGCCCGACTCCAGGAGCGCGTCCGTGCACTCCTTGGACGCGGCCAGGTGGAGGTAGGTGAAGAGGGTCTGGTCCTTGCGGAGGCGGTGGTACTCCTCCGCGATGGGCTCCTTGACCTTCAGGAGCAGGTCCGCGGTGGCCCAGACCTCATCGGCGGTGTCCAGGATCTTGGCGCCCGCCGAGATGTACTCGGCGTCCGTGATCGAGGAGCCGACGCCGGCGTTCCGCTCGATGACGACCTCGTGGCCGTGGCGCACCAGCTCGTGCACACCGGCGGGGGTGATGGCCACCCGGAACTCGTTGTTCTTGACCTCGCGGGGGATGCCGACCTTCATCGTCGATCACGGTCCTTGGCTCAGGGGATTTCTCGGGCAATGCAACGCATACCGGTGCGCGTGGGGGCGCAGCGGGAGACACCGCAGAGGTATGCGGCGGAGCCAGTCTAATGAAGGATTTCTCGCTGTCTAGCCTTTCAATACTTCAATCTTCTGACGAAGCACTACGGATTTCGTAGGCGGAAGGGGCTGCTCCACCGTTCGATTCAAGCCTTGCGGCCTGCGGAAGCTCCTCTCCCAGCATGCGCTCGGCCGCACCGCGGTGCAGCCGGGCGGCCGCCGGGTCGCCGAGCCGCTCCAGGGTGTCCGCGAGCCGGAGCTGCAGCGCCGCCTGCAGCCGTACGTCCTTGGCGTGCCGGGCCAGCTCGACGGCCTCCTGGCAGGTCCGCAGCGACTCCTCGGGCCGCCCGGCGTACTCCTGCACGCGGGCCATCTCGCTCAACGCCCGCGCCTGCGCGGCCACATCCGCGCACTTGCGGTACCCGGTGACGGCCGAACTCCAGTTGCGCAGCGCCTCTCCGTAGCGCCCCGCGTAGGTGTGCACCGCCCCGATCCGGCCGTACAGGCGGGCGGCGTCCGCGCGCTCGCCCCGGGCCAGACGCTGGGCCAGCGCCCTGCCGAACCAGTCGGAGGCCCGCGACCAGTCCCCGAGCTCCTGGTGGGCGCCGCCTACGGATTCCATCGCGCGCCCGGTCGCGTACGGATCGCCGGCCGCGCGTCCCGCGTCCAGCGCCGCGCGATAGCGGGCGAGCGCGTCCTGCGTACGTCCCGTCTGCGCGTCCAGGTCCGCCAGGTTCAGCAGCGCCGCGGCCTGCTCGCGCGGCAGGTTCCGCCGCTCGGCGACGTCGAGGACCAGCCGGTGGATGCCGTACAGCTCCGGGGCCGCCTCCTCCGTGCCGCGGTGCGCCACCAGGGCCCTGACCAGGGCGGCCATCAGGCGCCGCGCGAGGGTGTCGAGCTCCCCGTCGGCCACCGCGAGGCGCGCGGCGGCGAGCAGCGCGGGCTGCCGGATGCTCAGCCACTCGGCGGCCGCCCGCGGTCCGGGGAAGCGCAGGGCGCGCGGCATCCCGGCGAGTTTCTTGCGGGCGGCGGACGCGTCCGGTTCCGTGACGGCCCGGCAGGACTGGAGCAGACGCACGGTCCGCTCCAGCATGCGGGCGCGGGCCAGCTGGATCTCGGCGGGGCGGTCCTGGCTCTCGGTGCGGGCCTTCAGCAGCGGCACCAGGCAGCCCGGCACCTCGTACTGCGGCAGCGGGGAGTCGACGGCCCGCACGAGCCCGAGGGCGACGAAGTCGTCGAGGGTGGTCCTTGCCGCGGAGACCGAGCAGCCCGCCAGCGCGGAAGCGGTGTGCGGGTCGACGTGCCCGGCCGGGGCGAGGGAGAGGAACCGCAGTATCCGGGCGGCGGGCGCGGGCAGCGAGGCGTAGGTGTGGGCGAAGACACGGGCGAGGGGCGAGCCCTCGTCCGGCATGTCGTGCACCTGCTTGGCCAGATCGGCCACGGCCGCCTTGGGCCGGCCCCCGAGCCAGCCGCCGGCCAGGACGAGCGCCGCCGGGTGGGCCGCGCACGCCTCGACGAGGGACTCCGCGGAGCGCGGGTCCACGGTGATGCGGACGGGCCCCGCGGCGCGCGCGAGGAGCTCGACGGCGGCCGCCTTGTCCAGGCCGCCGAGCGTGCAGGGCCGCACGTCGGGGATGCCGGTGAGCGGGCCCTCGGCGACCGCGACGACCAGGCAGTCCGGGGTGTCCGGAAGGAGCGGGTCGACCTGCTCGGCGTCGGTGGCGTCGTCGAGCAGGAGCAGCGCCCTGCGTTCGGCGAGCGCGTCCCTGAGGATCTCTGTGAGGTCGTCCTCGGCCGCCCCGGGGGGTGCGGGCACGCCGAGTGCGTCCAGGAGTTCGCGGGCCGTGCGTTCGGTGGGCACCCTGCTGCCGTCGGGGTCCGTGAGGCGGGCGCGCAGCACGCCGTCGGGGTAGGCGTCCGCGACCCGCCGGGCGAGTTCCTCGGCGAGCGAGGTGCGGCCCGAACCGGGGCGGCCCGCGACGAGCAGGACGCGCGCGCGAGGCGCCTTGCGGCCCGAGAGGGTGTCGAGGCCCGCACGGTCGATGTCCGCGCGGAGTTCCTTCAACTCCCGTCGTCTGCCGACGAACTGAGTTCCCGTCGGCTCCGGGGCACTCGCGGGCGGCGGCACGGCGCCGCCCGCCGTCGCACCGTCCGTGTCGACCGCCTGATCCGTCACGGGCCACGCTCCCGTCCGCCTGCGCACGAACCCGCCGGGCCTTCGGGCGGGACGCTTTCAGAGCCTAGTTCAGGCCCCGCGGCGGTTCCGGCCGCACGGCGCGCACAAGTCGCCCGATCGGATCAGTGGATCGTCATATCGGAACCCGTGTGCGCGCCCGCGGGGATTACGCGTCGAAGGGCCGGGCGGGCCAGGGCGCCTCGGCCGGGCGCAGGGCGTCGAGGCCGTCGCCGTGCTGGGCCGCGACCAGCGACAGCGCGCCGACGACGAGGCAGTTGTTGTGCAGCTCGCCGGCGAGCACACCGCGCACGAGCTCGTCGAGGGGCACCCGGTCGAGCTCCATGTCGGACTCCTCCTCCTCGACCTCGAAGCGCTCCCCCTCGGCCTCGGACAGATCGCGGGCGAGGAAGATCCGCACGGCTTCGTCGCAGCCGCCGGGGGTGGTGTAGACGTCGGTGAGGACGCGCCAGTCCTCGGCCTTGACGTGTGCCTCTTCGTAGAGCTCGCGCTGGGCGGCGTGCAGCGGGTTCTCGCCGGGGATGTCGAGGAGGCCCGCGGGGATCTCCCAGAGCTTGTGGCGGACCGGGTGGCGGTACTGGCGGATGACCAGGACACGGCCGGTGTCGTCGAGGGCGAGGACGGCCACCGAGCCGGGATGGACCTGGTAGTCGCGGCGGACGACCGAGCCGTCGGGCATGACCACGTCGTCGGTGCGGACGGAGGTCTTGTTCCCGACGAACGGGGTCTGGCTCGCCGTGACCTGCCACTCCTCGGCGGTGTCCTTGATCGTCATGTCGCCCTGTCCTCCCACACGTGCATAAAGAAACCGGGGTGCGTGTCGCGACGACACGCACCCCGGCAACCGTACCGCTCAGGTGTTACTTGCCCGACTTGCCGCCGGACTTCTGCTCGCCCTGCCGGCGCTCGACGGCGGCCTTCACCAGGCCGGCGAAGAGCGGGTGCGGGCGGGTCGGACGGGACCGCAGCTCCGGGTGGGCCTGCGTGGCGACCAGGTAGGGGTGGACCTCGCGCGGGTACTCGACGTACTCGACGAGCTTGCCGTCCGGGGAGGTGCCGGAGAACAGGATCCCGGCCTTCTTCTCCAGGTCCGCGCGGTAGGCGTTGTTCACCTCGTAGCGGTGGCGGTGACGCTCCTCGACGTACTCCTTGCCCTCGTACACCTCGCGCACGATGGAGCCCTCGGCGAGCTTGGCGGGGTACATGCCCAGGCGCATCGTGCCGCCCATGTCGCCCTCGCCCGCGACGATGTCGAGCTGCTCGGCCATGGTGGAGATCACCGGGTGGCCGGTGGCGGCGTCGAACTCCGTGGAGTTCGCGTCGGGGATGTCCGCGAGGTTGCGGGCGGCCTCGATGACGATGCACTGCAGGCCGAGGCAGATGCCGAGCAGCGGCACCTTGTTCTCGCGGGCGTACTGGATCGCGCCGACCTTGCCGGAGACACCGCGGTCGCCGAAGCCGCCGGGGATCAGGATCGCGTCGCAGTCGGCGAGCTGCTTCTTGGCGCCGGCCGGGGTCTTGCAGTCGTCCGAGGTGACCCACTTGACCTTGACGCGGGCCTTGTTGGCGAAGCCGCCGGCGCGCATGGCCTCGGTGATCGAGAGGTAGGCGTCGGGCAGGTCGATGTACTTGCCGACGAGCGCGACGGTGACCTCGTGCTTCGGGTTGTGCACGCGGTCCAGCAGGTCGTCCCACTGCGTCCAGTCGACGTCGCGGAACGGCAGGTCGAGCTTGCGCACCACGTAGGCGTCGAGGCCCTCGGTGTGCAGCACCTTCGGGATGTCGTAGATCGACTTGGCGTCGATGGCGGCGACCACGGCGGCCTCGTCGACGTCGCACATCAGCGAGATCTTGCGCTTGATGGCGGTCGGCACCTCGCGGTCGGCGCGCAGGACGATGGCGTCCGGCTGGATGCCGATGTTGCGCAGCGCGGCGACGGAGTGCTGGGTCGGCTTGGTCTTCAGCTCGCCGGAGGGGCCGATGTAGGGCAGCAGCGAGATGTGCACGACGAAGACGTTGTCGCGGCCGACCTCGTGGCGGACCTGGCGGACGGTCTCCAGGAACGGCAGCGACTCGATGTCGCCGACCGTGCCGCCGACCTCGGTGATGACGACGTCGACGTCGTCGGTCGCCATGCGGCGGATGCGGTGCTTGATCTCGTTGGTGATGTGCGGGATGACCTGGACGGTGTCGCCGAGGTACTCGCCGCGCCGCTCCTTGGCGATCACCTGGGAGTAGACCTGGCCGGTGGTGACGTTGGCCGAGCCGTCGAGGTCGACGTCGAGGAAGCGCTCGTAGTGGCCGATGTCCAGGTCGGTCTCGGCGCCGTCGTTGGTGACGAACACCTCACCGTGCTGGAAGGGGTTCATCGTGCCCGGGTCGACGTTCAGGTACGGGTCGAGCTTCTGCATCGTGACGCGCAGGCCACGAGCCTTGAGGAGCGCACCCAGGCTGGAGGCAGTCAGACCCTTGCCGAGGGAAGAGGCGACACCCCCGGTGACGAAGATGTGCTTGGTCGTCTTGGATTTGGGCTGCATGGCCAAGAGGGGGCTCCCGTGGTCGCGGTCTGGAGGGTGCGTACCGGCGCTCCACCAGGGATTAGGGGAGGTGCCGTCGCTGCGGTTCGGGGGTTCTATGACCACCGGCTCACGGGCTACCAGGGTATCAGCGCCCGGCGGAGCCCGCGCCCGGCCACGCTCCGCCATCAGGCACACACACCGTGGTCACGAGACCCGCACGTCCCCACTTTTCCCCGTCGCACCGCCTCTCACCTGCCGCTCACCCGTTCGGCGGAGCCTCGTTGCCGGGAGGGGCGCGCAGATCACTAGGGTGCGTCGTATCCTGCTCGGACAATCGCTGCCGAGCCCATCCGGCACACGGCACCATCCCGCCTTGACCCCGGAACAAGCGCTCGTCGACGATCACTTGACCGCTGATCTGTAAGCGCCCCGCGGGGCGAACGTGGCCGTTCGACTGGAGATAGACGTGGCCGGGCGCATCGAGGACTACGCACTCATCGGAGACATGCAGACCGCAGCCCTGGTCTGCCGGGACGGCACAGTCGACTGGCTGTGCCTGCCCCGCTTCGATTCCCACGCCATTTTTGCCGGCCTGCTGGGCACCGAGGAGCACGGCTTCTGGCGCCTTGGGCCCGCACACGAACCGGACGCGCAGCCACCCACTGCCGCGCGCCGCGGCTACCGCGGCGACTCCCTGGTGCTCGAATCCGAGTGGGACACGACGCGCGGAACCGTCCGCGTGATCGATTTCATGCCTCCGCGCGACACCGACGCGCCGCAGCTGGTGCGGATCGTCGAGGGAGTCAGCGGCCGGGTGCCGATGCGCTCGGCTCTGCGGATGCGTTTCAGCTACGGCCGAGTGGTGCCCTGGGTCCACAAGGTCGACGGACGCACCGTGGCCGTCGCGGGCCCCGACTCCGTCTGGCACGACACCGAGGCCGACACCTACGGCAAGGACCTGACGACCTACTCCGACTTCACCGTCTCGCCCGGTGAGCGGATCGCCTTCACGATCTCGTGGCAGCCCTCCCACAAGGACCAGCCCGCGCTGCCCGAGCCCGAGAACGCGCTCACCGCCACGGAGGAGTTCTGGCGGGAGTGGGTCGACCACTGCACGTACCACGGCCCCTACCGCGAGGCCGTGATCCGCTCGCTGATCACGCTCAAGGCGCTCACGTACGCGCCGACCGGCGGCATCGTCGCGGCGCCCACCACCTCGCTGCCCGAGGACGTCGGCGGCTCCCGCAACTGGGACTACCGCTTCACGTGGCTGCGCGACGCGGCGATCACGCTCTCCTCACTGCTGCGCACCGGCTACCGCGAGGAGGCCCGCGCATGGCGCGAGTGGCTGCTGCGGGCCGTCGCGGGCGACCCGGAGAACCTGCAGATCATGTACGGCATCGCGGGCGAGCGCGAGCTCGGCGAGACGGAGCTGGACTGGCTGCCGGGGTACGAGAACTCGCAGCCTGTCCGGGCGGGCAACGGCGCGGCGGGCCAGCTGCAGCTCGACGTGTACGGCGAGGTGACCGAGGCGCTGCACCTGGCCCACATGACGGGCCTGGCCCGCAACGACTACGCGTCACTCCTCCAGCTCAAGCTGATCCGGTATCTCGAGGACCACTGGGACGAGCCGGACGAGGGCATCTGGGAGGTGCGCGGACCGCGCCGCCACTTCGTTCACTCGAAGGTGATGGCGTGGGTCGCGGTGGACCGCACCATCAAGCTCATCGAGTCCGGTGACGCGGACGGCCCGCTGGAGAAGTGGCACAAGCTGCGCGACGACATCCACCGGGACGTGTGCGAGCGGGGCTACGACAAGGAGCGGAACACCTTCACGCAGTCGTACGGCTCGAAGGAGCTGGACGCCTCGCTGCTGCTGATTCCTCAGATGGGCTTCCTGCCGCCGGACGACAAGCGCGTCATCGGCACGATCGAGGCGATCCAGCGGGAGCTGTCCACCCCGGACGGCTTCATCCTGCGCTACCCGACCTCCGACGACGCGGAGAACCTGGACGGCCTGGAGGGCGACGAGGGCGCGTTCCTCGCCTGCTCGTTCTGGATGGCCGACGACCTCGCGATGATCGGCCGGGTCGACGAGGCCCGCAAGCTCTTCGAGAAGCTCCTCGCCCTCCGCAACGACCTGGGCCTGCTCGCCGAGGAGTGGGACCCGCGCCTCCAGCGGCAGGTCGGCAACTTCCCGCAGGCCTTCAGTCACGTGCCGCTGATCGACACGGCGCTGCGGCTGACGGCCTCGGGGGCGTACGGGGGCTAGCGCCCTCGGCATCCGGCACCGACACCCCCGCTCCTTGTGGCGTACGTCACAGGGGGCGGGGGTGTCCGCAATTGCCGTCCGGAACCGACGAGTTGCCCGGCCGCCGTCGGCTGTCGTCGGCCCTGTGATCGTCCGGAGATGTTCGCCGGAGGTGTGCCCCGGTAGCGTCCGCGCCATGGACAGTCAGGGCACTCAGGGCGGCATCACCGTGCAGCGCGCGCTGGAACTTCCGGGGCTGCGCGGCGGGCTCCCGGAGGTCGTCGCGGGCGCGGAACGGCTCCAGCGGACCGTGCGGTGGGTGCACGCGGGCGAGGTGCCCAACATCGCCTCGCTCCTCAAGGGCGGCGAGCTGCTGCTCACCACGGGCCTCGGGCTCGGCGCCCGCCCCGCCGAGCAGCGCGCCTTCGTGCGCAAGCTCGCCGAGCGGGGCATCGCGGCGCTCGTCGTCGAGCTGGGCCCGCGCTTCACGCGGCTGCCCGCGGCGATCGTCGAGACGGCGCGTTCCGCAGGGCTTCCGCTGGTGCAGCTGCACCGTGAGGTGCCGTTCGTGACGGTCACCGAGGAAGTGCACACCGAGATCGTCAACGGCCACTACGCGCTCCTCCAGCAGGCCGAGGAGGTGCACCGGCGCTGCACGGAGGCGCTGCTCGGCGGAGGCGGTACGCCGCAGGTCCTCGCGATCCTCGCGGAGTTCAGCGGCAACCCGGTGTTCCTGGAGACGGCGGACGGCCAGCTCCTGTACGCGGCCGGGGCGGGCACCGAGTGCGCGGACCCGCTCCAGGTGTGGGAGGGGCTGCGCGGGCGCGCCGTCGACCGGGAGGGCCCGCCCGCGAGCGCGGTCATCGTCGACGTGCCGGGCGGGGGCCCCGGCACGGGTTCGGTGCGGGCCCGGCTCGTCCTGCTCGCCGTGGAGTCGGCGCCGCTGCCGGTGCACCGCATCGCCGCGGAGCGGGCGGCGAGCAGCCTCGCGGTGGTCCTGATGCAGGCCCGGCAGGAGGAGGAGCTCGCCGCGCGCGGTCGCGGCGACTTCCTCACCGACCTCGCGGAGGGCCGCATCGCGGCCGACGACGCCCCCGCGCAGGCCCGTGTCCTCGGCTTCCGCCCCGGCTCGGCCGACCTCCCGCTGCTCCCGGTGGTGATGCGGCTCGCGGACGGCCTGCCGACCGGTGGCGGGTGGGCGGTCCTGGCACGGGCGGTCGCGGAGGAGCTGGCGTCGGTGGGGGTGCCCGCGCTGCTGGGCGTACGTCCCGTGGAGGGGCGGGTCCCGCTCCTGCTCGGTCTGCGCTCGGAGTCCGAGCGGACCGCGGTGGCCGACCGGGTCGCCGCCGCGCTGCGGGCCGGGGTCGAGCGGGCCGGGATGCAGCGTCCCGGGGCGCAGCCGCCGGTCGTGGTGGTCGGGGTCGCGGGCGGCTGGGCGGCGGCGTCGGCGGGGCTGCGGCACGCGGCGGAGACGGCGACGGCGGCGCAGGGACTCTCCGACCGGCCCTGGTACGACGCGCGGCGGCTCGACATCGACCTGCTGCTGTGGCGGCTGCACCGGCACGACGAGGACGGGGTCCTCGCGGCGTTCGTGGACCGCGCGATCGGTCCGCTGCGCGCCCACGACCAGCGCTCCAAGCCGCCGCTGCTGCCGACGCTGCAGACGTATCTGGCGCATGCGGGACGCAAGGCGGAGACCGCGCGCGAACTGCATCTGAACCGGCAGACCCTGTACAACCGGCTCGCGCGGATCAGTGAGTTGCTGGGCACGGATCTCGACGACCCGCAGACGGTGCTCGCGCTGAGTCTGGCGCTGCGGGCGCGCAGGCACGTGGCCTAGGGCCGCCTCAGGTGTAAGGGAGCGGCTGGGTCAACTCGTCGTAGATGCTCAGGACTTGCGTGACCGTTTCGTCCTCGGTCGGCCACGTGGCGACCTGGGCCGCTCCCCTGTCCCTGAGTTCCGCCCGGCGGACGGGGTCGGCGAGGAGGCGTACGACGGCACAGGCGAGGGCCTCCGTGTCGCCGTACGCGACGAGTTCGGCCGCGTCGCCGACGAGTTCGGGGATGCCTCCCACCGCGGTCGCCACGAGCGGCACGCGCGCGTGGAGCGCTTCCTGCGCGAGCACGGAGCGGGACTCCCACCTGCTGGGCAGCACGGCGAGGTCGGCCGCGGCGAGGAGTTCGGGGACGTCGTCGCGCCGCCCGACGAGCCGGACCGGCAGCAGTTCCTCCTCGATGCGGCGCTGCAGGGCGGCCCGTTCGGGCCCCTCCCCCGCGACGACGAGCAGCGGCAGCGGGTCCAGGTGGCGCCACGCGCGCGTGGCGTCCAGCAGGAGGTCGTAGCCGCCGTTCCGTTCCAGGGCGCCCACGGCGAGGATCAACGGCCGGTCCACAGCGCCGACTTCGGCGCGCGCCTTGTGGAGGAGGCCGTCGGGTTCCTCCGCGGGCTCCGGGCGGCGCGGCGGGGGCAGGGCGACGGCGGCGAGGCGGGCGTCGCGGGCGCCTCTGCTGCGGGCCCGGTCGACCAGGTCGGACGAGGTGCCGAGGACGACGGCCGCGGCCCTTGCGACGCGCCGCTCCAAGAGGCGCAGCAGGCGGGCGCGGGCGCCTTCCGCCTGCGCCCGGGTGTGCCAGGTGACGACGAGGGGGACACGGCGCCCGGTGAGCGCGAGGGCGGCACGGAGGGCGGCGTGCAGTCCGTGCGCGTGCACGAGGTCGGCGTCGGCGCAGGCGGCGCGGAGGGCGGCGACGGAGGCGGGGTCGCCGCTGCGGGGCACGGGGATGTGGCGGGCGCCCGCGCCGGTGAAGTCGTAGGTGCGGGCGGCCTCGTCGGGGGCGCAGACGGTGACCCGGAGCCCCCGGGCGCTGAGGCCCGCGGCCAGTGATCTGACGTGCGCGCTGCTGCCCGCGCTGCCACCTCCGAGGACCTGAACGGTGTGCAGCGGCGTCTGTCCGTGCGGCGAGTGGCTGCTCACGTGGCTCACGTGGCGGGGGCTCCTGGGTCTGCGTCGGTGGGTGCTCGGACGGGTACTCGGGCAGATGCTGCGCCAAGGATGCCAGGAGGCACGGGCGTTCCGGCACTGCCGAAAGGTCACTTCCGCAATTGGCAGGGCAACTCCGCGGACGCAATCACCCACACGGGGGAAAGATAAGGGAGGTTGCGGGCGCCGCGCGGGGTTGCCCTTAGAACGGCTGCCCGAACGGGGCGTCCTGCACGAGGTCGTACACCGCGCGCAGCCAGGGTTCGCGGACGGCGGGCAGCCGGGCCAGCGTACGGAGGAAGACCTGCCGGTCGGGCGCGAACAGCCGCATCGGGCGCAGCGGCAGCGGATCGTCGCGGTAGACCCCGTCGGGCAGTCCGCCCGTCGCC
This sequence comes from Streptomyces venezuelae, assembly GCF_008642315.1. Classification (NCBI taxonomy): domain Bacteria; kingdom Bacillati; phylum Actinomycetota; class Actinomycetes; order Kitasatosporales; family Streptomycetaceae; genus Streptomyces; species Streptomyces venezuelae. The sequence continues at coordinate 6,970,391 of NZ_CP029192.1, read as the reverse complement.
GGGACCGGCAACTGCTGGCGGGGAAAGGCCACATGGAGCCACACGTCGGCTTCGAGCGGCACGACCGCGGCGGCGGGGTCCGACGGCTGCCACACCTCACCGGTCCGCGGATGCCTGGGTACCAGGGCGATGTCACTCTCCCCCACGGCCGCCGGCAGACCGGGCCCGGCCGGAACGAGCCGCCGCGCCGCGGGCCCCGACGGGAGCAGCGCGTCGAGCGCGCGGCCGAACGTGTCCGTGAGGATCCCGTCGGGCAGGCTCACCGGCTCGCCCTCCGACACCGCGAGCAGCCGGGCCAGCGCCGCGCCGACCGCCGCCGCCCACCGTCCGTCCCACCCCCCGCACGGCTCGACCGGCGGGGCCGCCCGGTACTCCCGCGCGAGGGCACCCCAGTCGGCGCCGGGTTCCGCGGCCGCGGAGCACACATCGGCGTCGCTTCCGGGGACGAGGCGGACGGCGTCCGGAACGAACCACACCGTCTGCCAGAGAGAGCAGTCGTCGATGCGGGTCGCCACCGCGCTCCCGCACCGCGCGCAGGCCAGGTTCGGGCCGTCCCGCCCGTCGAGCCCCATGCAGTAGCCGTCGCACCGCTCGGGGATCAGGACGGTGCCGCGGGTGTCCCCCGGCGCGACGACGACCGCGCCCGGCGCGGCGAGGGAGAGCCGGTGCACGGGCGCGAACACGCCGCGCTCCGCCGCCGCCCGGGCCCCGATCTCGCTCCAGGACCGCCAGGGCGGCCCGAACGGCTCCGGGTCGACCGCGTACGTGCCGGATTCCATGAGCGGGGGAAGCAGATCGTGCCAGCACGTCTGATGGGCCCGCACGGGAAGCGCGACCCGCTCGATGGGCCGGGTGAGGACGGCATCGCACCGCACGCACGCGATCTCGACCCCGTACATCCCCCGTCTCCCCCCGCCCCCGAACCGTCGGACCCTAACCCGCCGCGACGATCATGATCCAACCCTTTTGTCCGCTCCGTCGGCGTATGCCGCCACAGCCACCAGCGCCGCCGCGTGCGCGGCGAGACCCGCGCGACCGTTGCCCGCCGCGATGGCCGTGCCCAGGGCGGCACCCAGGGCGTGCGCGCCCGCGTCGCCGAGCATCGTGCGCTCGCCGAGGTCGTCGGGCAGGACCGCCGCCGCGGCCCCCATGGCCGCGGCGGCGACCGCCGCGGCCGGCCCCTTGCGCAGCAGCCCCGGCGCGCCCAGGGCGAGCACGGCCGCGCCGGCCTGCCCCGGTCGTACGTCCACGAGGTTCACGAGGTGGGCGGTGCCCGCGACGACCACGCCCGCGAGCGCCTTGTCCACGGGCCGTTCCTTCAGGAGGGCCCCGGCGGCGAGCCCCGCGGCGGAGATGCCGAACAGCTTCACGGCGCCGCTGGTGATCTCGCCGTTCCGCAGCGCCCCGAGGTGCGCGCGGAAACCGCGGCGCGGGTCGCCGGCACCCGCCACGTCGTCGTAGCCCCCGCAGGCACCGGCGCCGAGGACGGCCAGTGCGGCGGCGGCGCGGGGCCTCGCGGGCAGCGCGGCGACACCGGCGGCCGCACCGAGGGCGACGGCGGGACCTGGGTACAGGTCGACGCTCCTGCCCGCGTAGTTCTTCCGTGTCCACCGCTCGGCCCCACCGGGCGCGAGGAACCGCAGCGCGGCGGTCCCGGCCCGGGTGGCGGCAGCGGCGACGGCCGCGGCACCCGGCCGCGACCCGAGCTTGCGTTCGATCATGCGGTCACCCTACGAGGCGACCGCGAACGCCCCACCCGTCACCGGGTCACCCATCGCCGCGGGCAGTCGCCAGCAACTCCTCCGCGTGGGCGCGTGCCGTCTCCGAGTCCTCCTGCCCCGCCAGCATGCGCGACAGTTCGCGCACCCGGTCCTCGCCCTCCAGGACCTGCACTCCGGAGCGCGTCACCATGCCGTCGTTGGTCTTCTCCACGAGCAGCTGGCGGTCGGCGAACGCCGCGACCTGCGGGAGGTGGGTGACGACCACGACCTGCGCCGACTTGGCGAGGCGTGCCAGGCGTCGGCCGATCTCGACCGCCGCCTTGCCGCCGACGCCCGCGTCGACCTCGTCGAAGAGGTACGTCGGTACGGGGTCCGTGCCCGCGAAGACCACCTCGACGGCGAGCATCACGCGCGACAGCTCACCGCCCGACGCGCCCTTGGCGATGGGCCGGGGCGGGGCGCCCGGGTGCGGGGCGAGCAGCAGCTCCACCTCGTCGACGCCCGCGGGGCCGTAGGCGACGAAGCGGCCGCCGAGCTCCACGCCGTCGGCGCCCTCCGGGACCTCCGTGCTGCTGATGGCGATCGACACGCGCGCGTGGGGCATCGCCAGCGAGGCGAGCTCCTCGGTGACGGCCGCGGCGAACCGCGTGGCCGCCTCCTGACGGGCATCGGTCAGCGCCTGGGCGAGCCCGGCGAGTTCGGCGCGCAGCGCGTCCCGCTCTGCGGTCAGCTCCCCGAGCCGGTCGTCGTCGCCCTCCAGCTCGGTGAGGCGCGCCGCGCCCTCCTCCGCCCACGCGAGGACGGCGTCGATGTCCTCGCCGTACTTCCGCGTGAGCTGCGTCAGCGCGGCCCTGCGCTCCTCGACCGCGGCGAGCCGCAGCGGGTCGGCGTCCAGGTCGTCGGCGTACCCGGCGAGCTCGCCCGCCACGTCGCCGAGGAGGATCCCGATCTCGCCGAGGCGGTCGGCGAGGGCGGACAGGGCGGGGTCGTGGGAACGTACGGCATCGAGGGCCCGGGACGCACCCGCGACCAGCGTCGAGGCGTCCACGACCTCCGGGTCCTCGGGGTTGCCCGCGAGCGCGGCGTGCGCGGAGGTGGCGGCGGAGGCGAGCGCCTCCGCGTGACCGAGCCGCTCGGCCTCGGCGGCGAGTTCGGTGTCCTCCCCCGCACGCGGTTCGACGCCCCCGATCTCCTCCAGGCCGAAGCGCAGCAGATCCGCTTCCTGGGCACGCTCCCGCGCGCGGGTGGTGATCTCCTCGACCTCGGTGGTGACGGCCCGCAGCCTGCGGTACGCGGCCGTGTACTTGGTGAGCGGCACGGTGACGGCGTCGCCCGCGTAGCGGTCGAGGGCGGCGCGCTGACGGGCCGGTCTCAGCAGGCCCTGCTGGTCGGTCTGGCCGTGCACGGCGACGAGGTCGTCCGCGAGCTCGGACAGCAGGCCGACGGGCACGGAGCGCCCGCCGAGGTGCGCCCGTGAGCGGCCTTCCGCCGAGACCGTACGGCTGATGAGCAGCGCGCCGTCGTCGAGTTCGGCCCCGGCCTCCTCCGCGCGCACGACGGCCGAGGTGCCGGCGGGCACGGCGATGCGCCCCTCCACCACCGCCGACTTCGCGCCGATCCGCACCAGGGCGGGGTCGGCGCGCCCGCCGAGCAGCAGGCCAAGGCTGGTGACCACCATCGTCTTGCCCGCACCGGTCTCACCCGTCACGGCGGTGAAGCCCGGTGAAAGCTCGACGACCGCGTCGTCGATGACTCCGAGCGACCGTATCCGCATCTCCTCCAACACGGACAAGACCTTACGAGGTCAGAGGGCCGGTGTGCGACGGGCCCTGGGCCCCTCCTGTGAAGACGCAGGTCGAAGCGGCGCACCGAACCCGCCTGTCACCCGCCGGAGTGGGCCTGCGGACCGGGCGACCCGCGCGGCGCGCCGGAGGGTGGGGCTACCCCCCGCAAGATCCACCGGTTCTCCACATGGTTACGTCCCCACACCCGGCGAGACCATGATCCACATGGCAACTGGACTGGCCCGAGCGGCCCTGCGCGCGCACCTACCGGCTTTTGTGGGAACGGCGGTGGCCGCGCTCTTCGCGGCGACCGTGGTGAGTGCGTCGACGATGATGCTCGGCACGACGAGCACGGACCGCGCGGGACTGTCCCCGGCGGCCCGCCGACAGATCGAGGAGAACGGCGTCGGCGACATCGCGGTCGTCCTGCTGATCGGTTCCGTCTACATGTCGATATTCGTGGTCGTGTCGACCATGGGCACGGCCGTCGCGCAGCAGCACCGCGAACTCGCGATGGTGCGCTCCATCGGTGCCAGGCCACGCCAGATCCGCCGCGCGGTGGCCGCACAGGCCTTGGCGGCGTCGATCCCCGCCGCACTCCTCGGCTTCGTGCTCGGCGGCTTCGGCGCCCGCTGGTGGCACGCCGGGATGGTCGGCCACGGGCTGCTGCCCGCCGAGGCCGACTTCCGTTTCAGCTGGCTCGCCCTGCCGGTATGCGTCGGGGTGTCCGTGGTGACGACGACACTCGCCGCGCTCCTCTCCGCGCTCCGGTTCTCCCTGCTCCGCCCGGCCCACGCCCTGAGCGAGGCGGCGACGGGTCGCAGAGGCCTGGGCCTGCTCCGGGCCCCGCTCGGCATCCTGGCGGTGGCAGGAGCCTGCGCCGTCGCGGTACTCCTCTCCTCCCAGCCCGCACAGGAGGCGGGCGAAGGCGCGTTCCTGGTCCTCATCCTCTTCTGCGCGGGAGCGGGGCTGCTCGGTCCGCGCATCATCGGCCCCGCGGCCTGGCTGGTCTCGGCGGTGATCGGCCGCTTCGGCCCGAGCGCGCGCCTGGCGATGCTCAACGTCCGTTCGCAGCCCCGCCGCTTCTCCGCCGCGGTGGTCCCGCTCCTCCTGGTCGTAGGCTTCGGCCTCACGAAGATCGGCATGCACACGACGGCCCAGCACTACACGGGTTCGGCGGGCGAGCGGGGCGAGGTCTGGCTCGACTACGTGGGCACGGGCCTGTACGCGGGCTTCGCCGCCATCGCCGCGGCGAACACCCTCGCCATGATCTCCTTCGAACGCCGCCGCGACGTGGCGCTGCTGCGGGTCGTGGGCAGCCGACGCGCACAGGTCGGCGCGATGGCGGCATGGGAGGCGGCGGTCGTGGCGGGAACGGCCCTGGTCCTGGGCACGGCGATCGCCCTCGGCACGCTGGCCCCGATCCTCAGCACGGCGTTCGGCTCAGCACTCCCGCACCTGCCGTGGCCGGTACCGGCAGCAGTGGCAACGGGCACCCTGCTCCTCACCCTCCTGGCAACGGGCATCCCCGTCCGCGCGGCGATGCGGAGGCGAGCAGTCTCCGTACTGAGCACCACGTAAAAACGCCGGGGCGAAGGGTAGCCAAGGGGCGCGGGGAACTGCGCGACAAGCCCCCACCGACCCGCACCCACAACCGCCCCCGGCGAGAACCCGCGTTACTGCGGAGCCCCCCGCCACCCGGAAACCGGCAACGCGAACTTGGCGACAAGGCGGTCCGTGAACGACGCATGGTGCAGCCGAGCCAACCGCACCGGCACCTCACCCCGCCGCACCTCGACCCGCGCCCCCGAGGGCAGCTCGAGCGTCCGCCGCCCGTCGCACCACAGCACCCCGTGCGGAGTATGCGGCTGGACCTCGACGGCCAGCACCGAGTCCGGCGACGTCACCAGCGGCTTCGCGAAGAGCGCGTGCGCACTGATCGGCACCATGAGCAGCGCCTCCACCTCCGGCCACACCACGGGCCCGCCCGCCGAGAACGCGTACGCCGTGGAGCCCGTGGGCGTCGCGCAGACGATGCCGTCGCAGCCGAACCCCGTGACGGGCCGCCCGTCGATCTCCAGGACGACTTCGAGCATCCGCTCGGGCGACACCTTCTGCACCGCCGCCTCGTTCAGCGCCCAGTCGCGGTGCACGACGTCACCGTTGCGGTGCACGACGACGTCGATCGTCATCCGCTCCTCGACCTCGTACGCCCGGGTGACCACCCGGTCGACGACCTTGTCGAGGTCGTCCCGCTCGGCCTCCGCGAGGAAGCCGACCCGCCCGAGGTTCACCCCGAGCATCGGCACCCCGGACGCCCGCGCGAACTCGGCGCCCCGCAGCAGCGTCCCGTCACCGCCGAGGACGACGATGAGCTCGCAGTCGTCGATGCACTCGGCCGTGGCCTCCTCGACGGTCTCGACCTCGGCGGGCAGCGGCAGGTCCACCGCCTCCGCCTCCAGGACCCGTACACCGAGACCGCTGCGCAGCAGCCCCTGGACGACGAGCTCGGCACTGCGGATGGCCGCGGGCCGCCCGGTGTGCGCGAGCAGGAAGACGGTACGAGCTCGGGTCTGGGTCACTCGGGTCTCGGTCAACGGGGCCCCTCCGCCACGGCACGGTCAACATCCGCCGGGTCCAGCTCATCGGCACCGGCGCGCAGCCACAGAAAGTACTCGACGTTGCCGGAGGGCCCGGGCAGCGGGCTCGCGGTCACCCCGCGCACCCCGAGGCCGAGCCCCCACGCCTGCCGTGCCACGCCCCGCACGGCGTCCGCCCGCAGTTCGGCGCTGCGCACGACACCGCCGCTGCCGAGCCGTTCCTTGCCGACCTCGAACTGCGGCTTGACCATGAGGACGAGGTCCGCGTCGGGCGCCGCGCACCGCACCAGGGCGGGCAGCACCAGGCCGAGCGGGATGAAGGAGAGGTCCCCGACGACCACGTCGACAGGAATCCCGTCGACCGCTTCGAGCGTCAACTCGCGTACGTTCGTACGGTCCTTCACGGTGACCCGGTCGTCGCTCTGCAGCGACCAGGCGAGCTGCCCGTAACCGACGTCGACGGCGACGACGTGCGCGACGCCCGCGCGCAGCAGCACGTCGGTGAAGCCGCCGGTGGACGCGCCCGCGTCCAGCGCGCGGCGCCCCTCGACGGTCAGACCGCGCGGCCCGAAGGCGGCGAGGGCGCCCGCGAGCTTGTGCCCGCCGCGCGAGACGTAGTCGGGGTCGCTGTCGTCCTGGGTCACCACGATCGCGGCGGCCGTCTCGACCTGCGTCGCCGCCTTGGTCGCGACGGTCTTGCCGACCGCGACCCGGCCTGCGGCGATCAGCTGGCTCGCGTGCTCGCGCGAGCGCGCGAGCTTCCTGCGGACGAGCTCGGCGTCGAGGCGGCGTCGTGCCACTCCTGCCACGTTCGGTTCAGCTCCTGTCGTACGAAGATCGAGTTGTCGGTGCCCCGGTGGGCGCCGGCGGGCCGGGGCGCGCGTCGAGCGCGGTCAGCGCCTCGCGCAGGCCCCGGTGTACATCCTCGTACACCTCGATGTGGCCGTCCGTGGCGAGGTGGTCCGCGTCGCCGAGCCGGGCCAGACACGCGTCCACCTCGGCGTTGCCGGTGGGCGTGCGCTCGACGCCGAGGGGCGCGGGGGCGGCGGGGTCGTACGAAGGATCGTCCGGAGCCTGGTGCTCCGGCTCCACCGCCTCCCCCTGTCCGGGGCCCGCGAAAGAGTCGCTCATGGCACGACGCTACCGCGAAGGCCTGGGGTACGGTCGATCACGATGGCGACCATGGCGGAGTGCCGTACAGCACTCGACAAACTCTCGGACACCCTCGCGTCGGCCGACGGCGACGTGCGCAGTGCCGCTGCTCTGAACCGCTCGCTGAGCTGCCGGATCACCGATCTCGACGTCACATTCACCGGGCGTCTCGAGAACGGCCGGATCACGGTGCTGGACAGCCACCCGGGGCCGCCGCGCGAGAAGGCGGAGATCCGTCTCGCGATGACCGGCGACGACCTGCTCGCGATGGTGGACGGCGAGCTCAACTTCGCGAAGGCGTGGGCGTCGGGCCGGGTGAAGCTGGAGGCGGGCTTCCGGGACCTGCTGCGCCTCAGGTCGCTGCTTTAGCCGACGACGTCCCCGCCGCAACGGCTGTCCGCCGGCCTGCCCGCGCCGCCGGCACCACCAGCGGCGTCCCCGTCTCTGGATCGTCGATGATCTGGCAGTCGATCCCGAACGCCTCCTTCACCAGCTCCGCCGTGACGATCTCGGACGGCGCGCCCTCGGCGAGGACCGCGCCGTCGCGCAGCGCGATGAGGTGCGTGGCGTAGCGGGCGGCGTGGTTGAGGTCGTGCAGGACGGCGACGAGCGTGCGGCCCTGCTCCTCGTGGAGCTCGGCGCAGAGGTCGAGGACGTCGAGCTGGTGCTGGATGTCGAGGAACGTCGTGGGCTCGTCGAGGAGCAGCAGCGGCGTCTGCTGGGCGAGCGCCATGGCGATCCACACGCGCTGGCGCTGGCCGCCGGAGAGCTCGTCGACGTACCGCTCGGCGAGCTCGCCCACGCCCGTCGAGGCCATGGATTCGTTGACGATGCGCTCGTCGTCCTCGGACCACTGCCGCAGCAGCCCCTGGTGGGGGTAGCGGCCGCGGGCGACGAGGTCGCCGACGGTGATGCCGTCGGGCGCGACGGATGACTGCGGGAGCAGCCCGAGCGTCCTCGCGACCTTCTTGGCGGGCATCGACTGGATGACGTTCCCGTCGAGCAGGACGCGTCCCGTGGACGGCTTGAGCATGCGGGACAGGGCGCGCAGCAGCGTGGACTTGCCGCAGGCGTTGGGGCCCACGATCACGGTGAAGGAGTTGTCGGGTATCTCGACGGACAGCTTCTCCGCGATGACGCGCTGGTCATAGCCGAGGGTGACGTCGTCGGCGATGAGCCGGTTCACAGCAGCACGCTCCTGGTCGTGGGGTGGTACGTCGTGGGTGGTACGGGTTCGCGGCGGGGCTTCATATCCGTCCCGCCTTGCGCTGGCTGACGAGCAGCCACAGCAGGTAGACGCCGCCGAGCACGCCGGTGACGACGCCGACGGGCAGCTGGTCGGCGCCGAAGGCCCGCTGCGAGGCCCAGTCCGCGACGATCAGGAGCGTGGCGCCCATGAACATGGCGGGCATCAGGTTGGGGCCCGGCGCGCGCGTGAGGCGGCGCGCCAGCTGGGGTGCGGTGAGCGCGACGAAGCTGACGGGGCCCGCCGCGGCGGTGGCGGCCGCGGTGAGCAGCACGGAGGCGCCGAGGAGCACGAACCGGGTGCGTTCGACGCGTACGCCCAGCGAGTTCGCGACGTCCTCGCCCATCTCCAGCATCCGTAGCGGACGCCCGTACACGAGCACGAGCGGTACGAGGACGGCGCAGAGGACGAGCAGCGGCCAGACCTGGTCCCAGTCGCGGCCGTTGAGGGAGCCGGTCATCCAGACCACGGAACGGGCGGCGTCGACGAAGTCCGCCTTGGTGAGCAGGTAGCCGTTGATGGCGGTGATGAACGCGGAGACGCCGATGCCCACGAGGACGAGGCGGTACCCGTGCACGCCGCGCTTCCAGGCGAGCAGATAGATCGCGAGGCCGGTGACGAGACCGCCGACGAGGGCGCCGGCCGCGACCTGCACCGCACTGCCCTGGAACAGGACGATCATGGTGAGCGCCCCGGCGGTCGAGCCCTGCCCGAGGCCGAGCACGTCCGGGCTGCCCAGCGGATTGCGGGCGATGGACTGGAACAGCGCACCGCCGAGCCCGAGGGCCGCGCCCACCAGGAGGCCGACGAGGACCCGCGGCAGCCGCAGGTCGTTGATGATGAACTCCTGCCCCGCGTCGCCGTTGCCGAACAGGGTGCGGACGACGTCCGCGGCCGGGATGTAGAAGTCGCCCGTGCCGATCAGGACGACGCCGGACACGAGCGCGGCGACCACGAGGAGCGCGATGACCACGGCCGTGCGGACGTCGAGGCGGACGGAGAGGCCGCCCCGGGTGCGTATCGCCTTCACAGCTGGGCCACCTTGCGCCGACGTACGAGGAAGATGAAGACCGGCGCGCCGATGACCGCGGTCACGATGCCGACCTGGAGTTCGGCGGGCCGGGCCACGACGCGTCCGACGACGTCCGCGCCGAGCAGCAGGACCGGCGAGAGGACGGCCGAGTACGGCAGGATCCAGCGCATGTCGGGCCCGGTGAAGGAACGCACCATGTGCGGCACCATCAGGCCGACGAACACGATCGGGCCGCAGGCGGCGGTCGCGGCGCCGCAGAGCAGGGTCGCCGCCGCCATGGACAGGACGCGGGTGCGCGTGAGGTGCGCGCCGAGGGCGCGGGCGGTGTCGTCGCCCATGGCCATGGCGTTCAGCGGCCGGGCCAGGGAGAGGGCGAGCACGGTGCCGATCGCGAGGAAGGGCAGCACCTGCTTGATGGTGTCCATGTTGGCGGAGGCGAGGGAGCCGACCGTCCAGAAGCGCATCTTGTTCAGCGCCGCGCCGTCCATGATCATGACGGCCTGCAGATAGCCGTAGAGGGCGGCGCTGAGCGCGGTGCCGGCGAGCGCGAGCCGTACCGGGGTCGCTCCGCGCGATCCGCCGAGGAAGTAGAGCAGTACGCCGACGAGCAGCGCGCCGGTGAAGGCGAACCACACGTAGCCGCTCAGCGAGGTGACGCCGAAGAAGCTGATCGCGCTGACGACGGCGGCCGAGGCGCCGAGGTTGATGCCGAGCAGTCCGGGGTCGGCCAGCGGGTTGCGGGTGAGCGCCTGGAGGACGGCGCCGGAGAGGCCGAGCGCGACTCCGGCGAGCAGTCCGAGGAGGCTGCGGGCGAGCCGCTCGCCGACCACCACGTCCCCGTACGTCCCGGTGTCCTGAAACAGACCGTGCCAGACCTGGTCCATGGACATCGATTTGGCGCCGACCGCGATGCTCGCGAGGAACACGAGGAGCAGGACGGCCAGCGCGACGAGCAGCCCGACGCTGCGTATCGCGCGGCGTCCGGGGGGCGCGGCGGCGGTCTCCGCGCGCGATTCTGGGGGACTGTCGACCAACACCTGGTTAGGTTAGCCTACCCTCCCACTGGACTTCGACGAGAGAAGCACCACCCATGCGCGCAGCCCGGCGCTCCCCCTCACCTGCCCCGAACCGCCGCCGCGTACTCCTCGCGGGCGGCGCCCTCGGCCTCGGCGCCCTGCTCACCGCCTGCGGCGACAGCGGCTCCTCCGCGTCCGGCAAGAACGGCAAGGGCGGCGGGGGCGGCGGGTCCTGGAGGTTCAAGGACGACCGCGGCAAGACGGCCGCGACCGAGGAACACCCGAAGAACATCGTCGCCTTCATCAGCGCGGCGGCCGCCCTGCACGACTACGGCATCGAGTGCAAGGGGGTCTTCGGCCCCTCCGAGCCCGTCGGCGGAAAGCCGAACCCCCAGGCAGGCGACCTGAACCTGAAGGGGCTCACCAGCCTCGGCACCGAATGGGGCCAGTTCAACATCGAGAAGTACGCGGCCCTCGAACCCGACCTGCTGATCAGCAACATGTTCCCGGCGCCCGCCCTGTGGTACGTGCCCGAGGAGAGCACCGAGAAGATCGCCTCCCTCGCCCCCACCGTCGGCATCAGCGTCGCCCGCACCTCCCTGAAGGAACCGCTGAAGCGCTACACCGAGCTGGCCGCCTCCCTCGGCGCGGACCTGGAGACGGAACGCGTGCGCGCCGCGAAGGCCCGCTTCCACCGCGCCGAACGGACCCTGCGCAAGGCCGCGGAGGCCAACCGCGGCCTCAAGGTCATGGCGATGACGGGCACCGCCGACCAGATGTACGTCGCTGTCCCCGACTCCTACTGCGACCTCAACTACTTCAAGGACCTCGGCATCGAGTTCGTCGAGGGCAAGAAGAGCGACGAGTGGGGCTTCTGGGAGTTCCTCGGCTGGGAGAACGCCGACCGGTACCACGCCGACCTCATCATGATCGACAACCGTACGTCGGCGCTCCCGGCCAAGGAGCTCGCGAAGAAACCCACCTGGAACAAGCTCCCGGCCGTGGCCGCCGGCCAGACCATCCCGTGGCCGATGGAAGAGCGCTACAGCTACGCCGGTTACGCACCCGTCCTCGAGCGGCTCGCCGCCGCCGTCGAGAAGTCGAAGAGGCTCAAGCGATGACAGACTCCCCAGACTCCCCGTACCGGTTCTTCGACGTCGACGTGGCGCGCGCCGAGCACCTCACCCCCGCCATGATCCGCGTGACGTTCACCGGCGCCGACCTGCCCCGCATGGCGAGCGCCGGTCTCGACCAGCGCGTCAAGATCTTCCTGCCGCACCCGGGCCAGGACGCCCCGGTCATGCCGGACACCACATCGGGGGACGCCCTCGACTGGTACGCCGCCTGGTGCGACCTCGACCCTTCGGTACGGGGCATCATGCGCACGTACACGACCCGTGAGCTGCGCCGCGACCCGCACGAGCTGATCATCGACTTCGCCGTGCACGGCCCCGCCCCGTCGCCCGCCGACGGCCCGGCGACCAGCTGGGCGCGGACCGCGCGGCCGGGCTCCCGCATCGGCGTCCTCGCCCCGGTCGACGAGGAGAACTCGGCGTACGACTTCCGCCTCCCCGACGACACGGACTGGCTGCTCCTGGCCGCCGACGAGTCGGCGCTGCCCGCCGTCGCCAACATCCTCGCGACGCTGCCGACGGGCCTGCCGACCCGCGTCTGGATCGAGGTCCACGACCTCGCCGACCGGCAAGAGCTGCCCACCAGGGCCGACGCCGAGATCCACTGGCTCACGCGCGTGGGCGCCACGGCGGACGCCATCCGCGGCACGGACCTCCCCGAAGGCACCCCCTACGCCTGGATCGCCGGCGAGTCCGCGACCGTCAAGGCCGTCCGCCGCCACCTCGTCGCCGACCGCGGCCACGACCGCAAGCGCGTGTCGTTCTCGGGCTACTGGCGCCAGGGAACAACCACGGACGAACTGATCGACTCCAACGAAACGGCCTGACGCCTCCCGGCCGGGGACACGATCCTTCCCGTCCCAGGCCCGTGCCGGATAACAGGTCCCGGGCCCCAGCGCCGGGCCTTACCGCCTCACAACCCCAGCCGGGACAACGCCTTCCCCGCGTCGAGATCGCACGTGCCGTCGCCCGCCTGCGTCCAGGCCGTCGCGCACAGGGCCCGCAGGCCGTCCATGGACTCGCCCTCGCCGTCCAGCGCGAGCTCCTCGCCGCGCACCGAGGCGGTCCAGCCGCCGCAGCCGAATCCACCGCCGTCCACCGGGGTGACGTCCGGCTGACCGGTGAGCATGCCGCGCAGATCCGCGTCCACGTACGTCGGCCGGTGTTCGGGCGGCGCCGCGAGCAGCTGCGCGCCGTCCGTGACGCCGGTCAGCACGAGCAGCGAATCCACCTCGCCGTTGAACGCGCCCTCGATGTCCGTGTCGAGGCGGTCGCCCACCACGAGCGGCCGCTCGGCACCGGTCCGCAGGATCGTCTCGCGGTGCATGGGGGGCAGCGGCTTGCCCGCCACCTGCGGCTCCCCGCCCGTCGCGATCCGGACGACCTCGACCGCCGCGCCGTTGCCGGGCGCGATGCCACGGGCGCTCGGGATCGTCAGGTCCGTGTTGGACGCGAACCACGGCACCCCGCGCGCGATGGCGTAACAGGCCTCCGCGAACCGCCCCCACGCCATGTCCGGGCCCCCGTACCCCTGCACGACAGCCACCGGATCGTCGTCGGCCGACTCGACCGGCTCCAGACCGCGCTCGCGCAGCGCGACCCGCAGCCCCTCGCCACCGATCACGAGCACCCGCGCACCCTGCGGCACCTGCTCGCTCACCAGCCGGGCCGCGGCCTGCGCCGACGTGATGACGTCCGAGCCGTCGGTCGCGATCCCCAGCTCCGTCAGGTGCTCGGCCACCGCGTCCGGCGTCCGCAGCGCGTTGTTCGTGACGTACGCGAGGTGCATGCCGCCCTCGCGCGCGGTGCCCAGCGACTCGACGGCGTGCGCGATGGCGTGCCCGCCCGCGTAGACCACCCCGTCGAGGTCGAGGAGAGCCGTGTCGTACACCTCACTCAGCGCCCGTTCGCTGCCGTCCGGGCACGTCCTGACACGGCCATCTGCATTCCCGCTGGCGGCCTGGCTCATTACGCATCGCTCCTCGCTCGATCCCACTCCCCCGATCATCGCTTATGCCACTGACACACATACGATGCCCTAATGAACACAGCGGGTCACAACGACGTCACCGGCCTCGATCTGATCCCGTTCCGGGGTGTGCGCTACGTCCCCGAACGGGTCGGCAGTCTCGCCGCGGTGACCTCACCGCCGTACGACGTGGTGGTGCGGCCGGACGGCCTGCTCCACCTGGAATCCGCCGACCCGCACAACATCGTCCGGCTGATCCTGCCGCAGGCCACCACCCCGGAAGCCCGCAACCAGCAGGCCGCCGACACTCTCCACACCTGGCTCGCCGAGGGCGTCCTCGCCCCCGACGCCGAGCCCAGCCTGTACGTCTACGAACAGCGGAACAGCGAGATTTTGCAGCGCGGCGTCATCGGCGCCCTGCGCCTCTCGGAGGCCGCGGACGGCATCGTCCTCCCCCACGAGGGCGTGATGCCGCACGTCGTCGAGGACCGCGCCGCCCTCATGCAGGCGACGTCCGCGAACCTGGAGCCGCTGCTCCTGACGTACCGCGGCGACGAACCCGACGCCGAAACCGAGACCGAGCCCGACGGCGCGACGGCCGTGGTCGAACGCGCCGCTCGCCGCGAGCCCCTCCTCTCGACGACCACGGAGGACGGCTTCCACCACCGCCTGTGGGCGGTCACCGACCCGGCGGAGATCGCCGAGATCCAGTCGGACCTGGCCCACCACCAGGCCCTGATCGCGGACGGCCACCACCGCTGGGCGACGAACCTGCGCCTGCGCGCCGAGCACCCGTCACCGAGCGCCTGGGACTACGGCCTGGTTCTCCTCGTGGACACGGCCCGCTACCCGCTGCGCGTCCGCGCCATCCACCGCTACCTCCACCGGCTCCCGGTGTCCGACGCCCTGGCCGCCCTCGGGGACTCCTTCCACATACGGACCGTCGAGGGCCCCCTCGACCACGCCCTCGAAGCACTGGCCGAGGCAGCCGCCAAGGGCAACGCCTTCGTGCTCGCCGGCGACGGCGCCTTCCACCTCGTCGACCACCCGTCCCCGGAGCTCCTCGCCCGTACGGTCCCGAACGACCATCCCGTGGCCTGGCGCACCCTCGACGCGACGGTCCTGCACTCCACGCTCCTCGACCACGTGTGGCGGATCCCGGACACCCCGGACCACATCGCGTACATCCACGACACCGCGGCGACGGTCGAGAAGGCGGAGCGCGACGGCGGCACGGCGATCCTGATGCATCCGGTACGCGAGGAGGTCGTCCGCGACCTGGCCCGGCAGGGCGTCACGATGCCCCGCAAGTCGACGTCGTTCGGCCCGAAGCCGGCGACGGGCCTGGTACTCCGGGACCTCACCTTCTGACATGCGAAAGGGCGGGCTCCCCCAGAGGGGAGCCCGCCCTTTCATGCCTACGGATCAGTCCTTGTCAGGCCCATCGACATCGCCACCGACGCCAGTCTCGGCACCGGCACCGGCACCGGCATCGGCCTCATCCACGTCGTCGTCCCCATCGACGTCGTCCAGGTCGACGAACTCGACACCGTCCAGCTCGGCGAGCCGGTCCGACGCGTCGGTGCTGCCGTCCTTGTCGGACTCGACGGCCTTCGCGAACCACTCGCGCGCCTCGTCCTCGCGTCCGGCGGCGAGCAGCGCGTCGGCGTACGCGTACCGCAAGCGGGCCGTCCAGGGCTGCACGGAGTTCGAGGCCAGCTCGGGGCTCTGCAGGGTGACGATGGCGGCGTCGATCTGGTCCAGGTCGCGGCGCGCACCGGCGGCCACGAGCCGCATCTCGACCTGTCCGGCCTTGTCGAGCTTGTGCACCTCGGGGGCACCGGCCATCTCCAGGGCCTTCTCGGGCCTGCCGAGCCCGCGCTCGCAGTCGGCCATGACGGGCCACAGTTCGACGCTGCCGGTCATGCGCCGCGCGGCACGGAACTCCGCGAGTGCCTCGCCGTACTTCTGGTTCGCGTACGCGGCGAAGCCGGCGGCCTCACGCACGGCGGCGACCCTGGAGGCCAGCCGCAGCGCGATCCGCGAGTATGCGTACGCCTGCTCGGGCTCCTCGTCGATGAGCTTGGCGACCATCACCAGGTTCTTGGCGACGTCCTCAGCGAGTCCCTTGGGAAGGCTCTGCAGCTCCTGCTGTACGTCCTTGTCGATCTCGTAGCCCGTGACGTCCTCGGGGATCGGCAGCCGCCTGATGGGCTCGCGGTCCCGGTCGTCACGCCCGCCGCGGTATCCACCGCGGTCGCCGTCACGCCGGTCGTCACGCCCGCGGAACCCGCCACCACCGGGCCGCCCGCCGCGGTCGTCACGACGCGGCCCGCGCCCGCGGTCGTCGCGACCCCGGTCGTCACGCCCGCGGTAGCCGCCGCCACCACGGTTGTCGTCGCGCCGGAACCCACCACGGTCACCATCGCGCCGATCATCCCGGCGGTCATCCCGCCGGTCGAACGAGCGGTCGTCCCGCCGGTCGTCACGCCGGAAAGCGGGCCGGTCACCGTCACGACGATCGTCACGACGGAACCCACCACGGTCACGGTCATCACGCCGGTCGTCACGACGCGGCCCACCGGACCGGTCGTCACGCCCGCGGTAGCCACCGCCACCACGGTTGTCGTCGCGCCGGAACCCACCACGGTCACCATCGCGCCGATCATCCCGGCGGTCATCCCGCCGGAAAGCGGGCCGGTCACCGTCACGACGGTCATCGCGACGGAACCCACCACGGTCACGGTCATCACGCCGGTCGTCACGACGCGGCCCACCGGACCGGTCGTCACGGCGGAACGGGGGACGGCCGCCACGGTCACGGTCACCATCGCGGCGGTCGTCACGGCGATCGTCACGGCCTCGGTAGCCACCGCCACCACGGTTGTCGTCGCGCCGGTCGTCACGGCGGAAGCCACCGCGGTCACCGCGGTCGTTGTCCCGTCGGGGAGCCGCCCCGCGGTATCCGCCCCGGTCACCACTGTCCCGGCGGCGCTGGTCGCGCTCGGGTCGCTCGTCGGGAGAGTTGGGGGACATCGGTGACTCCTAGTCTTCGGTACCGCAGTCATTCTCGCGCAGCCGGGGTGCCGGCGCGCTTCGACAAAAACAAAAGGACCCCTGGTCCCAGCGTGAACGCTGGGACCAGGGGTCCTCCAAAGATTGTTCGGCGGCGTCCTACTCTCCCACAGGGTCCCCCCTGCAGTACCATCGGCGCTTTGAGGCTTAGCTTCCGGGTTCGAAATGTAACCGGGCGTTTCCCTCACGCTATGACCACCGAAACCCTATGAAACATCCGGCTGATACGCAGGATCTCAAACAGGGCAGCGAACAAGCACACTCTTCAATTAAATAGTGACGCTGTTCAGCCGACACAACTGTTCGTTGTTTCAGAACAAACACAGTGGACGCGAGCAACTGAGGACAAGCCCTCGGCCTATTAGTACCAGTCACCTCCACCCGTTACCGGGCTTCCAGATCTGGCCTATCAACCCAGTCGTCTACTGGGAGCCTTAACCCCTCAAAGGGGGTGGGAATACTCATCTCGAAGCAGGCTTCCCGCTTAGATGCTTTCAGCGGTTATCCTTTCCGAACGTAGCCAACCAGCCATGCCCTTGGCAGGACAACTGGCACACCAGAGGTTCGTCCGTCCCGGTCCTCTCGTACTAGGGACAGCCCTTCTCAATATTCCTACGCGCACAGAGGATAGGGACCGAACTGTCTCACGACGTTCTAAACCCAGCTCGCGTACCGCTTTAATGGGCGAACAGCCCAACCCTTGGGACCGACTCCAGCCCCAGGATGCGACGAGCCGACATCGAGGTGCCAAACCATCCCGTCGATATGGACTCTTGGGGAAGATCAGCCTGTTATCCCCGGGGTACCTTTTATCCGTTGAGCGACGGCGCTTCCACAAGCCACCGCCGGATCACTAGTCCCGACTTTCGTCCCTGCTCGACCCGTCGGTCTCACAGTCAAGCTCCCTTGTGCACTTACACTCAACACCTGATTACCAACCAGGCTGAGGGAACCTTTGGGCGCCTCCGTTACTCTTTGGGAGGCAACCGCCCCAGTTAAACTACCCATCAGACACTGTCCCTGATCCGGATCACGGACCGAGGTTAGACATCCAGCACGACCAGAGTGGTATTTCAACGTTGACTCCACGAACACTGGCGTGCCCGCTTCAAAGTCTCCCACCTATCCTACACAAGCCGAACCGAACACCAATATCAAACTGTAGTAAAGGTCCCGGGGTCTTTCCGTCCTTCTGCGCGAAACGAGCATCTTTACTCGTAGTGCAATTTCACCGGGCCTATGGTTGAGACAGTCGAGAAGTCGTTACGCCATTCGTGCAGGTCGGAACTTACCCGACAAGGAATTTCGCTACCTTAGGATGGTTATAGTTACCACCGCCGTTTACTGGCGCTTAAGTTCTCAGCTTCGCACGCCCGAAAGCGCACTAACCGGTCCCCTTAACGTTCCAGCACCGGGCAGGCGTCAGTCCGTATACATCGCCTTACGGCTTCGCACGGACCTGTGTTTTTAGTAAACAGTCGCTTCTCGCTGGTCTCTGCGGCCACCCCCAGCTCACGGAGTAAATCCGATCACCAGGAATGGCCCCCCTTCTCCCGAAGTTACGGGGGCATTTTGCCGAGTTCCTTAACCATAGTTCACCCGAACGCCTCGGTATTCTCTACCTGACCACCTGAGTCGGTTTAGGGTACGGGCCGCCATGAAACTCGCTAGAGGCTTTTCTCGACAGCATAGGATCATCCACTTCACCACAATCGGCTCGGCATCAGGTCTCAGGCACAAGCTGTCCGGATTTACCTAGACAGCGCCCTACACCCTTACCCCGGGACAACCACCGCCCGGGCTGGACTACCTTCCTGCGTCACCCCATCACTCACCTACTACAAGTCTGGTTCGTCGGCTCCACCACTTCCCTCAACTCCGAAGAGATCGGGACGGCTTCACGGACTTAGCATCGCCTGATTCGATGTTTGACGCTTCACAGCGGGTACCGGAATATCAACCGGTTATCCATCGACTACGCCTGTCGGCCTCGCCTTAGGTCCCGACTTACCCTGGGCAGATCAGCTTGACCCAGGAACCCTTAGTCAATCGGCGCACACGTTTCTCACGTATGTATCGCTACTCATGCCTGCATTCTCACTCGTGAACCGTCCACCACTGCCTTCCGGCGCAGCTTCACCCGGCACACGACGCTCCCCTACCCATCCCAGCACCCGTTGGGGCTTATTGCTGGAATGACACGACTTCGGCGGTACGCTTGAGCCCCGCTACATTGTCGGCGCGGAATCACTAGACCAGTGAGCTATTACGCACTCTTTCAAGGGTGGCTGCTTCTAAGCCAACCTCCTGGTTGTCTCTGCGACTCCACATCCTTTCCCACTTAGCGTACGCTTAGGGGCCTTAGTCGATGCTCTGGGCTGTTTCCCTCTCGACCATGGAGCTTATCCCCCACAGTCTCACTGCCGTGCTCTCACTTACCGGCATTCGGAGTTTGGCTAAGGTCAGTAACCCGGTAGGGCCCATCGCCTATCCAGTGCTCTACCTCCGGCAAGAAACACACGACGCTGCACCTAAATGCATTTCGGGGAGAACCAGCTATCACGGAGTTTGATTGGCCTTTCACCCCTAACCACAGGTCATCCCCCAGGTTTTCAACCCTGGTGGGTTCGGTCCTCCACGACCTCTTACAGCCGCTTCAACCTGCCCATGGCTAGATCACTCCGCTTCGGGTCTTGAGCGCGCTACTAAATCGCCCTATTCGGACTCGCTTTCGCTACGGCTTCCCCACACGGGTTAACCTCGCAACACACCGCAAACTCGCAGGCTCATTCTTCAAAAGGCACGCAGTCACGAGGATGAAGCAAGCTCCATCCCGACGCTCCCACGGCTTGTAGGCACACGGTTTCAGGTACTATTTCACTCCGCTCCCGCGGTACTTTTCACCATTCCCTCACGGTACTATCCGCTATCGGTCACCAGGGAATATTTAGGCTTAACGGGTGGTCCCGCCAGATTCACACGGGATTTCTCGGGCCCCGTGCTACTTGGGTGTCTCTCAAACGAGCCGCTGACGTTTCGACTACGGGGGTCTTACCCTCTACGCCGGACCTTTCGCATGTCCTTCGTCTACATCAACGGTTTCTGACTCGTCTCACAGCCGGCAGACTGTAAAAGAGAGATCCCACAACCCCGTATGCGCAACCCCTGCCGGGTCTCACACGCATACGGTTTGGCCTCATCCGGTTTCGCTCGCCACTACTCCCGGAATCACGGTTGTTTTCTCTTCCTGCGGGTACTGAGATGTTTCACTTCCCCGCGTTCCCTCCACACTGCCTATGTGTTCAGCAGCGGGTGACAGCCCATGACGACTGCCGGGTTTCCCCATTCGGAAACCCCCGGATCAAAGCCTGGTTGACGACTCCCCGGGGACTATCGTGGCCTCCCACGTCCTTCATCGGTTCCTGGTGCCAAGGCATCCACCGTGCGCCCTTAAAAACTTGGCCACAGATGCTCGCGTCCACTGTGCAGTTCTCAAACAACGACCAACCACCCATCACACACCACTAAGCGCAGTGCTGCACTGGGGTCGGCATTGAGGTCGGGATCAAATCCGTACCCTCAGATACCCAACAGCGTGCCCGACCGGACCCTGTCCGGAGATCATGCTTTCCACACTCTTGCGAGTAGTACTTGCAGCCTCCGGCCCAGACTCAGGCCGAGTAGTCAACGTTCCACCCATGAGCAACCACCGTCGAACGTTTGCCGACGTAGTGGCCTCTGGACTGCCGAGGCAGCCTAGAAGTGCTCCTTAGAAAGGAGGTGATCCAGCCGCACCTTCCGGTACGGCTACCTTGTTACGACTTCGTCCCAATCGCCAGTCCCACCTTCGACAGCTCCCTCCCACAAGGGGTTGGGCCACCGGCTTCGGGTGTTACCGACTTTCGTGACGTGACGGGCGGTGTGTACAAGGCCCGGGAACGTATTCACCGCAGCAATGCTGATCTGCGATTACTAGCAACTCCAACTTCATGGGGTCGAGTTGCAGACCCCAATCCGAACTGAGACCGACTTTTTGAGATTCGCTCCACCTCACGGTATCGCAGCTCATTGTATCGGCCATTGTAGCACGTGTGCAGCCCAAGACATAAGGGGCATGATGACTTGACGTCGTCCCCACCTTCCTCCGAGTTGACCCCGGCGGTCTCCTGTGAGTCCCCATCACCCCGAAGGGCATGCTGGCAACACAGAACAAGGGTTGCGCTCGTTGCGGGACTTAACCCAACATCTCACGACACGAGCTGACGACAGCCATGCACCACCTGTACACCGACCACAAGGGGGGCACTATCTCTAATGCTTTCCGGTGTATGTCAAGCCTTGGTAAGGTTCTTCGCGTTGCGTCGAATTAAGCCACATGCTCCGCTGCTTGTGCGGGCCCCCGTCAATTCCTTTGAGTTTTAGCCTTGCGGCCGTACTCCCCAGGCGGGGAACTTAATGCGTTAGCTGCGGCACCGACGACGTGGAATGTCGCCAACACCTAGTTCCCACCGTTTACGGCGTGGACTACCAGGGTATCTAATCCTGTTCGCTCCCCACGCTTTCGCTCCTCAGCGTCAGTAATGGCCCAGAGATCCGCCTTCGCCACCGGTGTTCCTCCTGATATCTGCGCATTTCACCGCTACACCAGGAATTCCGATCTCCCCTACCACACTCTAGCTAGCCCGTATCGACTGCAGACTCGGGGTTAAGCCCCGAGCTTTCACAATCGACGTGACAAGCCGCCTACGAGCTCTTTACGCCCAATAATTCCGGACAACGCTTGCGCCCTACGTATTACCGCGGCTGCTGGCACGTAGTTAGCCGGCGCTTCTTCTGCAGGTACCGTCACTTTCGCTTCTTCCCTGCTGAAAGAGGTTTACAACCCGAAGGCCGTCATCCCTCACGCGGCGTCGCTGCATCAGGCTTTCGCCCATTGTGCAATATTCCCCACTGCTGCCTCCCGTAGGAGTCTGGGCCGTGTCTCAGTCCCAGTGTGGCCGGTCGCCCTCTCAGGCCGGCTACCCGTCGTCGCCTTGGTGAGCTTCTACCTCACCAACAAGCTGATAGGCCGCGGGCTCATCCTTCACCGCCGGAGCTTTCAACCTTCCCCCATGCGAGGGAAGGTGTTATCCGGTATTAGACCCCGTTTCCAGGGCTTGTCCCAGAGTGAAGGGCAGATTGCCCACGTGTTACTCACCCGTTCGCCACTAATCCACCCCGAAGGGCTTCATCGTTCGACTTGCATGTGTTAAGCACGCCGCCAGCGTTCGTCCTGAGCCAGGATCAAACTCTCCGTGAATGTGTACCGGTAATCCGGTGACACAGCACGAGAGCGGAACCAGGGAGAGGAATAATCTCCCGGTTCACAGCGTCCTCGCTGTGTTTTTTCAAAGGAACCTCCAACTCACCGAAGTGAGCCGGGGTTATCAACATATCTGGCGTTGACTTTTGGCACGCTGTTGAGTTCTCAAGGAACGGACGCTTCCTTTGTACTCACCCTTGCGGGCTTTCCTCCGGGCGCTTCCCTTCGGTGTTTCTTTTGTTCTTGCGTTTCCAACTCTACCAGATCCGTTTTCCGTTCCGTTCCGGGTTCGGATTTCATTTCCGGTGGCCGTTGGAGGGCCTTTGCCTTTCGGCGTGTTCACTACTTTAGCGGATTCCCTCCGCAACTCATAATCGAGTTTCGCGAGTTCGAATTACGGCATGCGGGCACGCCGAATAAGACCCCGCCGAGGGGAAGTTGTCAGGTAGTGGTTGGCCGCTTCCGGCTCCCGGCAGATTGCCGTACCCGGTTCAAGCGACTCGGACTACCTTACGGAGGCACCAAGGCCGCGTCAAGTTCGGCGGCGACGGGGCACATGGGCCCGATAGGGGCTGACCGTAGGGTCGTTGGTCACCCAGAAGCGCCACGGGTGGACGCCGCCCTCCCCCGCCACTCCGGTACGAGGTCCGCTGCTGACCTGGGCGGGCGGCGTGGGTGTGCCGGTCAGTACGGAGAAGGGTGAGGACGGGTCCCCGCAGACGTCGGCGCCGTCGAGCTGTCGGTCCACGTCAAGAGCGGTGGCCAGGCGCGCGGGGCCTTTGGCCAGTTCCTTGTCGTTGCGGGCCGAGAGTCGACGCTTGCGGGCGATCTCCGCGCCCTCCGTGATCTCGCCCGCGCGCAACAGGACCGCGCCGGCCTTGCCCACCGGACCGCACACCAGGTTCATGCAGTGCCACATGCCGTAGGTGAAGTAGACGTACATGTGTCCGCCCTGTCCGAACATCACGCTGTTGCGGGCGGTGCGGCCGCGGTAGGCATGGGAGCCGGGGTCGACCTCCCCCGCGTACGCCTCCACCTCTGTCAGACGGACCTCGATGGGGCCGGCCGCCGAGTCGCGCACGAGGATCCGGCCGAGCAGATCCGGGGCGACCTCGAGGACCGGCCGGTCGAAGAAGTCTCGGGTCAGGGGCGTACGGTCAGGGCTCGCGATCATGCCGTACGAGCGTAATGCACTTGTCTTCGTCCATGGGTGGTCCACGGGCCGCCCGGTTGTCAGGGTGATGGTGCGGAACCACGGACGGTTCCCTCGCGTTTCTATCGATCAAGTATCCAAGTCGAGACGAGCCACAGGCGGCGGCCTGGGGATGGAGTGTCATGGGGTTCAAGAAGCTGCTCGCGAGTCTGGGTGCCGGTGGTGCCTCGGTGGAGACCGTGCTGGCCGAGGTCAACGTGGTCCCGGGCGGCGTCGTCCAGGGTGAGGTCCGCATCCAGGGCGGTTCGGTGGACCAGGAGATCGAGGGTCTCTCCGTCGGTCTGCAGGCACGGGTCGAGGTCGAAGGCAACGACCAGGAGACCAAGCAGGACATCGAGTTCACCAAGGTGCGGCTCGGCGGCGCCTTCACGCTCCAGGCCAACCAGGTGCACGCCGTGCAGTTCACCCTGGAGATCCCCTGGGAGACTCCGGTCACGAGCATCGACGGACAGCAGCTGCGCGGCATGAACATCGGTGTGACCACCGAGCTGGAGATCGCGCGCGCCGTGGACTCCAGCGACCTGGACCCGATCAACGTGCACCCGCTGCCGGCGCAGCAGGCCATCCTGGACGCCTTCATCCAGCTGGGCTTCCGCTTCAAGAGCGCGGACATGGAGCGCGGCCACATCCGCGGCACGCGGCAGAAGCTCCCCTTCTACCAGGAGATCGAGTTCTTCCCGCCGCAGCAGTACCGCGGGCTCAACCAGGTCGAGCTGAGCTTCGTCGCCGACGACCGCGAGATGGACGTCGTCCTGGAGATGGACAAGAAGCCGGGTCTGTTCAGCGAGGGCAGCGACTCGTTCCGCTCGTTCAAGGTGGGGCTGAACGACTTCCAGGGCACCGACTGGGCGGCGTACCTGAACGAGTGGCTGTCCCAGGTCGGCAGCAAGCGCAACTGGTTCTAGGCTCGGAGAGGATCAGCGAGGACCAGCAATCAACCAGGAGGTGCCTACGTGAGCGAGCTCAAGAGGCCGCCGCTTCCCCATGACTTCCATCCGCCCGTGCCGTCCTTCACGGTCACGAGCGAGGACTTCGAACCGGGTGCGGTCCTCAAGGACGCTCAGGTCTACGCGGCCGGCAACACCTCGCCGCAGCTGCGGTGGGAGGGCTTCCCGCCGGAGACCAAGAGCTTCGCCGTCACGTGCTTCGACCCGGACGCCCCGACGGGCAGCGGGTTCTGGCACTGGACCGTCTTCGACATCCCGGTCTCGGCGACCGAGTTGCCGGGCGGTGCGGGCAGCGGGAAGTTCGAGGGGCTGCCCGAGGGCGCGGTGCAGGTGCGCAACGACTTCGGGACGAAGGACTTCGGGGGTGCGGCGCCGCCTGCCGGCGACCGGCCGCACCGTTACGTGTTCACCGTGTACGCGGTGGACCAGGAGAAGCTGGGTCCCGACTCGGACGCGCCGCCCGCGTTCGTGGGCTTCAACCTCCGGTTCCACACGCTGGCGCGCGCCCAGGTGATCGCCGAGTACGCGGCTCCCGCGGAGAGCTGAGCGACTGTCGGGTACTGAGCGTTCACCCAGTGTTTGCCCGCCTCTGGTCATGGAAGTGATCAGAGGCGGGCATTTTTTATTGCGTTGTCCATCTCGGCGTGCCCGGCCAGAGTTGATCCCAGCCCGCCAGGCGGTGGGCCGGTGCATACGGGAGGTGGGCAGGTTGATGCGGGACACGCTGGTGCTGAACGCGAGCTTCGAGCCGCTCTCGACGGTGTCGCTCAACCGGGCCGTCGTTCTGGTGCTCCAGGACAAGGCCGTGGTCGAGCACGCCCACCCCGGACTGCGTGTGCGCGCGGCGGCGATCGACATACCTGTGCCCCGGGTGATCAGGCTGTGCAGATACGTGCGGGTGCCGTTCCGAAGACAGGCGCCATGGTCGAGACGTGGCGTGCTGGTCAGGGACCGGCACCGGTGCGCGTACTGCGGGAGGCGCGCCACGACCGTGGACCACGTGGTGCCGCGGTCGCAGGGGGGTGCCGATTCCTGGCTGAACACGGTCGCTTCGTGTGCGCTGGACAATCACCGCAAGGCGAACCGGACTCCGGAGGAGGCGGGCATGCCGTTGTTGCGGCAGCCCTTTGAGCCGACCCCCGCGGACGCGATGCTCTTGTCGCTCGGGCGGGACGAGTTGGCCTCGCTGCCGGAGTGGCTGGCGCAGCCTGCCGCGTAGTGTTTTCGCCGCAGGCCGTCCTGGGCTGATCGCGCAGTTCCCCGCGCCCCTGAAGGGGCACGGGGTCCTCTGTTCGCCTCAGTCGATCGGCGGCTGTTCGCGGCGCTCGGTGGCGGGGGCCGAGCCGCCCGAACCGCCGCCCAGCGGGCCGAAGTTGCCGAGTGCGCCGCCGAGTCCCTTGAGGGCGTCGCCGATTTCGCTGGGCACGATCCAGAGCTTGTTGGCGTCGCCCTCGGCGATCTTCGGGAGCATCTGGAGGTACTGGTAGGACAGGAGCTTCTGGTCGGGGTCGCCCGCGTGGATCGACTCGAAGACCGTGCGGATCGCCTGGGCCTCGCCCTCGGCGCGCAGGGCGGCGGCCTTGGCCTCACCTTCGGCGCGCAGGATCGCGGACTGCTTCTCGCCCTCGGCGCGCAGGATCTCCGACTGTCGTACACCTTCGGCCTGGAGGATCGCCGCGCGCTTGTCACGGTCGGCGCGCATCTGCTTCTCCATCGAGTCCTGGATGGAGGTCGGCGGCTCGATCGCCTTGAGCTCGACGCGGTTGACGCGGATGCCCCACTTGCCGGTCGCCTCGTCGAGGACGCCGCGCAGGGCCGCGTTGATCTCCTCGCGGGAGGTCAGGGTCCGCTCCAGGTCCATGCCACCGATGATGTTGCGCAGGGTGGTGACGGTGAGCTGTTCGATCGCCTGGATGTAGCTGGCGACTTCGTACGTCGCGGCCCTGGCGTCGGTCACCTGGTAGTAGATGACGGTGTCGATGTTGACCACCAGGTTGTCCTGGGTGATCACGGGCTGCGGCGGGAACGGGACGACCTGTTCGCGCAGGTCGATGCGGTTGCGGATCGAGTCGATGAACGGGACGACGATGTTGAGTCCGGCGTTCAGCGTGCGGGTGTAGCGGCCGAAACGTTCCACGATGGCGGCGCTCGCCTGTGGAATGACCTGGATGGTCTTGATCAGGGCGATGAAGACCAGCACCACCAGAATGATCAGGACGATGATGATTGGTTCCATCGTGGCTCCCCGTACCCTTCATGCCTCGGTGTTCCCGGAAGACTCCGCGCGGTCGCGAAGATCTTGCTGGTCGAGTCTGTCAGACCGTCGTACCGCCCGTGGGGCATTCACATGACGACGGCCGTCGCTCCGTCGATCTCGACGACGTCGACCTCTTGGCCCGCTTCGTAGGCACGGTCGGTGTCGAGTGCGCGGGCCGACCAGATCTCTCCCGCCAGCTTGATGCGTCCGCCGGAGGCGTCGACCCGTTCGAGGACGAGGGCGGATCTGCCCTTCAAGGCATCGACCCCGGTGACCAGTTCGGGTCGTCCGGCGCGGTGCCGGGTCGCGATCGGGCGTACGACGGCGATGAGCGCCACCGAGACCGCGGCGAAGACGACGACCTGGAGCACGGCGCCGCCGCCGAGGCCCGCGGTCACGGAGGCCGCGACGGCGCCCACGGCGAGCATGCCGAGTTCCGGCATCGCGGTCAGTACGAGCGGGATTCCGAGTGCGGCGGCCCCGATCAGCCACCACACCCATGCGTCGATGTCCACGTGGTCATCGTAGGACCGCGGGTCCCCTCGGGGACAGGGCGCCGATCAGCTGAGCGGGAGGCCCGTGGCGGTCCAGCGGTCGTTCTTCTGGTCGACGACGAGCGGGAGGCCGAAGCAGAGGCTGAGGTTGCGGGAGGTGAGTTCGAGCTCCAGCGGGCCCGCGGCGAGGACCTTGCCCTGGCGGATCATCAGGACGTGGGTGAAGCCGGGTGCGATCTCCTCGACGTGGTGCGTGACCATGATCATCGAGGGGGCGATCGGGTCGCGGGCGAGGCGGCCGAGGCGGCGTACGAGGTCTTCGCGGCCGCCGAGGTCGAGGCCCGCGGCGGGCTCGTCGAGGAGGAGCAGCTCGGGGTCGGTCATCAGGGCGCGGGCGATCAGGGTGCGCTTGCGCTCGCCCTCGGAGAGGGTGCCGAACCTGCGGTCGAGGTAGTCGCTCATGCCGAGGCGGTCGAGGAAGGCGCGGGCGCGCTGCTCGTCCACGTCCTCGTAGTCCTCGTGCCAGCCTGCGGTCATGCCGTAGGCCGCCGTGAGGACCGTCTGGAGGACGGTCTGCCGCTTGGGCAGCTTCTCCGCCATGGCGATGCCCGCGACGCCGATGCGCGGGCGCAGTTCGAAGACGTCCGTGCCGGGCTTGCCGAGGGTCTCGCCGAGGATGGTGGCGGTGCCGGTGCTCGGGTAGAGGTAGCTGGACGCGACGTTGAGGAGGGTGGTCTTGCCGGCGCCGTTGGGGCCGAGGATGACCCAGCGCTCCCCTTCCTTGACCGACCAGGAGACCTGGTCCACCAGAGCCCGGCCCTCGCGGACCACAGATACGTCCTCAAGCTCCAGTACATCGCTCATGAGCGCGCTGTCTCCCATTGCAGTCTCGGTCGTCGCTCGCGCCTGTGGACGCGGCCCCCGGATAAAACCTACGCCACCGGCCGACCGTTCCTGTCGTGAGCCCGGTCCTTAGGCTGTGTGCATGCTCTCGGAACCACGCTCAGGACGCCTGGCCGCATGGGGAAATGCCCTTTTGGCCGGACTTGTTTCGCCGGACGACGCCGTGCTCGCGATGGTCGGCGACGACGCGGTGCACCGCGTCGAAGGCCTTCCCGGGGAATCCGGCCCGGTCGGGCTGACGCTCGCGATGGGACGGCTGCGCTCCCAGGGGGTGACCGGTCTGCGGGTGGCGCTGCCCGCGCCGGGGCATCCGCTGGGGCTGAGCGGGCCGCCCGAGTTCAACGCGCGCGCACTGGAGGCGGAGGAGGCCGTCGTCGGGTTCGGCGCGCCGTACGGCCTGGTGCCGGAGGTGTACGAGGCGGGGCCCGACGGTGACGTGCACGTGGGGGTCGTCTGGCACTGCCTGCCCGTGCGTGAGGCGCCGCCCGCCGATGTGCCCTCGCTCGGCGAGGCGGAGCGAGAGCTCGCGGAGGCGCTGCGGGAGGCGACGGAGGTGCTGTCCCGGCTCGACGTCGCGGGGTCGGGGCCGGTGGCCGAGGCGGCGCTCGACGCGTACCGGGCGCGGGCGGAGCGGGGGCGCGAGCTGCTCGCACCGGGCTATCCGCCGCGTGCGGTGCGGGTGCTCGAACTGGCCCAGCGGGTCGGTCTGCTGATCTCGCTGGCGTACGAGAACGGGCACGGCGGGGCCGTGAGCGCGTCGGAGATGGCCGCGCGGGTGCAGGCGCTGCGGCCCGTGGAGCGGACGGCGCGGCGGGCGCAGGTGGCCGCGTACAACTCGAGTGTCGAGGAGCGCGAGCGGGGCGGGCGCTGAGCGAAGGCACGGGCCCCGCGGACCTCTGCGGTCCGCGGGGCCCGTGCCGGGGCGTGTGCCTCAGTGGTTCACCGTGTGGTTGGCGAACGCCGGGTTCAGGACGCCGATGACGTTCACGCTGTTGCCCGTGGCGTTGACCGGGACGTCGACCGGCACCTGGACGAGGTTGCCGGAGCCGACGCCCGGGGACTTCGTGGCGACACCGTCGGCCTGGGCGTCCGACGTGGCGGAGGCGACTCCGGCGGACGCGCCCGCGGCGAGACCGGCGGCGACGACGGCCAGGGCGGCCTTCTTGGCGATGTTGTTCATGGGACGAGCTCCTCCTGCTGACATGGGCGACCCCGGATGTGGCGGGGCCAGGGGCTGTGCTGGTCGCAGGATGCGATCAGAGGTTCTTGCAGACGTTGCCGAACACCGGGTTGAGGCCGCCGATGACGGTGACGGTGTTGCCGCAGACGTTCACCGGGACGTGGACCGGAGCCTGGACCAGGTTGCCCGAGACGACGCCGGGCGAGTTCTTGGCGACTCCGTCGGCGTGCGCGCCACCGTGGGCGGAAGCCATGCCGGCGCCGGCCGCAACCAGGCCGCCGGCCACCATCGTGACGGCAGCGGCCTTCTTCAGGTTCTTCACTTCTACGGTCCTCCTGAGCAGAAGCTGCGGCCAGCCGCCGCAGCACGCACTGGAGAACGCCCGAACGCCCCGGGGGATACGCCATCCGGGGGACATCCACACGACGGTATGAATCTCAGACCGCGAGTCGACGGGTCGGCGGAGGATCTCAGCCGGTCACGCCGTGGCGTACGGCCCAGAGCGCGGCCTGGGTGCGGTCGGCCAGGTCGAGCTTCATCAGGATGTTCGAGACGTGTGTCTTGACGGTCTTCTCGGAGAGGACGAGGGCGCGGGCGATCTCGCGGTTCGAGCGGCCGTCGGCGATCAGACCGAGGACCTCGCGCTCGCGCTCGGTGAGCGAACCGCCTCTGCCCTGGCCGCCGCCCGTCTCCTCCTGGGAGAGCAGGGCGCCCGCCACCTCGGGCTGCAGGAGCACGTGCCCGGCGTGCACGGAGCGGATGGCGCCTGCGAGGGCGTCCGGGTCCACGTCCTTGTACACGTACCCCGCGGCGCCGGCGCGCAGGGCCGGGACGACCGTGCGCTGCTCGGTGAAGCTGGTGACGATGAGCACGCGCGCGGGGTTGGCCAGTTCGCGGAGCTTGCGCAGCGCCTCGACGCCGTCCATGCCGGGCATCTTGACGTCCATCAGGACGACGTCCGGCTTCAGCTCCTCGGCCTGGGCGACTCCTTCGGCGCCGTCCGACGCCTCTCCGACGACGTCTATGTCGTCCTGGATCTCCAGGAACGTACGCAGGCCGCGGCGGACCACCTGGTGGTCGTCGACCAGCAGCACCCGGATCCCTGCCCCTTTGTCGACCGCGTTGACCGTATTGCGCGCCGCGTCAGCCACCGGGCACCTCCATCTCGATCGTCGTGCCCTTGCCGGGCTCCGATTCCACGGTCAGCCGTCCGCCGACCCCGCTCGCCCGGTCCCGCATGGAGACCAGGCCGAGGTGGCGCCCCGCGCTCCGCACCGACCTCGGGTCGAAGCCCGAGCCGTCGTCGACGACGCGCAGGGCGGCACCGGCGCCGCGCTTGTCCAGGAGCACGGCGACGTGCTCGGCGCCGGAGTGGCGCAGAGCGTTGTGCAGGGCCTCCTGGGCGACCCGCAGCATGGCTTCTTCCTGGGAGGCCGGCAGGGCCCGCACTCCGTTGCTCTCGAAGGTGACCTCGGCGGAGTGCGCGCGGTGCAGCACCCGGATGTGGGTGCGCAACGTGGCCACCAGGCCGTCCTCGTCCAGGGCGGCGGGGCGCAGCTCCACGACGGCCGCGCGCAGTTCGTCGGCGGCTTCGGCGGCGAGCATCGCCACCTGCTGCAGTTCGCCCTTGGCGCGGGACGGGTCCCGGTCCACCAGGGCCGTGGCGGCCTGGGCCGTCAGGCGCAGCGAGAAGAGTTTCTGGCTGACGGCGTCGTGCAGTTCGTGGGCGAGGCGGGAGCGCTCCTCGGCGATGGTCAGCTCGCGGCTGCGCTCGTACAGACGGGCGTTGGTGAGGGCGATGGCCGCGTGCTGGGCGAGGATCGCGAGGAGCTCCGCGTCGTCCTCGGTGAAGCCGCACATGCCCTGGAGCTTGGGGCAGTTCTTGTTGGCGAGGAAGAGCGCGCCGAGCGTCTCGTCGTCGGAGCGGATGGGCACGCCCAGGAAGTCGGACATGTCCGGGTGGGCGGAGGGCCAGCCTCCGAAGCGCGGGTCCTCGCGCACGTCGCCGAGGCGGACGGTCTCGCCCTTCTGCAGCATCGAGGCGAGGATGCCGTGCTGCCGGGGCAGAGGGCCGATGGCCTTCCACTGATCGTCGCTGACGCCGTCGACGACGAACTGGGCGAAGCCGCCGTGGTCGTCCGGGACCCCCAGCGCGGCGTACTCGGCGTCGAGCAGCTCGCGGGCCGAGGCGACGATCGTCTTGAGGACGTCGCGCACCTCCAGGTGCCTGCTCATGGCGAGGAGCGCGGAGCTCACCGCGGTCAGGCCGGATCGGGGTCCTTGACTCATGACCACACGCTACCGGCGGGGTGTGACAGTCCGTATCCGACCTGTGGAGGCCTCCGCCTAGGGCCCGGGGCCTAGGTCCATGGTCCGTCGCCCGGTAGTAGGGCGAAGGGACCCCGTGAGGTGCGGCTCTCGCACGAGGCGCCGCTGGGGCCCGCGTTCCTACGGTGGTGGTCCTGTCGAGCGAGCGAGGGGACGGATGTCATGCCGGTAGCACTCATCACAGGGGCTTCGAAGGGGTTGGGGCGCGCGTTGGGCGCGGTGCTCGCGGAGTCCGGCTGGGATCTCGTGGTCGACGCGCGGACCGAAGTGGTCCTGCAAGAGGCGGCGCGCGAACTGAGCGGGTACGGCACGCGCGTAGAGGCGCTGCCCGGGGACGTGACCGACGCGGGGCACCGCGCGGACCTGGTGGCGGCGGCCCGGCGGCTGGGCGGCCTCGATCTGCTGGTGAACAACGCGAGCGCGCTGGGGGCCGAGCCCCTGGTGGGGCTGGCGGGGCTCGCGCTCGGCGGGCTGCGGTCGGCGCTGGAGACGAACGTGGTGGCGGCGCTCGGGCTGGTGCAGGAGGCGTTGCCGTTGTTGCGGGAGTCCGCGGGGGCGGTGATCGACGTCAGTTCCGACGCGGCCGTCGAGGCGTACGCGACGTGGGGCGGGTACGGCGCGTCCAAGGCCGCCCTGGACCAGCTCTCCGCGGTCCTCGCCGAGGAGGAGCCCGGGATCAGGGTGTGGGCGGTGGATCCCGGGGACATGCGGACGGACCTGTACCGGGCCGCCGTGCCGGACGACGATCCGTCCGGGAGGCCGCGTCCCGGGAGCGTGGCGCCGGCCTTCCTGCGGCTGCTCGCCGAGCGGCCCGCCAGTGGGCGCTACACGGTGTCCGCACTGTCGGCGGGTGTCCTGTGAACGTCCTGGGCGCGCCGCTGTGTGTGCCTGACTCCCTCGTGGCCACGGTGCCCGCCGAGGAGCGGGGCCCGGGTCTGGGCAGGGATGCGGTGCGGTTGCTGGTGTCGCGGGGCACGGATGTCGCGCACCACGCGTTCGCGGAGCTGCCGACGCTGCTGCGGGCCGGGGACCTGCTCGTGGTCAACACGTCGCAGACCCTGCCCGCGGCGGTGGACGGGCGCCTGGGGCACGCGCGCGTGGTGGTGCATTTCTCCACCCGGGGCGAGGACGGGCGGTGGGCGGTGGAGCTGCGCGATCCGGACGGGCGGGGCACCACACGCGCGCGTGCCGGGGGCCCGGCCGGTTCCGTGGTGCGGCTCCCCGGAGACGTACGCCTGGTGTGTGAGGAGCCCATGGCCACGGAGAGCGGGCGTCTGTGGTGGGTGCGGGTGTCGGCCGACGTGCCCGCGCTGTTGCGAGGGCACGGGCGTCCCATTCGTTACTCCTATACAGAGAGGGATCAGCCGCTCTCCGCGTACCAGACCGTGTTCGCGCTGCCGTCGGCGGACGGGGCGGGGAGTGCGGAGATGCCGAGTGCGGGGCGGCCGTTCACGGCGTCCGTCGTGGCGGAGCTGGTGAGCAGGGGGGTGCAGTTCGCGCCGGTCGTGCTGCACACCGGTGTCGCGTCCCAGGAGGCGCACGAGCCGCCGTATCCGGAGCTCTTCGAGGTGCCGGAGACGTCGGCGCGGCTGATCAATGCCGCGCGGGCCGGCGGGGGCCGGGTCGTGGCGGTCGGTACGACGGCGGTGCGCGCCGTGGAGTCCGCGGCGGGGCCGGACGGTGTGGTGCGGGCGGCGGCGGGGCGGACCGAGCTCGTGGTGACTCCGGAGCGCGGGGTGCGTGTGGTGGACGGTCTGCTGACGGGGTTCCATGAGCCGGAGGCGTCGCATCTGCTGATGCTGGAGGCCGTGGCGGGGCGGGCGGCGATCGAGCGGGGTTACGCGGAGGCCGTAGGCCGTCTCTACCTGTGGCACGAGTTCGGGGACGTCCACCTCATCCTCCGGGATGAGGCACCTCACTGAGAGCGTTGCTGCGGCAACTCCTGGTGAGACTGTTACGTGTTCGATGTGAGCCCGCGCATAGGACGCACATCACGTACGAAGGTCCCTAGTGGATAAGCAATCCCTTTATGTCCGCGGGATGCGGACCAGTCGAGGCTTGTCCGGATCCGCTGATCCACTACCCGCGATCGTACGTCACACCTTTGCCACAGATTTTTGCTGCCGCTAAGAATTGCTCCCGTCGCTCGGCGCCGCGGTCTCACCACCGCGGCGTTTTGCCGGAGAAGCAACCTGTCCCCCACCGGACCAGAGCGACCTCCGCTATTCGAAGAGGTCCATCTCGCATGTCCAAGCACAGCCTTCCTGGTCATAGTCGCTCGACCGTGACCAAGACCCAGAAGCTCTCGATCGCCGGTGTCGCCACGCTCGGCGCCGCCGCCCTCGCGTTCTCCCTGGTGCCGGGCAACTCCGAGGCCACCACCCAGGCCGCCGGTGACATCTCCCCCGTCGCCTTCGCCGCGGGCACCAACGCGCAGCAGGCCGTCCACGCCAGCGTCTCGAAGCAGCAGTCCAACGCCGACAAGCAGGCCAAGGACGCCGCCGAGAAGGCCGCCGCCGACAAGAAGAAGGCCGACGAGGCCAAGAAGCGCGCCGACGAGGCCGCCGCGAAGAAGAAGGCGGAGGACGAGCGCAAGGCCAAGGAGGCCGCGAGCCGCGCCGCCGCCCGCAAGCCCGTCTACGCCAACAACCTCGACGGCTGGATCCGCCAGTCCCTCGACATCATGAAGGCCAAGGGCATCCCCGGTTCGTACGAGGGTCTGCACCGCAACATCATCCGTGAGTCCGCGGGCAACCCGCAGGCCGTGAACGGCTGGGACATCAACGCCATCAACGGCACCCCGTCGATCGGCCTGCTCCAGGTCATCCAGCCGACGTTCGACGCGTACCACGTCGACGGCACCTCGACGAACATCTACGACCCGGTCGCCAACATCACGGCCGCGGCCAACTACGCCGCCGACCGGTACGGCTCGATGGACAACGTGAACGGCGCCTACTGAGCCTTGATCGCCTGATCACTGGACCTCTTCAGCCGAAGCCGAGGTTCGCCAGACGCCGAAGGGCGGCACCCCACGCGGGGTGCCGCCCTTCTCGTGTGCCCGAGGGCACCGGGTCACTTGCGCATGACCTCCGGCTCGTGCCGGCGCAGCAGACGCGAGACCGCGATGCCGCAGATGACGCCGAGCACGATCAGGACCGTGATGTTCAGGCTCCACTGGCCCACCGAGTGCTCCCACAGCGGATCCAGGTCGCCCGGCTTCTTCGGGTCCCACGGCGGCATCAGGTGCGCGAGGTCGAGCGTGGAGCCCGCGCCGGCGATGGCCCAGCGGGAGGGCATCAGCCAGGCGAACTGCTCCAGGCCCGGCGAGCCGTAGACCTGGAAGAGGACACCGGTGAACACGACCTGGACGATCGCGAACATCACCAGGAGCGGCATGGTCTTCTCGGAGGTCTTCACCAGCGAGGAGATGACCAGGCCGAACATCATCGAGGTGAAGCCGAGCGCGATGATCGTCAGGCACATCTCCACGGCCGGGGGCATGAGCAGGCCCTCTTCCGGCAGCTCGCGCGGGGCGAAGCCGATGCCGCAGATGATGACGCCCTGGAAGGCCGTGATCACGCCGAGAACGATGACCTTGGACATCAGGTACGCCGAGCGGGACAGGCCGGTCGCCCGTTCCCGTTCGTAGATGACCCGTTCCTTGATCAGCTCACGTACGGAATTGGCCGCGCCCGAGAAGCACATGCCGACCGCGAGGATCAGCATGATCGTGCCCGCGTCCGCGTTGAACTTGACCGGCGGTTTCGGCGGCGCGAGGCCGAAGTCGGCCGGGATCACGACGCTGACGATGCCGAGGACCGCGGGCAGGATCACCATCAGGCCCATGAAGCCCTTGTCGGAGGCGATCACCGAGACGTAGCGCCGGATCAGGGTCCACAGCTGTGAGCCCCAGCCCTGTGGCTTCGGCGGTTTGACGGCCTGGGGCGGCGGCATCTGTACGGACTGCGCGGCGACGGCGTCGATGTCCGCGGCGTACATCTGGTAGTGCTGCGAGCCCTTCCAGCGGCCCGCCCAGTCGTAGTCGCGGTAGTTCTCGAAGGCGGAGAAGACGTCGGCCCAGGTGCTGTAGCCGAAGAAGTTGAGGGCTTCCTCCGGCGGGCCGAAGTACGCCACCGAACCGCCGGGCGCCATCACCAGGAGCTTGTCGCAGATCGCCAGCTCGGCGACCGAGTGCGTGACGACGAGGACCGTGCGGCCGTCGTCGGCGAGGCCGCGCAGCAGCTGCATGACGTCGCGGTCCATGCCCGGGTCGAGGCCGGAGGTCGGCTCGTCCAGGAAGATCAGCGAGGGCTTGGTCAGCAGCTCGAGGGCGACCGACACACGCTTGCGCTGGCCACCGGAGAGGGAGGTGACCTTCTTCTCCTTGTGGATGTCCAGCTTGAGCTCGCGCAGGACCTCGTCGATGCGGGACTCGCGCTCGGCCTCCGTGGTGTCCGCGGGGAAGCGCAGCTTGGCCGCGTACTTGAGGGCCTTCTTGACGGTCAGCTCCTTGTGCAGGATGTCGTCCTGCGGGACCAGACCGATGCGCTGACGCAGCTCGGCGAACTGCTTGTACAGGTTCCTGTTGTCGTACAGGACGTCGCCCTGGTTGGCGGGCCGGTAGCCGGTGAGCGCCTTGAGCAGGGTGGACTTGCCGGAACCGGAGGGGCCGATGACCGCGATGAGCGACTTCTCCGGGACGCCGAAGGAGACGTCCTTGAGGATCTGCTTGCCGCCGTCGACCGTGACCGTGAGGTGGCGGGCCGAGAAGGAGACGTCACCGGTGTCGACGAACTCCTCGAGCTGACCGCCGACGATGCGGAAGGTCGAGTGGCCGACGCCGACGATGTCGTTCGGACCGATCAGGACGGTCGAGGACTTCGCGATCGGCTGGCCGTTGACGTACGTGCCGTTGTGCGACCCGAGGTCATGCAGCTCGAAGCGGCCGTCGGGCGTCGCGGAGAACTCGGCGTGGTGGCGCGAGACCTGGAGGTCGGAGACGACCAGCTCGTTCTCGAGCGCACGGCCGATGCGCATCTTGCGGCCGAGGGCCAGCTGGTGGAACGTCGTCGGGCTGCGGTCGCCGTAGACCGGCGGGGCCCCCGCGACACCGCCGGAACCCGGAGATTTCTGTGCGTACTGCTCGGACGGGCCGCCCTGCTGCTGAGGCACGTGCGACTGGTGCTGCTGCTGAGGCGGGTGCTGCTGGTGCACCGGCGCCTGATGCTGCTGCGGCGGCTGCTGTTGCTGCCAGCCCTGCTGCTGCGGCTGGTACGGGGCCTGCTGCTGGGGTGCCTGCTGCTGCGGGGTCTGAGCGGCCCAGCCGGGAGCTTCCTGCTGATGCTGCTGGGGCGCGTGCTGCGGCGTGGAGACGGCCGCGGCCGCGGCGCCACCGGACACGTTCACCAGCGGACCGTCGGTCGCGTTGCCGAGGTGCACGGCCGTGCCCGGACCGATTTCCATCTGATGGATCCGCTGGCCCTGCACGAAGGTGCCATTGGTGCTGCCGTGGTCCTCGATGACCCAACTGCGGCCGCTCCAGCTGATCGTCGCGTGACGCCAGGACACCCTGGCGTCGTCGAGCGAGATATCCCCCTGCGGATCACGTCCGAGGGTGTACGGCCTGGACGCGTCCAGCGTCCAGGTCCTGCCATTCAATTCCAGTACGAGTTCCGGCACTCCAGCCCCACTGAGTTGTCCCCCGAGCTAGCCCCCATCGATGGGGAGTCTAGGGATGTCGAACATCGGGAGGAACTATTTCAGGCGGAGGGCTCTGACCGAAAGTCGGGCCTTGTGAAGACTGCGTACGCGCGTGACGGGTTGCCCCGTTGACGGAGAAGAAATCGCCCCGGAGAGTGGTAAGCGCCCATCAGTGCATACGGATCATGCTCATTGAGAGCATTAAGTGCATTTAGGGCAACGCGCTGCGGTCCGGGGGGTCCTGATGCAGGCCGAGGAACGGAACGGCGAGAGCCGGGGCGTGCGGTGGGGCGATGTACTGCTCTCCGCGATCGCCGCGGTCAGTTGGGCGCTGGTGGGCATGGCGGGGACGGCCGCGCTCGCCCTGCACCTGCTCGGCGCGGACGAGGTCGCCGCGCTCGGGCCGTTGACGGCGGCCACCGTCGCGCTGGGCGCGGGGGGTTCGGTCACGCCGTCCGGCGACGTCTCGGCGTTCGGTCTGGACGACGCCGAGGCGACCACGACAGTCGATATTGCGCCACTCGGTGTGGGTTTGGTCGGAGCGCTCCTGCTCGCCCACTTCTTCCTGCGCTCCCTGCGCGGGGCTGGCGTCGTCATCGCACCCGCCGAACTCCTCGCGCGCGCGGGCGCGGTGATCGCCCTCTCCCTCGGGATGCTCGCGGGGCTCGCCTGGGCCGGCCACGACGTCATCACGATCGACGGCAAGCAGCTCGGCATCGACAAAGGGATCGAGAAAGGCATCGACGAGCTGCCGGGCGGCATCGGCGACAAGCTGCCCGGTGGGATCGGGGACATCGGCGGGCTGCTGCCGGACCGGCTCGGGGACCTCGTGGCGGCGAAGGCGTCGGTCGGGTTCACCGTCGACACGGGTCCGACGCTGCTCGGCGGCGCGGTCTGGGTGACCGGTGTCCTGCTCGTCGCCCTCCTCGCGTCGCGGCGCACGCCGTTGCCCCGGGCCCTGGACGGCCTGCACCGGGTGGTGCGTCCTGCCGTCTCCGCGCTGGTCACGGTGGTGCTGGTGGCGGTCGCCGCGGGGCTCGCCGCGGCGGCGTACGCGATGATCGGCGACGACCATCCGAAGCGGATCGCGGGCGCGGCGCTGCTCGGGGCGCCGAACGGGGTGTGGCTCGGCCTGCCGGTCGGCCTCTTCGTCCCCTGGGACGGCAAGGCGACGGGCGCGCTCACGCGCTTCCTGCCGGACCCGGTGGACGACCTCCTGACGGGCCCCTCCGACAAGGCGCTCACACTCGGGCGGCTGGCCGAGCTCGACGGCCGGGTCTGGCTGTTGGGCGTCGCGGCGGCCATGGCGATGTTGTTCGCGGGGGTCCTGACGGCTGTACGCACACCACGCCTCCGGGACACCTTGTCCACGGCCGGGTTCGCGGGGCGGTGCGGGGTCCGCCTCGGAATCGTGACGGCACTGGGGCTGCCGCTCCTGGTGTGGCTGACGGAGATCTCGGCGGACGCCTCGCTCTCCGTGTTCGGCTTCGACGCGTTCGGCGCGGGGATCGAGCTCCACGGACGACTGGGGATGGCGGCGGTGCTGGGGGCGGCGTGGGGGTTCGGGGCGGGGGTCGTGGGGGCGGTGCTCGCGGTGCTCACGGGGGCGGCGGGCGGCCGGACCGCCCCATTGGCCCTCGCCTCCGGCGCGGGGGGTCTCCCTGCGGGGAAGGGGTCCGCGGTGCGGGTTGGTCAGGGGTCGGATGTGCCTGCGGGTTCGGGGGCGGGTGGGGCTTGGGATCAAGGTCCCCCCGGGCCTGGGCGTCCAGGTCCGGCCGGGCCTGCGGGTTCGGGGGCGGGGCCGTACGCGCCGGGGCGGCCGTACCGGCCACCCAACCCTGAGACGAACCCGTACTTGCGCACGGATGGGGGGCCGGGGGGCGCTTCGGGTCCGGCGGGGTCTGCGGGGTCTGGGGGGTCCGGGGGCCGCACGGGGTCCGCTGGGCGCAGCGGGTCTACGGGCCCCACGGGCCCCATGGGTACGCCGGAGCCCCCGCGGGAGGCGCCCACTACTTCGCCCTCCGACTCTTCGCCCTCCAACCAGGACGTCTCCGGAGCCCCCACCGTTCTGGGCCCGGTGGTTCCTCCTCCCCCACCGCCCCGACGCCGCTCACGCTCACGCTCCGCGGACTGGCCACCCCCACCTCCGCCTCCGCCACCACCCCCCAAGACCCCACGAAGGCCCGACTGAACGGCCCCCGGCACCGTGGGTTGTGCCCACCCGTGCCGCCCTGCGGCACGCCTGCCCACAACGGGAGGGCGGATCCGTCCCGGAACGCGGGGCCCGGGGGGGGAGGCGCTCGGCAGGGCCGACGGGGCAACTGACATGTCGGCCATGAGCGGGCCCATGCGGGGCAGGCCCGCGACGGAAGGGCAGGTCCGTCCCGCAACGCGGGACCCGGGGAGGGAGGCGCTCGGCAGGACCGACCGGGCAGCTGACGTGTCGGCCATGAGCGGGCCCATGCGGGGCAGGCCCGCGACGGAAGGGCAGGTCCGTCCCGCAACGCGGGACCCGGGGAGGGAGGCGCTCGGCAGGACCGACCGGGCAGCTGACATGTCGGCCATGAGCGGGCCCATGCGGGGCGGGCCCGCGAGGGACGCGCGGGTGGCGCCTTGCGTTGGGGAGGGGCTCGGGTGGGTGGGTGAGGGAATTGGTGCGGAGTCACCGGGGGCGTCCGGCAGGCGGACTGGGGGGCGCGGCCGAGAAGAGGGCGGATACCGTAGGGATCACCATGAGTGCTTCGCAGCCCCCTCAGCCCGCCGACATCCCGACGCTCCTCGTCAAGATCTTCGGCAAGGACCGCCCCGGCATCACCGCCGGCCTCTTCGACACCCTCGCCGCCTACTCCGTCGACGTCGTCGACATCGAGCAGGTCGTCACCCGTGGCCGGATCGTGCTGTGTGCGCTCGTGACCGAGCCGCCCGCCGGTCTGGAGGGTGACCTGCGCGCCACCGTCCACAGCTGGGCGGAGTCCATGAAGATGCAGGCCGAGATCATCTCGGGCATCGGCGACAACCGGCCGCGAGGCCTCGGGCGTTCACTGGTGACCGTCCTCGGCCACCCGCTGACCTCCGAGTCGACGGCGGCGATCGCCGCCAGCATCACCGCCACCGGCGGCAACATCGACCGTATCTTCCGGCTCGCCAAGTACCCGGTCACCGCCGTCGAGTTCGCTGTCTCCGGCACCGAGACGGAGCCGCTGCGCACCGCCCTCGCCATAGAGGCCGCCCGGCTCGGCGTGGACGTCGCGGTCGTGTCGGCGGGCCTGCACCGCCGCGCCCAGCGCCTGGTCGTGATGGACGTCGACTCGACACTCATCCAGGACGAGGTCATCGAACTCTTCGCCGCGCACGCCGGATGCGAGGCCGAGGTCGCCGGGGTGACGGCGGCCGCGATGCGCGGCGAGCTGGACTTCGAGCAGTCGCTGCACGCCCGCGTGGCGCTCCTCGCGGGTCTCGACGCCTCGGTCGTGGACAAGGTCCGCTCCGAGGTCCGGCTCACCCCGGGCGCCCGCACCCTGATCCGCACCCTCAAGCGCCTCGGCTACCAAGTCGGCGTCGTCTCTGGCGGGTTCACTCAGGTCACCGACGATCTGAAGGAACGTCTCGGCCTCGACTTCGCCCAGGCCAACACCCTGGAGATCGTCGACGGCAAGCTCACCGGCAAGGTGACCGGCGAGATCGTCGACCGCGCGGGCAAGGCCCGGCTGCTGCGCCGCTTCGCCACGGAGGCCGGCGTCCCGCTGGAGCAGACCGTCGCGATCGGCGACGGCGCGAACGACCTGGACATGCTGAACGCGGCGGGCCTCGGCGTCGCCTTCAACGCCAAGCCCCTGGTTCGCGAGGCGGCGCACACCGCGGTGAACGTCCCCTTCCTGGACACGGTCCTCTACCTCCTCGGCATCACCCGCGAAGAGGTCGAGGCGGCGGACACACACGCCGACTGAGGCGGCGGCGCGCATCGCGTACGTCCCACGTCGCGTCCGTCCGCGTCGCGTACATCAACGTCAAAGGGGCCCGGCACCGCGAAGGTGCCGGGCCCTGGCGACGGGCGGGGAGTGGGACTACTCGGACGGCGCCCAGTAGTCGACGAGCGTGGCCACGCCGGGCTCCAGCGCCTTCCACGATCCGGTGTACGTCAGGACGGCGAAGGCCGCGGTCGGGAAGCCCCTGCGGTTCAGCCGCTCTCTGGCGTCGCCCTCGGTGTCCCCCGCGAGGACGTCGGTGAGGCCCTGGACGCCGGGGTTGTGGCCGATCAGGACGAGGTCCCGCACGTCGTCCGGGGTCTCGTTGAGCACGGCGATCAGCTCGCCGGGAGAGGCTTCGTACACCCGATCCTCGTAGACGGTCTTCGGCCGCTGCGGGAGCTCCTGGACGGCGAGCTTCCAGGTCTCGCGGGTCCGGGCGGCGGTCGAGCAGAGGGCCAGGTCGAAGGCGATGCCGCTGTCGGCCAGCTTGCGCCCGGCGACGGGGGCGTCCCGGCGTCCGCGGTCGGCGAGCGGCCTCTCGTGGTCGGAAACCTGCGGCCAGTCGGCCTTCGCATGCCGGAAGAGGACAATCCTGCGGGGTTCTGCGACGCTCATGCTTCCCAGCTTCGCATGAAACGCGCCACGGGGCGCAGGGAGTTGGTGCGGTCCCCCGGCGCGGGTGACGGCACCGGTGCGCGGCACCGGTGGAAACGGGTCAGGAAGCCGTGCGCAGGATCATCGTCTGTATCCGCTCCAGGAGGCTGGTGATCACCGGCTCGCTGGATGCCGCGTGCGCGTCCACGGGGTTCAGGATGAGCAGGAGCAGCGCCGCGAAGGCGACGGCGGGGAGGGCGATCGCCCACCAGGGAAGCTGGACCTCGATGCTGCCCGACTTCGCCGGGTCGCGCAGGGTGTGCGATCGGGCCGACATCTCGCCTCCGTGGTCCTCGAGTGTTCCGAGCCGCGTCTTCGCGGCCACAACTCGAAGTTAGGCGATCGGCGCGCCTCAACCCATCCGGAGATCCACCCACTTGACCCTGACACTGGCCCCCTAGGGGATGGTGGTGCCAGCACCACCATCCGCCTTCCGGGGGCCGGTTCACGGCGAGGCGATGAGAGCGGTCACGGCGAGGCGATCGAGGCGATGA
The DNA here is from genome assembly GCF_008642315.1 of Streptomyces venezuelae. Taxonomy (NCBI): domain Bacteria; kingdom Bacillati; phylum Actinomycetota; class Actinomycetes; order Kitasatosporales; family Streptomycetaceae; genus Streptomyces; species Streptomyces venezuelae. The sequence goes on along the minus strand of NZ_CP029192.1, from coordinate 6,928,219 downwards.
TGCCGATGATCACGGTGATGGCCAGCATCGAGCCGAGCACGATGAGCAACTTCTTCTGGCCGTTCTGGGGGTTCGGGTCGAGGGCGGGCATACGGCCAGTCTCGCACCCTTTGCCCGCCCCCTCCGCGTCGGGGTGGCCCCGGACGTCAGGCCGTGGTGGCTCTCGCGGTCACCTCGTCCTCGACCGTGCGGTTGCGGCCCGCGAGGGTGCCGATGACGATCTGCGGCACCATGAGGCCGGCCATGAGCGCGAGGGGCAGCCCCCAGCCGCCGCTGTGCTGGTAGAGCACGCCCACGAGGAGCGGGCCCGGGATCGAGATCAGGTAGCCCGTGCTCTGTGCGAAGGCGGACAGCTTGGCCACGCCCACGCTGCTCTTGGCGCGCATGCCGACCATGGTGAGGGCCAGCGGGAAGGCGCAGTTGGAGATGCCGAGCAGCAGGGCCCAGACCCAGGCGCCGCCCGCGGGGGCGAGGTAGAGGCCCGCGTACCCGGCGAGGCCGCACGTGCCGAGGACGATCACGACAGGACCCTGGTTGGTCAGGCGCGTGGCGACCCGCGGGATGACGAACGCCAGGGGCACGCCCATGGCCATCGTGACGGCGAGCAGGACGCCCGCCTCGCCCGCGGGGACGCCCGCGTCGCGGAAGATCTGCGGCATCCAGCCCATCGTGATGTACGCGGCGGTGGCCTGGAGGCCGAAGAAGACGGCGAGCGCCCAGGCGGTGCGGCTGGAGGTGATGCGCAGCCCGTCGTCCTCGCGACGTACGGCGGCACTGACGTGCTCCGGGACGGCGGCCGCGGTCTGGCTGCGGTCGCGGACGAGCGGGATCCAGGGGATGACGGCGACGACGGCGAGCAGGGCCCACACGGCGAGGCCGGTCTGCCAGCGTCCGCCGAGACCGTCGGTGACGGGCACGGTGAGTGCGGCCGCCAGGGAGGTGCCGAGTGCGAGCGCCATCGAGTACAGGCCGGTCATGGAGCCGACCCGGTCGGGGAACCAGCGCTTGACGATGACGGGCATCAGGACGTTGCTGACGGCGATGCCCGCGAGGGCGAGGGCGGTGGCGGCGAGGAAGCCCGCGGTGCCGCCGATGAAGGGCCGGATCACCAGGCCCGCGGCGATGGCTGCCATGCCGACGCAGACGACCGCGCTGGGGCCGAAGCGCTTGGCCAGGCGGGGCGCCATCACGCCGAAGATCGCGAAGCAGAGCGGCGGCACGGAGGTGAGCAGTCCCGCGAGGGTGCCGCTCATGCCGAGGCCGTCGCGGACCTCTTCGAGGAGGGCGCCGAGGCTGGTGATGGCCGGGCGGAGGTTCATGGCGGCGAGGACGATGCCGACGATGACGAGTCGCGTCGCCCACGCGCGCGTGGGGGCCTGTTTCTCGGCGCTCTCGGTCCGTACGGGGGGTGCCGGGCTCGCCCCGGCCGTCGGGGTCATCGTCTCGGTTTTCTCGCTAGCCATGGAGCCATCATAGAATCATGGGATGATTGGCTGTCCAATCGATTGCGTCACACTGCCCATCCGCACCGGCCACGCACGAAGGAACGTCATGCCGCTGACCACCCCTCGCCGTTCGGCACTCTCCGAACAGGTCATCTCCGAGCTGCGCAACCAGATCTCGTCGGGCGAGTGGCCGGTCGGTTCCCGCATCCCCACCGAGCCCGAGCTGGTCGACCAGCTCGGCGTCGCCAGGAACACGGTCAGGGAGGCCGTGCGCGCCCTCGCGCACAACGGCCTGCTCGACATCCGGCAGGGCTCGGGGACGTACGTGGTCGCGACGAGCGAGCTCGCGGGCGTGATGCAGCGCAGGTTCGCCGACGCGGACCCCCGGCACATCGCCGAGCTGCGCAGCACGCTGGAGTCCAGCGCCGCGAAGCTCGCCGCCGAGCGCCGCACCGAGCGGGACCTCAAGCAGCTGGACGCGCTGCTCGTACGCCGCGAGGAGGTGTGGGCGTCCGGGGACGCGGAGGCGTTCGTGACGGCCGACGCGACGTTCCACATGGCCGTCGTCGCCGCGTCGCACAACGACGTCATGGTGGCGCTCTACGCGGACCTCGGCGAGGTGCTGCGGGACTGGCTGCGCGAGGACATCGGCGAGGAGCTGACGCCCGAGGCGCACATGGACCACGCGCGGCTGGTCGACGCGATCCGCACGGGCGATGCGGAGGCCGCCGCGACGGAGGCCGCGGGCTACCCGTTCATGTGCCGCCCGGACCGCTTCACTTCTGGTGGCTGACCGGATTCACCGGCGGCGACCGGTCCGGCTCACTTCTGGTGGCTGACCCAGACCGAGCGGACCTCTTTCCAGCACCGTCCGGTGAGCCGCACCGTCATCGCGGCCTCGGCGTCGACGGGGCGGGAGTCCGTGTCGATGTCCCACCACTGGTCGCACTCCACGTGCAGACGGACCCGGTCGGTCTCCGGGTAGGGGTTGTGGCAGTACGCGACGACGTGGGAGCCGGCGACTCCGGTGCGGCACTCCGACCCGAAGGGCCGAGGTTTCGAGGACGTCTCACGCGCGGGGGAAGACCCCTGCGGCGCGGCGCTCGGCGCGGCGACCACAAGAGCGAGAGCCACGAGCACCGCACTTGTAAGACGCACACTTCAGAGTGCCGGTCACTCACCCCTCGGCGCCCGGCAAGGGGACCGAACGGGTGAGGCCCCGCCGCCCGCGCACTGCGGGGGACGGGGCCTCGAAAACACACCCAGTACTGGGCGAGCGCCTGATCAGGCACCCATCATGTGCACGCCGCCGTCGACGTGGATGATCTCGCCGGTGGTCTTCGGGAAGAAGTCCGAGAGCAGGGCGACGACGCCGCGGCCCGCGGGCTCCGGGTCGGCCATGTCCCAGTTCAGCGGGGAGCGGGTGTTCCAGACGTCCGCGAGCTCCTCGAAGCCCGGGATGGACTTCGCCGCCATGGAGCCGAGCGGCCCCGCGGAGATCAGGTTGCAGCGGATGTCCTCCTTGCCCAGGTCGCGGGCGAGGTAGCGGCTGGTGGCCTCCAGGGCGGCCTTGGCCGGGCCCATCCAGTCGTACTTCGGCCACGCGTACTGCGCGTCGAAGGTGAGGCCGACGACCGAGGCGCCGCCCTCGAACAGCGGGCGGCAAGCCATGGTGAGCGACTTCAGGGAGTACGCCGAGACGTGCATCGCCGTGGAGACGTCCTCGAAGGAGGCCTCCAGGAAGTTGAACGCGCCCTGCGGTGCGAAGCCGATGGAGTGCACGATGCCGTCGAGGCCGCCGAGCTCCTCCTTGACGACGCCCGCGAGGCGGTCCAGGTGCTCCTGGTTGGTCACGTCCAGCTCGATGACCTTGGCGGGCTTGGGGAGCTTCTTGGCGATGCGCTCGGTGAGCGTGGGCCGCGGGAAGGCGGTCAGGATGACCTCGGCGCCCTGCTCCTGAGCGACCTTGGCCGTGTGGAAGGCGATGGAGGACTCCGTCAGCACCCCGGTGACGAGGATGCGCTTGCCTTCGAGAATTCCGCTCATGTGATCAGTGACCCATGCCCAATCCGCCGTCAACGGGGATGACGGCTCCAGTGATGTAAGAGGCGTCGTCCGACGCGAGGAACTTCACCGCGGCGGCGATCTCCTCGGGCTCCGCGTAACGGCCGAGCGGCACCTGGGAGACGATGCCCTTGCGCTGCTCGTCCGTCAGCACCTTGGTCATGTCGGTGTCGACAAAACCGGGGGCGACGACGTTGAAGGTGAGGTTGCGCGAACCGAGCTCGCGGGCCAGCGAACGCGCGAAGCCGACCAGTCCCGCCTTGGAGGCGGCGTAGTTCGCCTGTCCGGCGCCGCCCAGCAGGCCGACGACCGAGGAGATGAGGACGACGCGGCCCTTCTTGGCGCGCAGCATGCCGCGGTTGGCACGCTTGACGACGCGGAAGGTGCCGGTGAGGTTGGTGTCGAGGACGGACGTGAAGTCCTCCTCGGACATGCGCATCAGGAGCTGGTCCTTGGTGATACCGGCATTGGCGACCAGGACCTCGACGTTCCCGTGCTTCTCCTCGATCTCCTTGTAGGCCTGCTCCACCTGCTCGGCGTCGGTGATGTCGCACTTGACGGCGAGAACCCCGGCGTCGGTGAGGAGCTTCGGCGGCTCACCCGAGCGGTAGGTGATCGCGACCTTGTCGCCGGCGTCGGCGAAGGCGCGGGCGATGGCGAGGCCGATGCCCCGGTTTCCTCCGGTGACGAGAACCGAGCGGCTCAACGGATCACCCTTTCCATAGTGGTCTGGTACCTCGAAAACCTATCGGTACCTGTCGCGATACGGAGAATCGGCGACCGACAGTGGCTCAGAGGACTCGCTGTCGGATCCCTACAGAAAACCCTGGCCGCCGGGGCGCCGGGCGCGACATGATCGGGGCTGACCGGAGCCGACAGCAGGGAGACATCCGTGCCTCATTCCATCGATGAAGCCTTCACGGCGCTGCCGCTGCGGGCTCTCGCCGACGCCGCGCTGGCCCGCGCGCGGGCGCTCGGCGCCGACCACGCGGACTTCCGCCTGGAGCGGGTGCGCAGCGCGTCCTGGCTGCTGCGCGACGCCAAGCCGGCGGGCAGCTCCGACGCCACGGACCTCGGGTACGCGGTCCGTGTGGTGCACGGCGGCACCTGGGGCTTCGCCTCCGGTGTCGACATGACGATGGACGCGGCGGCGCGCGTCGCCTCGCAGGCCGTGGCCATGGCGAAACTGTCCGCACAGGTCATCAAGGCGGCCGGGTCGACCGAGCGCGTGGAGCTCGCGGACGAGCCGGTGCACGCGGACAAGACGTGGGTCTCCTCGTACGAGATCGACCCGTTCTCCGTGCCGGACGAGGAGAAGGCGGGGCTGCTCGCCGACTGGAGCGCGCGGCTGCTCGCCGCCGACGGGGTCACGCACGTCGACGCGTCCCTGATGACCGTGCACGAGAACAAGTTCTACGCGGACACGGCGGGCACCACGACCACGCAGCAGCGTGTGCGGCTGCATCCGCAGCTGACGGCGGTGGCCGTCGACGCGTCGAGCGGAGAGTTCGACTCGATGCGGACGATCGCACCGCCGGTCGGCCGCGGCTGGGAGTACCTCACGGGGACGGGCTGGGACTGGGCGGCGGAGCTCGCCGAGATCCCGGAGCTTTTGGCGGAGAAGATGCGGGCGCCGAGCGTCCGGGCGGGTTCGTACGACCTCGTCGTCGATCCGTCGAACCTGTGGCTGACGATCCACGAGTCCATCGGCCACGCCACGGAGCTGGACCGCGCGCTCGGCTACGAGGCCGCGTACGCGGGCACGTCCTTCGCCACCTTCGACCAGCTGGGCAAGCTGGCGTACGGCTCCTCGCTGATGAACGTGACGGGCGACCGGACGGCCGAGCACGGGCTCGCGACGATCGGGTACGACGACGAGGGCGTGGCAGGACAGTCCTGGGACCTGGTCAAGGACGGCACGCTGGTCGGCTACCAGCTGGACCGGCGCATCGCGAAGCTCACCGGTTTCCAGCGCTCCAACGGCTGCGCGTACGCCGACTCCCCCGGCCACGTCCCGGTGCAGCGCATGGCGAACGTCTCGCTCCAGCCGGACCCCGGCGGGCTGCCCACGGAGGATCTGATCGCGGGCGTGGACCGCGGGATCTATGTGGTCGGGGACCGGTCGTGGTCGATCGACATGCAGAGGTACAACTTTCAATTTACTCAGCAGAGGGCATACGAGATCCGGAACGGCCGCCTTGTCGGGCAGCTCCGGGATGTTGCCTATCAGGGAACAACCCCTCAGTTCTGGGGTTCCATGGAGAAGGTGGGAGGGCCCCAGACGTATGTACTGGGAGGAGCCTTCAACTGCGGAAAGGCGCAGCCGGGTCAGATCGCCGCGGTCTCCCATGGATGCCCGTCCGCGTTGTTCCGGAACGTGAACATCCTGAACACTTCGACCGAGTCGGGACGCTCCTGATCATTGCCCGCCAAGGTCCCTGCTGTCAGGACCGAAACGGCCACCAACGGGGGGCCATCAACGCAGGACCGGCTGCCCCCCCTGGTGCCGTTCTTTGTGTCTGTCCCGTCCAGCCTCCCTGGAGAGATACGGCTCCAGCTGTGGGCGGGTTTCACCGTCGGTCAGGGACCTTGATCGGTTCGGTCAGGGTGAACATGAGGGCCCGCATCGCGGTCAGGGCCGTGATGACGTACCAGATGCTCCCTGCGAAGGCAGTGGTCACGGTGGTGCCGTGGCTGCCTGCGGGGGCGTGGTTGAAGAAGACGAAGGAAGCCATGGCCAGTCCGAGGGTGGTGCCCGACTGCATGGCGGTGTTGAACAGACCAGCGGCGGATCCGGCGTCTTCGTTGTGGACCCGGCTGAGGGTGAGTCCGGACAGTTGGGCGCCGATCGCGCCCAGCCCGAGCCCAATAGGGAGCATCGGTGCGGCGGCGGCCCGAACGGCAGTTGGGTGCCCTGGCTGAAGATCAGCAGCTGGTAACCGGTCAGGCTGAGGGCGATCAGGATCGTGCCGGCTTGGGGGACGCGTCGCTGGTGGCGGTCGACCAAGGTCAGCAGAAACACACCGAGCATCAGACCGAAGACCAGCTGTGCGGCCCGCGCCGCCACCAGGAAGCCCGGGTCCACGGCGATCCCGCACAGCAGCGAGGCCACGTGAAGACGGCGGTCCCGGGGAATCGAGGTCGCACAGGGCCGCAGCAGATGTGTACCGTGGTGAGTGGTCCTGTTGTCGCCGATCGAGGTGGACTTTGCGCATCTGAGGTTCGTGCCCCTGTAGCCGGCACAGTGCTCCTGTGCTGCCCTGCCGCCTTCGGCTGTGCCGACGGTGGTGGTCGTGCACGACTCAGCGCCCCCTCTTGGCCCATCGTGCGTCGGGGGAGGCCATCCGGGCCCCTGACCCGCCTCAGCGGCTCCTGGTGCCGTGCACTCCCGCCTGCCGTCGTGATGCCGAGCGCGTACCTCCCTCGCACACTTGTCACCACAGGTGACCGACCTTTCCGGTAGGCGACCGCATGTCCGCAACCCTGACCGCCAGGAATCTCGCCGCAGGCCACGGCGACCTCCCCCTCTTCTCCGGCCTCGACCTGGTCGTACCCCCAGGAGAGGTGATCGGCCTCGTCGGAACCAACGGAGCGGGCAAGTCCACCCTGCTCCGCCTCCTGGCCGGTCTCGACCGGCCCGAACAAGGACAGGTACAGCTGGCCCCGGCCGGTGCGACCATCGGGTACCTGCCCCAGGAGGCGGACCGGCGCACGGGCGAGAGCGTCTCCGCCTTCCTGGCCCGCCGCACCGGCGTCGCCGCCGCCGAACGAGCCCTGGACACCGCCTCCCAGGCGCTGGCCGACGGCGTCGCCGGCGCCGCGGAGGCCTACGACACGAGCCTGCAGCAGTGGCTGAGCCTGGGCGCAGCAGACCTTCCAGAGCGCGCCGAACACGTGACCGCCACGCTCGGGCTGGGCATCGGGCTGGAACAGGCCATGACGTCGCTGTCCGGCGGGCAGGCCGCCCGCGCACAGCTGGCCTCGCTGCTCCTGTCACGCTTCGACGTCTTTCTGCTGGACGAGCCCACCAACGATCTCGACCTGGCCGGCCTGGAACAGCTGGAGCAGTTCGTGACCGGGCTGCGCGCGGGCACGGTCGTGGTCAGCCACGACCGCGAGTTCCTCACCCGGACCGTCACCCAGGTCCTCGAACTCGACCGCGCCCAGCAACAGGTGCGCCACTACGGCGGTGGATACACGACCTACCTCCAGGAAGCAGAACGCGCCCGCCATCAGGCCCGCGCCCAGTACGAGGAGTACGCCGAGCGCAAGGCCGCCTTGCAGGACCGGGCGAACATGCACCGCTCCTGGGCGGAGAAGGGAGTGCGCACCGCGCAGCGCCGCAGCCGGGACAACAACAAGTTCGCCCGCAGCGGCCGGATGGAGAACAGCGAGAACCTGGCCGCCCGGGCCAAGCAGGCCGAACGCCTCATCGAGCGCCTGGAGGAGGTGGAGGAGCCGCGCAAGGAATGGCAGCTGCGCATGCAGATCGCCGCCGCGCCCCGCTCCGGCGCCATCGTCGCCACGCTGCACGAAGCCACCGTCCAGCGCGGCGGGTTCACGCTGGGGCCTGTGACGCTGCAGATCGACTGGGCGGACCGTGTCGCGATCACCGGCGCGAACGGCACCGGCAAGTCGACGCTGCTCGGCGCCCTCCTGGGCCGTATCCCCCTGAGCGCCGGTCGCCAGGCACTCGGCTCGGGGGTAGTGATCGGCGAGATCGACCAGGCCCGGGCCCTGTTCCACGGCGCCGACACCCTCCTGGACGCCTTCCGGGCCGCTGTCCCCGAAACGGAGCCCGCCGAAGTCCGCACCCTGCTGGCGAAGTTCGGCCTGGGCCCCGACCAGGTCCTGCGCCCAGCCAGCAGCCTGTCCCCCGGTGAAAGGACCCGGGCCGCACTCGCGCTGCTACAAGGGCGCGGGGTGAATCTGCTGGTGCTGGACGAGCCCACCAACCACCTCGACCTGCCGGCCATCGAACAACTCGAATCCGCCCTCGACTCCTACAACGGCACCCTGCTACTCGTCTCCCACGACCGCCGCCTGCTCCAGACCGTGAGAATCACCCGACGGCTGGAACTCCACGACGGCACCCTCACCGGAACCCCCGCATGACCCGCACAGCTGCCCGGAGGTCACTTTCCGTTGAACTCTCCGTCCAAGACTCGGGGCCTCCGTTCATCAGCGTTCAGAGGGTTCTACAGGCCAAAGAGCACCACTCAGCAGAGGGCATACGAGATCCGGAACGGCCGCCTTGTCGGGCAGCTCCGGGACGTTGCCCATCAGGGAACAACCCCTCAGTTCCGGGGTTCCATGGAGAAGGTGGGCGGACCGGACACCTCCGGGTTGCACCGCGCGTATCGCCTGACGGCGGGCCCTGACTGCCTGGTTTTCACACTTGCCGGAAGGTAGCGTTTCCTCTTAGGTCAGCACCTCGCCGGGTGGTATTCCACCCAGCCCCCGTAGTGTGCTTCCGGCCCTGGTCGCTGGCCCCTCGAACCGGAGGCCTGCATGTCCAATCCATTCGTTCCGCCGCCCGACCGCCCCTCGGTGAACGGGCCATCCCGATTACCGCGCGAGGCCCGGATCACCGCCGCACTGATCAACTTGGCCGACACTCTGGTCGATGACTTCGATCCCGCCGAGTTCTTCTACCGCGTCGCCGAACACTGCATGGAACTGCTCGACATCGGTGATGCCGGCGTCATGCTCGCCGCGCCCAGTGGCCCACTGCGTCTGGTCGCCGCCTCCTCCGAACGCGTCCGCCTGGTCGAGCTCTTCGAGCTCGATGCCAGCGAAGGCCCCTGTCACAGCGCCTTCCACCAGTCCGCCCCGGTCGATCACATCATCGGCGCCGCGCTCTCACCCCGGTGGCCGCGCTTCAGTGCCCGCGCGCACCGCTCCGGCTACACATCCGTCCACGCCACCCCGATCCGGCTGCGTACCGAAACCATAGGCGTGCTGAACCTCTTCCAACGCACTCCCGGCCCCCTCCAGCAAGCCGACCGCGACCTGGCCCGGGCACTGGCCGACGCCACCGCCATTTCCCTGCTCCAGCAGACCACCCTCGACCAGCACCGCACGGTACGAGCCCAACTCCAGTCGGCCCTGAACAGCCGCACCGCCATCGAACAGGCCAAGGGCTTCCTCTGCGCCCGCCACGCAGTCGACCCCGACACCGCCTTCCATCGTCTCCGTGCGCACGCTCGCCATCACCACCTGCTCCTGGTCGACCTGGCGCGCGACATCGTCAACGGAAACTTCGTCCTGCCTCCACCCCCGGAAGCCGGCACAGTCCCCGCCAAGCCCTGACAGCCAGTCGTTTGAGAAGTGCTGGTCGCTCCGCCGACTGCAACCGCCTTGCAGCTCGTACCGTGGCCGGTCTCCGCTTCCGCGGGAGAGGAAGGCGGACCCGGCGCTTGTGGGTGTGCGCCGCAGGCTCGCTCCGCTGCGGGATCGGTCCTCACCACCGCGTCGGGGAGACGACGGAGGACCCGCTCAGACCAGACCGCTGCGAGAGAGGCTGACCGCCACGCGCGAGAAGTGTTGCGAGGGACCGGCCTCAACAAAGGTCAGTCCAGAGTGTGGTGGGCCAAAACGTGGTCGGCGGTCTGGTGAAGGGGCTGGCCGTGGCGGAAGGCGTGGGCGCGCATGCGTGCCAGGGCGTCGTCCGGGGACAAATGGTTCATCTCGGCAAGGACACCGGCCGCCATGTGGACGCTGGGCGGATAACCCTGTGGGCCGGGCCGAGTGAGCCGGTACTCGGTTGTCAGCAAGTGGGGGTACTCGTCCAAGGCGAGCAGGGCGAGAATGCGGGCGTAGGAGCCGGCTCGGGACTTGTGCCGGGCGGTGAGAAGGCCGGGTGCGGTGCGGTAGAGGTCCACCGCACCGATGCACAGGTGCCCGATGGTCAGGGGCAGAGCCGTCACCGAGCGCATCTCCTGCTCGCCCGCAGTTTGGGTGAAGGCGGGCCATCGGCCGAACGCCCGGTGCAGATCTGCCTCTTCGATGAGGGTGCGCTGCACGTAAGCGTCGGTGCAGGGACCTTCCCCGGTGGTGAGCTGGGCGTCCTCCAGGAGCCGGGCACGCTCGTCGGTGGCGTGGCCCATGACGCGCAGTTCGCCGGCGACGACCAGGCTCACCCCGAGGCTGTCAATTCCGAGGTCCGCCACGCAGGCTCGGGCGGCGGCGGCAAGAGTGACGCCGTCTTCGGCGTCGCTGGTCCGGCGCCAGGCGTCGATATGCCCGTCGTCATCCATCGAGTGCCACTCCAGAGGTAGCGGTGTGTGCGGGGCGGCGGGACAGGTGGTCCTGTTCGTGCGGCACAGAAAGTCGGTTGCGATCAAGTGTGGGTTATGGCGTCGATGTCGAGTTCGCCGTCGATGAGTTGACGGCAGACCCGCGTCAGCCCGATCCGGTGGGTACGGGCGTGGCGGCGCAGGGCGTCGAAAGCGTTGTCCACGTGGGTATTCCAGCGTTCGGCAAGGATGCCCTTCGCCTGTTCGATGACGACACGGCTGGTGAGGGCCGCGCGCATCTGCGCGCGTTGCTGGTTGGCGTGCGCGACGGTGCGATGCTGGAGAACGGCGATGGTCGCCACGTCGGCGAGCGCCTGGGCGACACGCGTGTCCACGGCGGACAGGGCCTGCGCCCGAGTGTCGAAGAGGTTCATCGCACCGATGACCGTGTCGCGCAGCCGCATCGGCAGTGCGTGGGTCGTGAGGAAACCAGTCCCTCGGGCCCGAGCCGCGAAGACGGGGAAGGGAGCTGTCCCGGCCGTCGAGTCGAGGTCGATGTTCAACCGGGCCGTGCCGCTTCGGTGGCACTCGACGCAGGGGCCTTGGTCGTGTTGCAGGGCGAAGAGTTCCAGGAGTCGAGTGTGTTCGTCGGAAGCGGCGATCAGCTGCAGGCTCCCGCCGGGGTCTTCCAGCATGACCCCCACCGCCGACACGTCGAGCAGTTCGACGCAGCGATCACACAAGGTGTGCAGGAAGTCGATCAGGTCGAAGTCTTCGACGAGCGTGTCGACCGCGTCGATGACGGCTGCCAGCAGGCGTTCTTCTCGGGTCATGACCCTTCAGTCCCTCCGCCGGCCACGAAGCCCGGCTCGTCTCCATCATCATGGCGAAAGCGCACCCGCCTGGCCACCACGTCATCGGCTACCTCCAGCAACGGCCGCCCCTGCTGGTAGGCGTACGCCCGCAGCCGCATCAGAGCCTCGGCCAATGACACACCCGCCTGCACGCTGATCATTCCGGAGGCTTGGTGCACCGCGGCCCGATAGAAGTGCGAAGTCTCCTCCGCCTCGGCGAAGGCTTGCCATGCTTCCCCGTCCTCGACCAGCGCGGCAGTCAGCGCGTGCGTGACCGTCCACGCATCGGCCAACGGTGACTTTCCCAGCGGTCCGGCCCTCGCTCGTTGCAGCGTCAGTGCACCCAGGCTGGCCTTGCCCAGGCGCAGCGGGAGGCAGAACACCGCGCCGATCCCCACGGCCACCAGCTCGGGCAGCAGGGCAGGCCACCGGTCGGGGGACTCGGCCGACAGATCGGGCACCAGAACAGGCGCGCCCGACGAAGCTGCCTCCGGACCCGGTCCTTGGCCCAGCGTGAACTGCAAGTCCTCCAGCTGCCTGCTGGCGCCGGGCGTGGCCCACAGCAGTTCGGTCAGCCCGCTGCCCGGTGTCACGGACACGGCCACCCCGTCGACGCCCAGCACGCGGGCGCACCCCTCAGCGTCGGCGCCGACCAGGTCCCAGCCGCCCGGGGCGGGACGCAGGCTTTCCAGCACAGCAGCAAGGTCACCCATAGCCATGGACCGCTACCCTCTCCTGCCCGGCCGAACCCGTCGCGAGCAGTGTAAGTCGCGAGCACTTCAAGGGTCGGAGGATCGTCGCCGACGGGCCTCATGCCCATGCCCCGGGCAGAAGGCGTAGGGTGGAAAACCAGGCTGTCCACGTATTCGAGCAGACGGTTTCGTCCAGTACGACAACCCTGACATTGGCTTCCGATCACGGGCAGCATCGGCGGTGAGTGCCACCCATCGGAAGAACCGCCATGCCCACGCTCGAGAAGACACAGTCCTTCCCCGTCGGCTACACCCTCGTCGCGTGACAGCCTCCCGGAAGGCGGCTGTCGAGCTGGCCGCCCTGCACGTGGATCGCCCCGACCCGTCGAGCAGCCTCGTGCACTCGTGCCGAGCGGAACTGAGATACGTCTGCTCGGTGGGGCTCACGCTGGCAGTGGACGCCGCCCTTGCCCAACGTGTGTCGCTGGCTGCCGAGGGCCCTCTCGCCCGGCGAGGCGAAGCCTTGCAGATCAACCTTGGGGAAGGCCCGTGCGTAGAGGCCCTCAAAGAGCGCAGAACGGTTCTCGTTCCCGACCTCGACGACCCGTACCCCACCGTCGGCTGGCCCGTCTACGCCCAACAGGCCCGCGCCCACGGCATCCGTGCCACCTTCGCGCTCTGTGCCCTCCTCGAACCCGACCACAGCGGTCCTCAACCGGGCCTGGTCATGTCCGTCTACCGCGACCGGCCCGGCCCCCTGCCCCACAAGGACCTGGAGACCGTGCGGGCCCACGTACACGCCGCCGACATCCTCCTCCTGGCCGTCCCGCGCCCCGGCGAGAACACGGCGGCCGACGCGTGGTTCCTGCACTCCGACGCCGTCGTCCACCAGGCCACCGGAATGATCAGCTACCGCCACCATGTGACCGCCGGCCAGGCGCTGGCCCTGTTGCGCGCCCATGCCCACGCCTGCCAGACGGATGTGCGCGACCTTGCCCACACGGTCGTCCATGAGGGCCTGCACCTGCCACCGCTCCCACCGCCGGACCCCACCAACCCATGAGCCAGGATCCGCTCCCCCTCGGAGGCTTGTTCGGCTCGGACCAGCAGTGGCGCCATGCCTTCGGCTGTTCCTTTGCTCGTCGAGCGCGAGCACTCCAGAGTGCGCAGCCTGTACGAAATGTGGGAGTAGGCCTGGTTCAGCGAGGTTTCAACGTTCCCTGATCCACCGCCGCACGACGCACTGCTCCTGGCTCGCCCTCGGCAGTGAACGGGCGGGAGCGGTAGCCTCCCGTGGCCTGGATACGGCCTTGAGGCCTCTCACGCCCATGAGCGATGATCTTCGCCATAGCCCGGGCGAGGACCGCCCCCGAGGTCGTCACGAACGTCAGCAGACCCCGCACAGTCCGGTCTCAACCGGTATGACAGGGATTGAGGGTAGATCGTGAAACGCCGTCCGACCTGCACGAAGACTGATCAGAGGGGTATGCCCTCCGCTCACACCGTGAACTTTCAACTTACGGGGCAGCGTTTCCACCGCATCGAGAACGGCCGCCTCGCCGGGCAGCTGCGCGACGTCGCGTACCGGGCGACGACCACCGGCTTCTGGGGCTCGATGGCCGCGGTCGGCGGTCCGCAGACGTACGTCCTCGGTGGCGCCTCCAACTACGGCAAGGCCCAGCCCGGCCGGATCGCCGCCGTCTCGCACGGCTGCCCGTCCGCCCTGTTCCGGGGCGTGAACATTCTGAACACCACGCAGGAGGCCGGTCGATGAGCCGCAGCGCCACCAAGCCGCACGAGATCGTCGAGCGCGCCCTCGAACTGTCCACCGCCGACGGCTGCGTCGTGATCGCCGACGAGGAGTCGACGGCGAACCTGCGCTGGGCGGGCAACGCGCTGACCACCAATGGCGTCACGCGCGGACGGACCCTCACCGTCATCGCGACCGTCGACGGCAAGGAAGGCACCGCCTCCGGCGTCGTGACGCGGTCCGCCGTGACCGCGGACGACCTGGAGCCGCTGGTGCGGGCCGCCGAGGAGGCCGCACGCGGGGCGGGGCCCGCCGAGGACGCGCAGCCACTGGTGACCGGCACGGCCGCCTCCCCCGACTTCACCGAGGCGGCCGGCGAGACGTCATCGGCGGTCTTCGCGGAGTTCGCCCCGGCCCTCGGAGAGGCGTTCGCGCGGGCCCGCGCGGGCGGCCGTGAGCTGTACGGCTTCGCGAACCACGAGTTCGTGTCGAGCTATCTCGGTACGTCGACGGGGCTCCGGCTGCGGCACGACCAGCCCAACGGCACCCTGGAGCTCAACGCCAAGTCGCCCGACCGCACCAGGTCCGCGTGGGCCGGGCGCGCCACCCGCGACTTCAAGGACGTCGACCCGGCCGCCCTGGACACGGAGCTCGCCCGGCGCCTCGGGTGGGCGGAGCGCCGCGTCGACCTGCCCGCGGGGCGGTACGAGACGCTGCTGCCGCCGACCGCCGTCGCCGACCTGCTGATCTACCAGCTGTGGCAGTCCTCGGCCCGCGACGCCGCCGAGGGCCGCACGGTGTTCTCCAAGCCCGGCGGCGCCACACGTCTCGGCGAGCGGATCGCCGAGCTGCCGCTGACGCTGCGCAGCGACCCGCACGAGCCGGGCCTGGAGTCGGCGCCCTTCGTGCTCGCGCACGCCTCGGGCGGCGACGCGTCGGTCTTCGACAACGGTCTGCCGCTGTCCGCCACCGAGTGGATCCGCGCCGGTGAGCTCGCTCACCTCGCCACCAGCCGGCACAGCGCGCGGCTGACGGGGCTCCCGGTGACACCGGCCGTCGACAACCTCGTCCTGGACGGCGGCGGCGAGCGCTCGCTGGAGGAGATGGTCGCGGCCACCGAGCGGGGGCTGCTGCTGACCTGCCTCTGGTACATCCGCGAGGTGGACCCGGCGACGCTGCTGCTCACGGGGCTGACCAGGGACGGCGTGTACCTCGTGGAGAACGGCGAGGTCGTGGGCGAGGTCAACAACTTCCGGTTCAACGAGTCGCCGGTGGACCTGCTCGGCCGGGCGACGGAGGCGGGACGTACGGAGAAGACGCTGCCGCGCGAGTGGGGCGACTACTTCACCCGGGCCGCGATGCCCGCGCTGCGCGTCCCGGATTTCAATATGAGTTCGGTCAGTCCGGGCGTATAACCTCGGACCCTGCACTCACGTGCACCGTGTAAGCACACCCAAGGAGACGCGAGACCCGTGACGGACATCGTCGACGAGCTGAAGTGGCGGGGGCTTTTCTCCCTGTCCACCGATGAAGACGCACTGCGCAAGGCGCTCGCGGACGGTCCCGTCACGTTCTATTGCGGCTTCGACCCGACCGCGGCGAGCCTGCACGTCGGGCACCTCGTGCAGGTCCTCACCGTCCGGCGGCTCCAGCAGGCGGGCCACCGTCCGCTGGCGCTGGTCGGCGGGGCCACGGGCCAGATCGGCGACCCGCGGCCGACCGCAGAGCGCACCCTGAACGACCCCGAGACGGTCGCGAACTGGGTGGCGCGGCTGCGCTCGCAGATCGAGCCGTTCCTGTCCTTCGAGGGCGAGAACGGCGCGACGATGGTGAACAACCTCGACTGGACCGCGGGCATGTCCGCGATCGAGTTCCTGCGCGACATCGGCAAGCACTTCCGCGTGAACAAGATGCTGACCAAGGACTCCGTGGCCCGCCGCCTGGAGTCGCAGGAAGGCATCTCCTACACGGAGTTCAGCTACCAGCTCCTGCAGGGCATGGACTTCCTGGAGCTCTACCGGCGGTACGGCTGCACGCTGCAGACCGGCGGCAGCGACCAGTGGGGCAATCTCACGGCGGGCATCGACCTGATCCACCGCCTGGAGCCGGCCGCCGCGGTCCACGCGCTCGGCACGCCGCTGATGCTCAAGTCGGACGGCACCAAGTTCGGCAAGTCCGAGGGCGGCGCGGTCTGGCTCGACCCGACGATGACGACGCCGTACGCGTTCTACCAGTTCTGGCTGAACACGGACGACCGGGACATCTCGACGTACATGCGGATCCTGTCCTTCAAGTCCCGCGAGGAGCTGGAGGAGATCGAGAGGCAGACGGAGGAGCGTCCGCAGGCGCGTGCCGCGCAGCGTGCGCTCGCCGAGGAGCTGACCACGCTGGTGCACGGCGCGGACCAGTGCGCCGCGGTGATCGCCGCGTCCAAGGCGCTCTTCGGGCAGGGCGAGCTGGGTGACCTGGACGAGGCGACGCTGGCCGCGGCACTCTCCGAGCTGCCGCGCGTCGAGGTCGCCGAGCCCGGTCCGGTGGTGGACCTGCTCGCCGAGGTGGGCCTGGTGGCGAGCAAGTCCGCCGCCCGGCGCACGGTCAAGGAAGGCGGTGCCTACGTGAACAACGTGAAGGTCGCCGCCGAGGACGCCGTGCCGGCCCGCGAGGACCTGCTGCACGGGCGGTGGCTGGTGCTGCGCCGCGGCAAGAAGAACCTGGCGGCGGTCGAGGTCACGCAGTAGCCGCAGCCGTACGCGGAAAGGGGGCCGGTCCCGGTGGACCGGCCCCCTTCACCGTGCGAGGCGGCTACGCCCTGCGTTTGTTGCCGCGGAGCATGGTGTACGCCGCGTCACCGAGGCCGACGACGACGAGCGCCGCGACCAGCTGGAGCGCGTGCCGGCCCCAGTCGATGCCCTTGGTCTCATTGATGCCGAACTGCGTCGCGAGCCAGTTGCCCAGGACGGCTCCGATGATGCCGAACACCGTGGTCAGCCAGAGGGGACTGTGCTGCTTGCCGGGCAGAATCGCCTTGGCAATCAGACCCAGCACGAATCCCACGATGATCGCCCACAACCAGCCCATAGCTGCCTCCTAGTCGGCTCTACATGAGCGTTACGGCCAGTCTCGTCCCGTACGCCATACGGCGCATGTCGGGCAGCTCCATACGTGGCACGACGCAGGCAGGGCACCGAGGTGAGGGCTGCCCCGGTCTCGTAGGCGGCGCAGCCGCGGCGTAACGTGGGACGGGCCGGACCAGGGGTGGATTCCAGGGAGAGCCCGGCGCAGCGGACAGGGCGGTGGAACGTGATGCGGAAGCAGAGCAGCGGCCAGGTCTTCCGGATCACGGGGGCCAGGCAGGGTCTGGCGGAGGACGTGCGGGGCAGGCAGCGCCGCTACGTGATCTCCATGTCGGTGCGCACCGTGTCGGTGGTGGCCGCCGCGGTCCTCTGGAACGTCGAGCGACACGTCGCCCTCGTCGCACTGGTGCTCGGTGTCCTCCTGCCGTACATCTCCGTCGTGATCGCCAACGCCGGTCGGGAGAGTCCGCCTTCGCTGCCGTCGACGTTCGTGCCCGCTCCTTCTCGGCCAATGCTGGCGCCGCCCGCCGCAGCCGCCGCCGCGGAATCCGTCCCGGAAGATCCCCCGGGGCCCGCGTACGACCAGCGAAGCGGCGCCACGACCGAACCGAGCTGACCGTCGACGTTGCGCCAAGCTCAAGAAAACCTCAGATCAATCATGTAGTTCCGGTGCCAGTAGCCGGGTCCCCCATGACATACTTCGTACGCGCTCCGCATCCCCCGTCGGAGCGACAGACCGACGCCGGGCAGCTCCCCCCGTGGCTGCTCGGCGTCGCCTTGTGTGAAGCACTTTTTGGACGCGCCTGTGAGTGACCCCGTGAGTGACGAAAACCCGATCTGTTCCGCCAAGGGCTGCCGCGTCGACGCGGTCTGGGTGCTCGCCTGGAACAACCCCAAGATCCACACCCCGGAGCGCCGCAAGACGTGGCTCGCCTGCGACGAACACCGCGAGCACCTCTCGCAGTTCCTGGGGGTGCGCGGCTTCCTGAAGGACGTCGTCAAGCTGGAGGAGTGGCAGGCGAGCTAGCCGCCGATCGCCGACATCGGGCGGTCCGGCTGGAGGAACGTCGGGTCGTCCAGGCCCGAGCCCGCCTTCTTGCCCCACATCGCGAGTTTCCAGATGCGGGCGATCGCTTCGTCCGAGCCGTTCTCGGTGTCCTCGGGGGCCGCGCGGAGTGCGGCGCGGAGGTCCGTCTCCTCGGTGGCGAAGAGGCAGGTGCGGACCTGGCCGTCGGCCGTCAGGCGGGTGCGGTCGCAGGCCGAGCAGAACGGGCGGGTGACGGAGGCGATGACGCCGACGCGGTGCGGGCCACCGTCCACGATCCAGCGCTCGGCGGGGGCCGAGCCGCGCTCCGTGGAGCCCTCTTCGGTGAGCTCGAAGCGGGTGCGCAGGGACTCCAGGATGTCACCCGCGGTGATCATGCCGTCGCGCTTCCAGCCGTGCTGGGCGTCCAGGGGCATCTGCTCGATGAACCGGAGTTCGTAGTCGTTCTCGACGGCCCAGGCGAGCAGGTCGGGGGCCTCGTCGTCGTTCAGGCCCGGCATCAGGACGGTGTTGACCTTGACCGGGGTGAGGCCGGCGTCACGGGCGGCTTCGAGGCCTTCGAGGACGTCCTTGTGACGGTCGCGGCGGGTGAGCGTCTTGAAGACGTCGGGGCGCAGCGTGTCCAGGGAGACGTTGACCCGGTCCAGGCCCGCGGCCTTGAGGGCCTTCGCGGTGCGCTTGAGGCCGATGCCGTTCGTCGTCAGGGACATCTTGGGGCGGGGTTCCAGCTGGGCGCAGCGCTCGACGATGCCGACGAGGCCGGGGCGGAGCAGGGGCTCGCCGCCGGTGAAGCGGACCTCCGTGATGCCCAGCTGGGTGACGGCGATGCGCACGAGCCGCACGATCTCGTCGTCCGTGAGCAGGTCCGGCTTGGACAGCCACTGCAGGCCTTCTTCCGGCATGCAGTACGTACAGCGCAGATTGCAGCGGTCGGTCAGTGAAACGCGCAGGTCAGTGGCTACTCGGCCAAAGGTGTCGATGAGCACTGCGGCCCCCTCCCCGGCGGTTGGATGTTCTGGGTCCACTGCTTTCGACCTTACGCGACGCCTCTGACATCCTCATGGGCCATTTGCCACGAGGAACGGCACGGCCGCGTCGTAGGACTCTACGACGCGGCCGCTACGAACGTGTGAACAAAGGGGGGGGCAAGCGGTTCGGATCAGTGGGCTCCGACGCCCGTGAGGGACTTGACCTCCAGCTCCGCGTACTTGCCCTTGTCCGGTTCCTCCTTGGAGAGGAGGGAGCCGAGCCAGCCGAGCAGGAAGCCCAGCGGGATGGAGATGAGGCCCGGATTCTCCAGCGGGAAGAAGTCGAAGTTCGCGTCGGGGAACATCGAGGAGGGCTTGCCGGAGACGACCGGTGAGAACAGCACCAGGCCGACCGCGGCGACGAGGCCTCCGTAGATGGACCAGAGGGCACCCTGGGTGGTGAACCTCTTCCAGAACAGGCTGTAGAGGATCGTCGGCAGGTTGGCGGAGGCCGCGACCGCGAAGGCGAGGGCGACCAGGCCGGCCACGTTGAGATCGCGGGCCAGCGCGCCGAGGGCGATGGAGACGATGCCGATGAACACGGTCGACCAGCGGGCCGCCTTCATCTCCTCCTTCTCCGTGGCCTTGCCCTTGCGGATGACGTTCGCGTAGATGTCGTGCGCGAACGAGGACGACGAGGCGAGGGTGAGGCCCGCGACGACCGCGAGGATCGTGGCGAAGGCGACCGCGGAGATCACCGCGAGCAGGATCGCGCCGCCGGTGGAGTCGCCACCGCCGCCGATCTCCAGGGCGGCGAGCGGTGCCGCCGTGTTGCCCGCCTTGTTGGAGGCGATGATGTCGCCGGGCTTGAGCAGCGCGGCGGCGCCGAAGCCGAGGACGATCGTCATCAGGTAGAAGGCGCCGATGATGCCGATCGCCCAGTTCACGGACTTACGGGCGGCCTTGGCCGTGGGCACCGTGTAGAAGCGGATGAGGATGTGCGGCAGTCCCGCGGTGCCGAGGACCAGGGCGATGCCGAGCGAGATGAAGTCCAGCTTCGATGTGCCGGACGCGCCGTACTTGAGGCCGGGCTCCAGGAACGCCGAGCCCTTGCCGCTGTTGGAGGCGGCCGTGCCGAGCAGGTCGGAGACGTTGAAGTTGAACTTCAGGAGGATCAGGAAGGTGATGAGGATGGTGCCGGTGATGAGCAGGACGGCCTTGACCATCTGCACCCAGGTGGTGCCCTTCATGCCGCCGATGGTGACGTAGACGATCATCAGGACGCCGACGAGGGCGACGATGAGGATCTTGCCGGCGTCACTGGTGATGCCGAGCAGCAGCGAGACGAGGACGCCCGCGCCCGCCATCTGCGCGAGCAGGTAGAAGATCGACACGACGATGGTGGAGGTGCCGGCCGCGGTGCGGACCGGGCGCTGGCGCATGCGGTACGCGAGGACGTCGCCCATCGTGTAGCGGCCGGAGTTGCGCAGCGGTTCGGCGACCAGCAGGAGCGCCACCAGCCAGGCGACGAGGAAGCCGATGGAGTAGAGGAACCCGTCGTAGCCGAAGAGGGCGATGGCGCCCGCGATGCCGAGGAAGGACGCGGCGGACATGTAGTCGCCGGAGATCGCCAGGCCGTTCTGGAAGCCGGTGAACTGGCGGCCGCCCGCGTAGAAGTCGGCGGCGCTCTTGGTCTGCCGGCCCGCCCAGACCGTGATGAAGAGGGTCGCGACGACGAAGGCCGCGAAGAGGCTGATGATCAGCGTCCGGTGCTCGGAGGCGTCGGACGCGGCCGCCAGCTCGATGACGGCGGGGTGCGCGGGGCTCATGCGTCGCCCTCCAGGCGGGTCTGCGGGCGGTCCGGGGTGCTCTGCGGGCCGTGCTCCATGCGGGCCCTGATCGCCTCGGCCTTGGGGTCGAGCTTCGAGGCGGCGTGGCGCGAGTAGAACCAGGCGATGAGGAACGTCGTCAGGAACTGCCCGAGACCGAGGACCAGGGCGACGTTGATGT
Organism: Streptomyces venezuelae; assembly: GCF_008642315.1. Lineage (NCBI taxonomy): Bacteria > Bacillati > Actinomycetota > Actinomycetes > Kitasatosporales > Streptomycetaceae > Streptomyces > Streptomyces venezuelae. The sequence continues at coordinate 6,907,079 of NZ_CP029192.1, read as the reverse complement.
TGCCGAAGAGCTTGGTGCCCATGAAGTCGCCCGCGTAGTTGGAGAGCAGGACGTACACGAGGTACCAGGCGATGAAGGCGATGGTGAGCGGGAAGGCGAACGAGCGGTGCGCGGAGCGCAGTTCACCGAATTCCGCGCTCTCCTGCACCTCGGCGAACTCCTCCGTGGAGGGCGCGTGGGGAGCGGGTTCTTTTCCCGCGCCACCCTTCGAAGGGGGCGGTGCGTCGGTGGCCACGGAGTCTCCTCGTGGTGCGGGTGGGGTGGGGACGGACAGTTGTTCCATGGGCTCCTGGTCTCACATCCAGCGTGACGCGGATCACGTGAGCCACGGATGGCGATGCTAAGGCCATGGGACGTGATCCGACAGGGGGTTGATGTTGCTTCCGTTCTCTGCTCAACGTCCCCGCGGCGCGTCCGACGTGGTCGAACTCCCCCATTTCTTCGGTAAGTCATTGCTGGCCTGGAAGTTTCAGGGTTAGCTTCACCCTGAACCACCCGTCATGTACCTGCCCGAGCACCAGTCGTGTTCGGGCAGTTCCGTATGCGATTCCGCGTGCGGTTCCGTCTCCGGATGATGTGGAGATCCCATGGCTCATCTGCGTTCCAGACGTCGTACGGCACTGATCGTGCCGCTCGGCCTCGCGCTCGCCGCCTCGGTCGGTTTCGTGCCCGGCGCCGCGACCGCGGCCCCCAACGAGTCGCCCGCCCCGGTGTCGGCGAAGGCCGCGGAGGACGCCCCCGTCTTCGCGTACGTCGTCAACACCCGTACCGACCGCAAGACGCTCGCGTACGTCAAGAAGGCGATCGCGAGGGCCGGTGGCTCCGTCGTCGTCACGCACGAGAAGATCGGCGTCATCGTCGCGCACTCGTCGAACCCGCAGTTCGGCGAGCAGATACGCAAGGTCCGCGGTGTCCAGTCCGCGGGCGCGACCCACACCTCGCCCCTGAAGGCCGCCGGCACCACGGACGACGGCAAGGCGAAGCTGCTCTCCAAGTCCGAGGCCAAGGCCCTGAAGCGGAGCGCCGCCCCCGGCGCCGAGCCGATGGAGGCCGACCAGTGGGACCTGCGCGCGATAGACGCCGACAAGGCCGCGAAGATCAACCCGGGCAGCAAGAAGGTCACCGTCGCCGTGATCGACACCGGCGTCGACGACACCCACCCCGACCTCGCCGCCAACTTCTCGCCGTCGCAGTCGGCGAGCTGTGTCGGCGGCAAGGCGGACACCTCGGCCGGGGCCTGGCGTCCGTCGTCGAAGGACAGCTACCACGGCACGCACGTGGCCGGTGAGATCGCCGCCGCGCGCAACGGCGTCGGTGTCGCGGGCGTGGCGCCCGGCGTGAAGATCTCCGCCATCCGGGTGGCCGACCCGGTCGACGAGCTGTTCTACCCGGAGAACGTGGTCTGCGCCTTCGTGTTCGCCGCCGAGCACGGCGTCGAGATCACCAACAACAGCTACTACGTGGACCCGTGGCTGTACAACTGCAAGGACGACCCGGACCAGAAGGCCATCCTCGACGCGGTCAACCGCGCGCAGCTGTACGGCCAGAAGAAGGGCACCCTGCACGTCGCCTCCGCGGGCAACTCCAACCACGACCTGGACTCCGACGCGATCGTCGACGACTCCAGCCCGGACGACTCCACCCCGGTGACCCGCACCATCGACCCGCACGAGTGCCTCGACGTGCCGACCCAGCTGCCGGGCGTCGTCACCACCAGCGCGACGGGCGTCAAGGACCTGAAGTCGATCTACTCCAGCTACGGCAAGGGTGTCGTCGACATCGCAGCCCCGGGCGGCGACAAGTGGCAGATCCCGTCGGACACCCCGTCGAAGAACGGCCGCATCCTCTCCACCATGCCGGGCGGCGAGTACGGCTGGCTGCAGGGCACCTCGATGGCCGCGCCGCACGCCTCGGGCGTCGCCGCGCTGATCAAGTCCACGCACCCCAAGGCGAGCCCGGCCGAGGTGCAGCGGCTCCTGAAGAAGCAGGCCGACCGCCTGGAGTGCCCGACGGGTCCGTACGACCCCGACGGTGACGGCGACGCCGACGCGGTCTGCCAGAGCGGCAAGCACGACAACAGCTTCTACGGCAGCGGTCTCGTCGACGCGCTCGACGCCGTGAAGAAGAAGTGACGGGGAGAGAGAACGTGCACAAGTCCCACATATCGGCCATGGCCTTCCTGCGCTCCCGCCGCGCGCTGGCCCTGCCGCTCGGCGTCGCGCTGGTCTCGGCCGTCGCCTTCCTGCCCGGCACGGCCTCGGCCAGGCCCGCGGGGATCCCCGACGCTCCGGCCTCGGTGTCGCAGGCCCTGGGGTTGCCGACCGCGGACGCGGCGTCGATGAGCTACGTCGTGAACGTCCGCCCCGGCAAGGGAAGTTCGGAGCGGGCGAAGAAGGCCATCGCCAAGGCGGGCGGTGACGTCGTCATCGCGTACGACCGGATCGGCGTCATCGTCGTCCACTCGGCCGACCCCGACTTCGCGAAGACGATCCGCAAGGTCAAGGGCGTCGACTCGGCGGGTGCGACCCGCACGGCCCCGCTGTCCGCGCAGGCCGACGACGCCCTGGAGTCGGAGCGGCCGCTGACCGCCGCCGAGGCGAAGGCCGCGGCGGGCAAGGCGGCGGCGGGCCAGGACGAGCTGGAGCCGCTGCAGTGGGACCTGCCCGCCATGAAGGCGGACAAGGCGCACAAGATCTCGCTCGGCAGCAGCAGGGTCACCGTCGGCGTCCTCGACTCCGGGGTCGACGACACGCACCCCGACATCGCGCCGAACTTCGACCGCAGGGCCTCCGCGAGCTGCCTGGGCGGCGTGCCCGTCCAGAAGGGCGACGCGTGGCGCCCGGTGGCCGGGGAGAGCGACCACGGCATGCACGTGGCGGGCACCATCGCCGCCGCGAAGAACGGCACCGGCGTCACCGGTGTCGCGCCCGGCGTGAAGGTCGCGAGCCTTAAGGTGGCCGAGCCGGCGACCGGCATGTACTACACGGAGGCCGTGGTCTGCGGCTTCGTGTGGGCGGCCGACCACGGCGTCGACGTCACCAACAGCAGTTACTACACCGACCCTTGGCTGTTCAACTGCAAGACCGACGCCGACCAGAAGGCGCTCGTCGACGCGGTCGGGCGGGCGTCGAGGTACGCGGAGCGCAAGGGCGCGGTGAACGTCGCGGCCGCGGGCAACGCGAAGACCGACCTCGCCCAGGACGAGATCCTCGACGAGTCGAGCCCCGACGACACCACTCCGGTGCCGCGGACCATCAAGACCAAGGACTGCCTCGACCTTCCGTCGCAGCTGCCCGGTGTCGTGACGGTCTCGGCCACGGGCGCGAAGGGCCTCAAGTCGTCGTACTCGAACTACGGCAACGGCGTCGTCGACATCGCGGCTCCCGGCGGCGACTCCACGAAGTACCAGGCGCCGGACGCGCCGGCCGTCGACGGCCGCATCCTGTCGACGCTGCCGGGCGGCAAGTTCGGCTACAAGGCCGGTACGTCGATGGCGTCGCCGCACGCCGCGGGCGTGGCCGCGCTGCTGAAGTCGACGCATCCGCACGCCTCGGCGGCGCGCATCAAGGCGCTGCTCTACCGCCAGGCGGACGCGATGGTCTGCCCGAAGCCGTACGACTACGACGGTGACGGCAAGGCCGACGCGGTCTGCGAGGGCGGCCGGAACAAGAACGGCTTCTACGGCGTGGGCATGGCCGACGCGCTGGACGCCTTGCGCAAGTAGCACCGGGACACGGTGGGGTGGGGCCGGGCGGCTTGGGGGCCGCCCGGCCCCTTTCCGTCGGCCCACGAGAGGATCACGTGTCATGTACGAGTACAAGAACTCCGAGTTCGTCGTCTCCGGCACGGAGCACTGGGTGGCGTGGCCGGTGCGCCCCCGGTGGCAACTGGTGGCCCGGTTCGCCGCAACCGTGCTGTTCCTGCCGTTCTGGGCCGTCCTCGGGATCGCGATCTTCCTCGGCACCCTCGCCATCGGTCTGGCCACCGAGGTGATCACGGCGGTGAGCTCGTCGTACGACAAGGCCTTCGACCGGTTCATGGACAAGGCGTTCGGCCGCGTCTTCACGCTGCCGCGCTGGTGCGTGCTCTGGTCCGAGATGCGGTACGAGGGGGACGCCGCGTACTACCGCGCGGAGGTCGACCGGCTCGTCGCCAAGTGGACGGCGAAGGCGACGGCCCCGTACGTGCGCAACAAGTCGCGTCCGATCTCCGAGTGCGAGATCCCGCGCCGCGCCTACCGCGGGTGCGGCGGGCACTACGTCGTGCAGACGGCGACGGCCCAGGGGTGGGAGCTGCGGCCCTCGGACCCCGAGAAGTCGGTCAGGCTGTGGTGGTCGGCGAGCAGCTGAGAAATGAGTGACGGCGTCCGATCGGAACGCCTTTGCACCGGTTGTCCCCCAGGACTTGCCCACCACCGGAAGCCCTGGTGAAGATCATGTGGTGAGCTCCATACGACCGTCCGTCGAGCCCGGAGGCGATGCCACCACCGGAGTGCCGGCCACAGCCGTCACCGCCCCCGTCTCGCACCGCGCCCCGCGCCGCCGGCCCTCAGCCGGCCGCGCCGTCGCCGTGCTCGTGCTCGTGGCCGTCGCCGCGCTGATCCCCCTGCTCGGCCCGTCGGCGGCGCTGCACGGCACCGGTGAGGCCAGGGCTCCCGGCACGGGCGGGATCACCTTTCTGCGGGCGGTCCTGTTCGCCGCCCTGTGCGTGCAGTTGGGCGAGGTGTTCACCGTCCGGCTCGCGCGCCGGGTTCCGGGGGCGCCGCTCGACAGGGCGCCGCGCGGCTGGTCCGCGTACGCGGCGTGGGCGGGGTGCGCCGCGGCACTGGGGCTCGCGGCGATCGTGGCGAACGGCAATCTGGTCCCGCAGGAGCTCCCGGACCTGGACATCGGGCGGCTGTACGACACCCGGGACGGGCGGCTCGCCCTCCTGGAGGTCAACGCGTTCATCGTGGCCGCCCTGTGCGCGCGATCACGGCGACCGGCGGGGGCGGCGCTCCCGCTGGCCGCGGTGATCGTCGCGGAGGCACTGCGGGCCCACCCTCCGGTGGAGGACACCCCGCTCCTGGGCAGCGGCCTCACGCTCGTCCATCTGACGTGCGGCGCGCTGTGGGCGGGCGGTCTGCTGTACGTCCTGCGCATACTCCGCGGATGGCGGACGTCCTCTCCGGAGGAGGCCGTCGCGGTACTGGGGCTCTACGCGCGCGTGGCCGCCGTCCTGTTCGCCGCGATCACGGCGACCGGGGTGTGCAGCACGCTGCGCCGGATGCCGGCGGGCACGGTCCTCGACCAGCTCACCGGAACGGCCTACGGCCGCACCCTGCTCGCCAAGGTGCTGCTCGTCCTGGCCGTCGCCCTGCTCGCGGTCCTGGCCCGCCGTCGGCTGCGGCGCGGCTCGGACCGCGCCTCGGCCTACCTTCCCGCGCGCGGTGAGGTGATCGCGCTGGGTGTCGTCGTGGTGCTCTCGGCGCTGCTCACCGCGGTGCCGGTACCGATTCGCTGGTGAGCCGCCAGCACCCCCTCGGCCAGCAGGAACTGGGCCGCGATGTACGTGAGCATGATCGCGAAGTCGGGTCGCGGCAACTGGGGCCACTCGGCGACGCCGGTCGCGATGAGGGTGTCCGAGAGCAGGAAGAGCGCCCCTCCCGCGGCCGCGACGGGACCGAGTGCGGTGGCGCCGAACGCCATGGCGGTGAGCAGCAGGCTGTAGCCCGCGACGGGGCCCCGCATGTCGGCCGGCAGGTCGGGCCAGAGCAGCGCCACGGTGCCGACGAGCGCGAGGGCGTACACGGTCACGAGGCCCGCCCCCCGCGCGCGGGGCGCCCGTCGTCCGTACCGCTTGAAGAGCACGAGGTAGCAGACGTGCCCCGCGGCGAAGGAGCCCATCCCGGCGAGGAAGGCGGGATCGGCGTCGAGGAGCAGGAAGGTGTCGCCGCCCCAGCCGAAGAGGAGGGCGGCGATCAGCAGCCGCGGCCCGCCCCGCAGGGCAACGTACGCCGCGAGGAGCGGCATGAGCAGCGGCTTGCAGACGGCGTGACCCGGCTCGAAGTCCACGAGGAGCGCGAGGAGGTCACCGAGCGCGGCGACACCGAAGGCGCCGAGGACCGTCCGCGGCGCGGGCCTTCGCGTCACGCGGCGCGCTCCGGGACGGGGGTGTCGGAGGCGGGCACGACGGCCGGAGACGCCTCGGGGGCGGCCGGGGCCGCCGGCTGCCACCCGGGGCCTCCGAAGACGCGTCCGGCCCGCTCGCGCCAACCGGTGGCCGCCTTCAGGTCCCTGGCGATGGCGGCGTACTCGTGGGTCGCCACGCGCAGCGGGTTGTACGTGTGGATGTTCTTCGTGAGGCCGTACACGGGACGGTCGGTCTCGGCGACCCAGGAGCCGAACATGCGGTCCCAGATGATGAGGATGCCGCCGAAGTTGCGGTCGAGGTAGCCGCCCTGGGAGGCGTGGTGCACGCGGTGGTGCGAGGGCGTGTTGAAGACGTACTCGACGGGGCGCGGCAGCTTCCCGATGCGCTCCGTGTGGATCCAGAACTGGTAGACCAGGTTGGCCGACGAGCAGAACGCGAGCGCCGCCGGGTGGACGCCGAGCGCGATCAGCGGCAGGTAGAACGGCCACACCGTCAGGCTCGTCCAGGGCTGGCGGAGCGCGGTGGTGAGGTTGAACTTCTCGCTGGAGTGGTGCACCACGTGACAGGCCCACAGGACGCGGATCACGTGGTGGCCGCGGTGCGACCAGTAGTAGAAGAAGTCCTGCGCGAGGAGCATCAGCGGAATCGTCCACCACAGGATGGGCACGCTCAGCGGGGTCAGCGCGTAGACGCCCGAGTAGATCGCGACGATGGGGATCTTCCACAGGAAGTCGAAGACGAGGCTGCCGAGCCCCATGGTGATGCTGGTCGCGGCGTCCTTGGTCTCGTACCCGGCGGCATCGTCGTCGGGATGGATCCGGTGGCTCACGATCTCGACGACGGTGAGCAGCACGAAGGCCGGGATGGACCACAGCACGACATCGGGCAGGTTCGGGGACATGCAGGCACCGTAGAACGGCTATTCGCCCACGACTAGGGGTTGTTACCGACAAGTATTACCGGCGGTACGGGTGTGGATGTTGGTGATCCTCACCAAAGGTCCCGGCTCAAACGGGTGGCGAGCGGGCGGGGGCGACCCGAACCCCCGCCCGCTCGCCGGACGCGCCCGCTCACCAGACCCGTACCGACCCTCCCGTCGCGAACACCGGACTCGTCGCGTCGGCGGGCGTCTCCTTGAGGGGTTCGTCCAGTTCTCCGACCGTCGGTCCCACGCGCGCGGCGATCTCCCCGAGACGGTCGAGGTCGAAGCCGTAGACGCCGGCCGCGTTGCCGCCGACCATGGCGGCGATCTCCTCCCTGGGGAGGCCGGCGTAGGCGATGCGCAGGCCCTCGCGCGAGTAGGGGTACGTCCCCTCGTCGTGCGGGTAGTCGCTGCCCCACATGATCTTGTCGAGGCCGATCCGGTCGCGCAGGGCCGCCTCGTGGGGGCGCATGAAGCTGGCGCCCACGAAACAGTTGTCGCGCCACACTTCGGAGGGGCCCTTGCCCATCGCGTCGGCGAGACCCGCGCCGAACTTCGACTCGGCGGTGTCTGCCGTGCCCGCGCCGCCCGTCCGCCGCGCCGCGGCGACCAGCCGCCCGTGGTAGTAGTCCAGCATGTCGAGCACCCCGGGGACCCACCCCGAGCCCTGCTCCGTGAGGACCAGCTTGAGCTCCGGGTGGCGGCGGAAGGCCCCGCCGAAGGCGAGGTGCCACAGCGCCCGGTGGGAGAACCACGTCGTCTCGACCATGAACACCGCGCGGGCGGCCGGTTCCTCGCCGAGCGGCGGTGAGGCCGATCCCGCGTGGTGGTTGACGGGCACGCCCAGATCGGCGCAGGCCGCCCAGATCGGGTCGTACGCCGCCGAGTAGAGCTCCGGGAGGCCCGAGCCGGGCGGGGTGCCGGGCAGCATGAGGCCGCCCGTCAGGCCCGCCTCCACGGAGCGGTGGATCTCCTCGACGGCCCGGTCGACGTCGTTGAGCAGGATCTGGAAGACGCCTGCCCTGCGGCCCGGCGCGGCGGCGCAGAAGTCCGCGAGCCAGCGGTTGTGGGCGCGCAGGCCGGCCCAGCGCTGCTCGAACTCCTCGCGGGTGGGCGCCGGCGCCATGAGGGACGCCGAGGGGAAGAACGGCGGAATCGTGTTGGGGAAGACGACCTCGGCGACGATGCCGTCCGCTTCGAGCTCGGCGACCCGGCGGTCGGAGTTCCAGTTGCGGTCGGCGGTGTCGGCGAGGAGGTCCTCGTACGGATTGACGTAGGTGGCCGCCCAGGCGTCGAACGCGTCGTGGTGGCGCGACTCCAAGTACGGCCTGTAGTCGAGGAGATCGGCTCCCGCGTGACAGTCCGCGGAGATGACGGTGTAGCGGTCCTCGGTCGTCCGTGGTGCACTCATGCGTCCGCCCCCAGTACCGGGAAGTCGTGGTCGGTCAGCCAGTGGCGGCCCACCTCGCGCGAGCGGGCCCAGGAGGCCTCGACGGACGTCTGGTCGGCGTCCTGGCCGAGGTCGGCGGGTGTCGGGCCGATGCGCCGGGCCAGCGGCGCGAGTGCCGCCGTGTCGAAGCCGAAGACCTCGGCGGCGGCGAGCCCCAGCATGCGGCGGGTCTCCGCCACGGGAATGTCGTGGAAGGTCTTGCGCAGCCACGCGCGCGTGGCTGGCCAGGTGCCCTCGGGGTGCGGGAAGTCGCTGCCCCACAGGATGTTGTCGACGCCGATCTCGTACCGCTGGGCGAGCTCGCGCCGCTTGGTGTTGGTGGCGCAGACGAAGATCTGCCGGTCCAGGTACTCGTGCGGCGGACGCTTGAGCTCCTCGAACGGGGAGAGCTTCTTGCCTCCGTGGGCGCCCAGATAGAGGCGGTCCATGAACCACAGGAGGTTCGGCAGCCACCAGCAGCCGGACTCGGCGACGCCGAACCTCAGCCCCGGGTGGCGTTCGAAGACGCCGGACCAGAGCATGAACCACAGGGGTCGGGCCGGCCACCAGGTCACTTCGGAGACGTAGATCCCGAGGTGGTCGCCGTACTCGTGACGGGGCGCCGCTCCGGAGTGGGTGACCACGGGCATCGCGCACTCGGCAGCCGCCGCCCACACGGGGTCGTAGCGCCGGTCGTGGTAGGGCGCCTTGTCGACCCACATGGAGGGGATCATCAGCGCGCCGAGCCCCGACTCCTTGGCGCGGTGGACCTCGGCGACGACGCGGTCGACGTCTCCGGTGATGGGCAACAGAGCGACTCCGCAATGCCGTTCGGGTTGCTCGGAGACGAAGTCGGCCAGCCAGCGGTTGTGGGCCTGGGCACCCGCCATGCCGAGCTCGGGGTCCTGGTCGCCGGAGAGGCCGAGGCCGACCCCGAAGGGCGCGGCGGTGCGGCTGTCGACGGCGTCCGCGTCGGGGAAGACGACTTCGGCGGCCACCCCGTCGCCGTCCAGCTCCTTGAGGCGCTGTGCGGCGTCCCAGCCGCCGCGCAGGCCCTCTTCGTTGTCCTGGAACCACTTGGCGGCGAACGCGTCGTTGCGGATGCCGAGCCGGGTGGCCTCCTCGCGGCGGGCGCCCCGCTCGCCGAGGAAGTCGTCGAAGTCGCGGTGGAAGCGGCGGTCGAGGTAGGGCCGGTACTCCTCGGTGGGGAGACCGGCGTGGCAGTCGGAGGAGATGATCAGGTACGGGTCCTGAGGGTCCTGAGCGCTCATCTGCGGATCCCCTTTCAGTCCAGGATGAAGTTCTCCAGGTACGCCGGGTCGGCGCGGTCGAGCATCGAGCGCGACCTCGCCCTGATCTGCCGGTCGCTGTGCTCGCTCTCCGGAAGCAGCCAGAAACGGCCGGCCGCGATGCCCTCGGCCACGAAGTCCGCGACCTCCTCGACCGGCGTGAACTCGATCTCCTGGCCCGCCTCCTTCATCGCGGTCTCCCACTGGTCGAGACTGCGGTAAGGCGTCCTGCGGGGGCGGGACTTGGCGTACCGGTCGGGCCGGTTGCGGTGCGACTCCCACAGGCCGGTGCGGAGCATGTGGGGGCCCGGGAAGAGCACGGAGGCGCCCACGCGCGCGTGCTCCGCCTTCAGGTGGGCGTACAGCGACTCGGTCATCGTGACGACGGCGGCCTTGGTGACCGCGTACACGGAGGCGGTGGGCAGGGGCGCGATGCCGCCGTCGCCGGACGAGGTGTTGACGACATGTCCCGGCTCGCCGCCCGCGATCATGCGGGGCACGAAGGCCTGGATGCCGTGGAAGACGCCCCAGACGTTGACTTCGAAGGCCCACTTCCAGTCGTTCGGCTCGTGCTCCCACATGCGCCCCTCGGCGCCCGACCCGACCCCCGCGTTGTTGCACAGCACATGGACGGCGCCGAACCTGTCGTACGCCTCTTCGGCGAGGGCGAAGACCTGCTCGCGCACTCCGACGTCGACCACGCGCGCGTGCACCGTCGCGCCGTCCTCCCGCAGGGAGGCGGCCGCCTTCTCCAGGGCGCTCTCCTCGACGTCCGCGAGCACCACCCGCAGGCCGTCCGCCGCGAACCTGCGCGCCATAGCGAGCCCGATGCCGCTCGCCGCGCCCGTGACGACGGCGACCTGCCCGGCGTGCAGCTCCATCTCAGGCGCTCCCCTCGGGCGGGCCGTCGAGGATCTGCGCGGGGTCGTCGTAGCGCTGGTGGATGTAGGGCAGCAGGGACTGCGCGCTGACGCGCTCGACGACGCGGCCCTGCTGGTCGGTGGTCTTCTCGCCGATGGTGATCTCGACGAGGGAGCGCACCGGCAGGTCGGCCACCGGGTCGTACATCGACTCGCGCAGCACCACGTCCCCGGTGACGGCCTCCAGCTTGCGGACCTTCTCGTTCCGTACGCAGTGCACGAGCACGGGGTCCGCGTCGAAGCCCGAACCGTCCACCGCGGGCAGGAACTTGAAGTAGAAGTCGGTCTTCTGCGTCGGCTCGGGCAGCGGCAGGGCGCCGCTGACCGCGCCCCGCACCTCCACGAAGGCGATGCCGTGCCGGGCGAGGCGGGCACGTACCACCAGGCCGTCCCGCTCGACCTCCACCTCGCCGAGCTTCTTCGGCTCCCCGAACACCTCGCGCCCGCCGATCAGGGCACGCTCGTGGGTCATCGGCATCACCAGCGGATACCAGCCCTCCACTCCCCCGTGCTCGGCGGCCACGGCGACCGAGCCCGCGCCCAGCGGATAGCCGGGCAGGTCGACCTTGCTGATGTTCACCCGCACCAGCGGCCGGCCGGTGGGCTTCAGCGGCGGCGGGAGGACCGCGGCGACCACGTCCGGGTCGCTCTCCCAGACGGCCACGACGCCCGTGGACCAGATGTCGGGGAGCTTGGAACTCGCTGTGCGTGCGGCGGCGATCTCCGCCTCGTCACGTGCTCCGTAGCGAATGCGTGCCATGTCGTACCACCCTTCGTCGGCGCGGACGGGGGGTCCGCGGGCGGGACTTGCGGCGGTTCTGTAACACAGTTACAACAGGACTCGTGAAGGGTAAAGAGACGCGCACGCAACTGAACCGGGCCGTCGTGCTCGACACCGCCGCGCACCTCGTCAAGCGGCACGGCCCGCAGGCTCTGACGATGCGGGCGCTCGCCGCCGAGCTCGGCACCGCCGTCACCTCCATCTACTGGCACGTCGGCAACCGCGAGTCGCTCCTGGACGCCCTCGTCGAGCGCACCCTCGCCGACCTCGGCGAGATCCGCGCCACAGGACGCACCCCCGTCCAGCGCGTCGCCTCCGTGGCCCGCGCCCTGCGCCACCAGCTCCTCGACCACCCGCACCTCGTCGCGATGGTCCACGAACGCGGCCTGACGGAAAGGATGTTCCTGCCCGCCCAGCGCACGCTCGTCCACGAGGTCCACGAGGCGGGTCTGCGCGGCGCCCGCGCCGCCGAGGCCGTGCGCGCCGTCCAGGTCCACGTCGTCGGACACGTCCTCGTCGAGCGGGCCCGCGCACGGGCGCCCGTGCAGCGGCCGGGCGAGGAGGAGTTGTGGACGGCTCAGGCCGCGGAGCAGGACGGCGCGCTCGCCCGCGCGCTCGCGGGACCCGTCGATCCTGACGCGGTTTTCGCCGCCTCCGTCAGGGCTCTGGTGGCCGGGCTTCTCGGACCGGCGCCCTGACTGTCGGTCGCGGCCCGTATCCTCATGGACCATGCTCGAAGACCGCACGACCGCAGCGTCCGCAGTGCCCTGGCCGGCCGCGTATCCAACGGGATACGCGGTCGTCGACGTGGAGACCACCGGCCTGGCCCGCGACGACCGCATAGTGTCGGCCGCCGTCTACCGCGTGAGCGCCCGGGGCGACATCGAGGACCACTGGTACACGCTGGTGAACCCCCAGCGCGACCCGGGTCCCGTCTGGATCCACGGGCTGACCAGCGAGATGCTCGCGGACGCCCCGCTCTTCGAGGACGTCGCCGAGGAGTTCGCGGCCCGCCTCGACGGCCGCGTCCTCGTCGCGCACAACGCCGTCTTCGACTGGTCGATGATCGCCAGGGAGTACGCGCGCGCGGAGCGCACCGCCCCCGTGCGCCAACGCCTGTGCACCATCGCGCTCTCCAAGGAGCTGGCGCTCCCGCTGCCCAACCACAAGCTGGAGTCCCTGGCCGCGCACTTCGGCGTCGAGCAGCGCCACGCGCACAACGCCCTGGACGACGCGCGCGTGCTCGCCGAGGCGTTCCGCCCCAGTCTGCTGGCGGCGGCCGGTGGCAACGTCCGCCTGCCGCTCCTGGAGTGCAGGCCGCTCACCGAGTGGTCGGACGGCGCGCCCCGCATCGTCCGCCAGGCGACGGGCCCGACGCCCGCCTCGTCGTACCGGCCCGGAAGTTGGCGCCCCTCGCGGAAGCGCCCGCCGTGCCCGTACCCGAACCCGGGCCGTTACGAACCGGGCAAACCGCTCAAGCAGGGCATGCGGGTCGCGTTCTCCGGGGACACCTCCGTGGAGCGTGAACTCCTGGAGGACCGCGCGGTGGAGGCCGGGCTGCACATCGCGACGAGTGTGTCGCGCCTCACGAGCCTGCTCGTCACCAACGACCCGGACTCCGGCACCTCCAAGACGGTCAAGGCCCGCTCGTTCGGCACGCCGGTCATCGACGAGGCGGCGTTCGGACAGCTCCTCCAGGACGTGACGCCCGCCACGGAGTCGTAGCGCCCGAGCCATAACCGTCAGACGGGTGATTGCCGCGCGACTCGCCCGCCGACCGCTCGCCCCGCACCGCCGCGGCGTCCCACCCTGTGGCGCATGGCACGTTGCGAGGTCTGCGGAAACGACTACGGCATGTCCTTCGAAGTGCACGCCCAAGGGGCGGTGCACGTCTTCGACTGCTTCTCCTGCGCCATCCACCGCATGGCGCCCATCTGCGAGCACTGCCGGTGCCGCATCATCGGCCAGGGCGTCGAGGTGGAGGGCCACTGGTACTGCGGCGCCCACTGCTCGCGCGCGGAGGGGCGGGTGGGCATCGTCGACAACGTCTGACCGGACCCCGCCGCCGGGCACCCCACGACCCGAGAGGTACCTTCGTGGGGTGTACCGCTTCCTGTTGTCCCGGCAGTGGGTGATCCTCACCCTCATCGCCCTCGTCCTCATCCCCGTGATGGTCGAGCTCGGCTTCTGGCAGCTGCACCGCCACGAGAACCGGGTCGCCCAGAACCAGCGGATCTCGGACGCGCTGAACGCCGACCCGGTACCGGCCGAGAAGCTCACCTCGCCCGGCCACGAGGTGCCCAAGGAGGACCTCTACCGCCGGGTGAGCGCCAAGGGCACGTTCGACCCTCGGCACGAGGTCGTGGTGCGGCGCCGCACCAACTCCGACGACGCGGTCGGCTTCCACGTCCTGACCCCGTTCGTCCTGGACGACGGCAAGGTCCTGCTCGTCAACCGGGGCTGGATCCCCGCCGACGGCCCGCAGACCGCCTTCCCGAAGATCCCCGCGCCGCCCAAGGGCGAGATCACCGTCACCGGCCGCCTCATGGCCGACGAGACGTCCGCGGCCAGCGGCATCAAGGACGTCCGCGGTCTTCCGGACCGTCAGATCATGCTGATCAGCAGCGGCCAGCAGGCCGACGCCCTCGGCAAGGAGGTCCTCGGCGGCTACGTCGAGCTGTCCGCCCCCGAGGCGAAGGGCGGCTCCCCCGAGCTGATCGGCGAGCCCGACCACAGCAGCATCGGCGCGCACATGGCGTACGCGGTCCAGTGGTGGCTGTTCGCCACGGGCGTCCCGATCGGCTGGGTGGTCCTGGTCCGCAGGGAGCGGCGCGACCGCACGGCGGCCGCGGAAGCCACGGCTCCGGAAGCGACGCCCGCAGCCGTCTAGGGCTTCGGTGTCCGTGCCGGAAGCCCCGCATTACGCCGCGGAAGTCCCGCATTCCGCCGGATTGACGGAGCCCGACTCCGGGAAACCGTCATCCGTGTCCCGCCACATCGAAGACCTCGCGCCCGCCACCGATCTCCCGCCCGCCGAAGAGCTCGTGCCCATCGAGGACCTCGCGCTCATCGGCGACCACCAGACCGTCGCCCTCGTCGGCAGGGACGGTTCCATCGGATGGCTCTGCCTGCCCCGCTTCGACTCCCCCGCCTGCTTCGCCTCGCTGCTCGGCGACGAGGAGAACGGGCACTGGCGCATGGCACCCAAGGACGCGGGGGCCTGCACCCGCCGCGCCTACCGCTCCGACTCCCTCGTCCTCGACTCGGAGTGGGACACGGAGGACGGGTCCGTCCGCGTCACGGACTTCATGCCGCAGCGCGACCGCGCCCCCGACGTCATCCGCATCGTCGAGGGCCTCAAGGGCCGCGTCACCGTGCGCAGCACGCTCCGGCTCCGGTTCGACTACGGCTCGGTCGTGCCCTGGATGCGCCAGAAGGACGGCCACCGCGTCGCCGTGGCGGGCCCCGACTCCGTGTGGCTGCGCAGCGAGCCGTCCGTGCACACCTGGGGCCATTCCTTCGGCACGCACTCCGAGTTCACCGTCGAGGAGGGCGAGAAGGTCGCCTTCGTCCTCACCTGGCATCCCTCGCACGAGCCGCGCCCCTCGCTCGTCGACCCGTACGAGTCACTGGAGCACAGCCTGGAGGACTGGCGCGCCTGGACGTCGCTGTGCCACTACGACGGACCGTACCGGGACGCGGTGATCCGCTCCCTCATCACCCTCAAGGCCCTCACGTACGCCCCGACGGGTGGCATCGTCGCCGCGCCCACCACCTCGCTGCCCGAGGAACCCGGCGGCGTGCGCAACTGGGACTACCGCTTCTGCTGGCTGCGCGACTCCACCCTCACCCTGGGCGCGCTGCTCGCCGCGGGCTTCTCGGAGGAGGCCGAGGCGTGGCGCGACTGGCTGCTGCGCGCCGTCGCGGGCAACCCGGCGGACCTGCAGATCGTGTACGGCCTCTCCGGAGAGCGCCGATTGCCGGAGTACGAGGTTCCGTGGCTGTCCGGGTACGCGGACTCCGCCCCGGTCCGCATCGGCAACGAAGCGGTCGAACAGCTGCAGCTCGACGTGTACGGGGAAGTCGTCGACTCACTCGCCCTCGCCGACCGTTCGGGCCTGGACACGCCTCCGCACGCCTGGCACCTCCAGCTGTCCCTGCTCGAGTTCCTGCACAAGAAGTGGCGGGAGCCCGACCAGGGCCTGTGGGAGGTGCGCGGCCCCCGCAGGCACTTCGTGTACTCGAAGGTGATGGTCTGGGTCGCCGCCGACCGCACGGTGCGCGCCCTGGAGGAGAACCCGAAGCTCCGCGGCGACGTCGACCGGTGGCGCAAGCTGCGGGACGAGGTGCACCGCGAGGTCTGCGAGCGCGGCTACGACCCGGAGCGCAACACGTTCACACAGTCCTACGGCTCCGCCGAACTGGACGCGTCGCTGCTGCTCATACCGCGTGTGGGGTTCCTGCCGCCCGACGACCCGCGCGTCGTCGGCACCATCGACGCGGTCCACGCCGAGCTCGGCCACGGCGGGCTCCTGCGCCGCTACACCTCCGACCAGACGGCCATCGACGGCCTGCCGGGACAGGAGGGCGTCTTCGTCGTCTGCTCGTTCTGGCTGGTGGACGCCCTGCACATGACGGGCCGTACGAAGGAGGCGCGGGAGCTGTTCGAGCGGCTGCTCGCGCTCCGCAACGACGTGGGGCTGCTCGCGGAGGAGTACGACCCCTCGTCCCGCCGTCAGCTGGGCAACTTCCCGCAGGCATTCAGCCACATCGGCCTGGTCAATACCGCCCTCGCGCTCTACGGGGCGGACGCGGGAGACTAGGGCCATGGATCTTGGACTGGAAAACCGTGTCTACGTAGTCACCGGCGCCACCCGTGGCCTCGGCAACGCCACCGCCCGCGAGCTCGTCGCGGACGGCGCGAAGGTCGTGGTCACGGGCCGTCAGCAGAAGACGGTCGACGAGGCGGCCGCCGAGCTCGGCCCGAACGCGGTGGGTGTCGTCGCGGACAACGCCGACCCGGACTCCGCCGCCGCGCTCGTCGCCGCCGCCCGTGAGCACTTCGGCCGCTTCGACGGCGTGCTGATCAGCGTCGGCGGGCCCGCGCCGGGCTTCGTCGCGGACAACACCGACGAGCAGTGGCAGGCGGCGTTCGAGTCGGTGTTCCTCGGCGCGGTGCGCCTCGCGCGGACCGCGGCCGCGGAGCTCGGCGAGGGCGGCGTCATCGGCTTCGTGCTCTCCGGTTCGGTGTACGAGCCGATCGCGGGCCTCACGATCTCGAACGGGCTGCGGCCGGGGCTCGCCGGGTTCGCCAAGTCCCTCGCGGACGAGCTCGGCCCGCGCGGCATCCGGGTGGTCGGCGTGCTGCCCGGCCGGATCGGCACCGACCGCATGCGCCAGCTGGACGGCCTCTCCCCCGACCCGGAGGCCACCCGCGCCGCCAACGAGGCGGGCATCCCCCTGCGGCGCTACGGCACGCCGCAGGAGTTCGGCCGCACCGCGGCGTTCCTGCTCTCGCCCGCGGCCTCGTACCTGACCGGGATCATGGTGCCGGTGGACGGCGGATCACGCGCCGGGTTCTGACGACGCGGGGCTCAGCTGACCCTCTCCGCCCGGTGCTTGGCGGCCCGCAGCCGGACCGTGGCGGGCAGGGACGCGAGGCCCGCCGAGTCGCGGGCCCGGCCGAGCGTGTCGGCGGAGAGGTGGTGCAGCGCCTCGGCCGGGGTGGCGTGCGGGGTGAGGGTGAGGTCCACTCGCGCTTGCGGGGCGCTGCGCCTGCCGGTGAGGACGGCCTGGGCGCGGTCGACGCCGTCCAGCGTCTCGGCCTCGCGGGCCAGGACGTTCTCCATGGCCCGGCCGCGCAGCAACGCGCCCTCGCCGTCCCCGGTCTCCACCAGGATCTCGGCGAGTCGGCGCCTGCGCAGCTGGGCGGAGAGCCACCACAGCGCGAGCAGCACGCACACCGCGAGGGCGGCGATGACCGTGGGCCAGAACCATCCCTCGTCCCGCCACCGAGCCCGGTCGGCGGCGCTGACCAGCACGTCGTGCCGGCCGTCGTGGATCCACCAGGAGGGCGCGGACGCGCCGAGTCCGACGGCGAGCACGGAGCCGCCGAGGACGAGCAGGACGAGCCCGGCGAGTGCCAGGACGACGCGGTTGACCGTGCGCAGCATGCCGCTCACCCCTTCCTGCCGGGCCGGGCCACGTGGACGGAGAGTCCGGGGACGCGGGCGAGGCCCAGATCGCGGATGCCGTCGGCGATCGTCGCGTCCAGGTCGCCGCGTACGTCGTCGAGTTCACGGAAGTGGGACACGGCCCGCACGTCGACCTTGGAGCGCTTCATCCGGACCCGCACGGACTGTACGCCCGGCACGTCCATGGCACGGTCGCGCAGGACCATGGCGGCGGCGCCGCGGTACAGGCCGCCGCGCACGTCGGAGTGGGTGCGGCGCATCGGCAGGATGCCGCGCTGCCCGGGTGTCACGGCGAGGACCAGGAGCCAGAGGCCCAGGAGGGCGGCGACCGCGGCCCCGATGAGCACCGCGGTGTCGTCGAGGGGGCGCCTGCCGAGCTGGTGGGCCAGTTCGCGCCGCCAGTGCATGGCGGGGTGGTCGGCCCGGACGGCGACGATGTCGTAGAGGAGCAGTCCCGCGGCGCCGAGGACCACCAGGGCGAGGAGCGCGGCGGGCACCCGGCGGGCCGACCAGAACCGGGAGGCCTTCTCCTCGTCGTCGGAGAGCGTGGGCAGCGGGTCGTACGCCGTCGCGGACGCCGACTGGCGCAGCTCGCCCTCCGTCTGTTCGACGACCGGCAGCGGCTGGGTGCCGCCCCCGTGGGGTTCACTCATCGTGTCCTCCCCTGTGCCGCGGCGCGCACCTGCGCGGAGTGGAGCCGCTCCACCTGAACGGCCACCTCGGGTACGTCCATCCCCGCCAACGCCTCTACCCGCTCGGTGACATGGCGACGCACCGCGCCGCACTGCCCGCCGATGTCGCAGGGGTACTCCAGCTCCAGGCTGACGCGGATGCGGGCCGCCTCGTGGTGGACGGAGACCGTGGCGCGGGGCGGTGAGCCGTCGGCCGGGACCGCGTCCACCGCCTCACGGGCCGCTCTCGCGGCGATCTTCGCGACGACCCGGTCGGCGATCCGGGTCGCGCCGCGCTCCCGGGGCGCGACCTGTGCCGCCACCGCTCACCGCCGCCGGTCGCCGCGGGTGCGGAAGAACTCGCCGGGCTCCAGGTCTCCGTCGAGGAACTTGCCTGCGACGAAGCCGATGGCGCCCAAGGCGGCCACCAGCAGGAACGCCCCGAATCCGCCGAAGTATCCGGCGAAGCCCAGAGCCATTCCCGCGATCATGCCGATCACGGCCATACTCATCTGCGCGCTCCCTACTGAAGGCGTCCTGGTTGCTCGTCGTCGTCCTCGTCGGGCAGCTTCACGTCGCTCACCGCGATGTTGACCTCGACGACCTCAAGACCGGTCATACGCTCGACGGCCGTGATCACGTTCTCGCGCACGTCCTGGGTGACATCGGCGATCGAGACGCCGTACTCGACGACGATCTCCAGGTCGATCGCGGTCTGCACCTCGCCGACCTCGGCCTTCACGCCGCGCGACACGGACTTCGAGCCGCCCGGCACACGGTCGCGCACGGCGCCGAAGGTCCGGGCGAGGCCGCCGCCCATCGCGTGCACGCCGTCGACGTCACGCGCGGCGAGGCCGGCGATCTTCTCGACGACGCCGTCCGCGATCGTGGTGCGGCCGCGGCTGCCGGGGTCACCGCCGCCCCGTCCGGGCGCGGACCGTGCCGCGCTCTCGTCCGGGGAGTCCTTCTCCAGCGTCTGCGACGCCTTCCGCTGTCCGGTGTCGGTCATGGCCGTCCCGTCCCTTTCGAAAGGGGAACTGCCCGAGTGGGGCTGCTTCTCCGCCCACATTAAGCGCGGCCCCGCGCCCGCGCGCCCGGGATGCGGCAGGCTGGGGCCATGACGGCAGAGGGTTGGACGCAGGCGGTGCGCCGGCAGCTGGGGCTCGGCCGGGTGCTGCCGCTCGGCGGTGCCGCGGACGGCGTGTGGGTGACGGAATCGGCGGTGGACGGCGCGTTGCGCCAGATGGCTGAGCGGGTGCCCGGGGTGCGGCTCGGTACGGTACGCATCGGGCAGGCCGCCCCGGACGAGGCGGGAGTCCCGGCCGTTCCGCCGCCCCCGAGCGCGCTGCCGCCCGGACCGCTGCGGATCACGGCGGAGTTCGCCGCGGTCGCCGGTGAGCCACTGCCCGCGGCGGCGGACCGGCTGCGCGCGGCGCTGTACGAGGCGGCGGTCGGACTCGGCCTGATCACCGACGAGGTGGACCTGAAGGTGACGGCGCTCCTCGACGAGGCCGACGAGGCGCCTCCTCGACGGACCGGTCCCCCGGAGCCCGCCCCGGAGCGGCCCGCCGCCGACCACGACGAGGCACGCGCCGAACGGGCGGCCCTCGCGGTCCCCGGGGTGGCCCGGCTGACCGGCGTGCTCGGCCGCGCCGTCCACTTCGAGGAGCCTCCGGCGTCGCACGCACTCCCGCGCCGCCACGCGCGCGTGGAACTCGCGACGGACCACGGGCACCGCGCCCTGGACGTGGCACTCGCGGTCCGCGAGGCCGTCGGCGCGGCCCTGCCCGACGGTCCGACGGTGGCGGTGCTCATCACCGAGGTGCGGTAGGCGCGCCGCGCGCGGATCAGTCGCCGAGGCCCGCGAGGTCGCGCAGGCGGCGGCCCTGGGCGGCGCGTTCGGCGACGCGCTGGTCTTCGTAGGAACGGCCCACCGCGCCCTGCAGCAGGGCCTTCGTCTCGATGACCGCGTCGCGGGGCGCGGCGACGAGCGCGGCGGCGAGGTCGGTGGCAGCCGCGCCGAGCTGGTCTGCGGGCACGACGAGGTTGGCGAGGCCGGTCCGCTCCGCCTCGTCCGCGTGGACGAAGCGCCCGGTGGCGCAGATCTCCAGCGCGCGGGCATAGCCGACGAGCCCCACCAGCGGGTGTGTGCCGGTGAGGTCGGGGACCAGGCCCAGGCTGGTCTCGCGCATGGCGAACTGCACGTCGTCCGCCGCGATCCGCAGATCGCAGGCGAGCGCGAGCTGGAAGCCGGCGCCGATGGCATGGCCCTGGACGGCGGCGATGGACACGATGTCGCTCCGCCGCCACCAGGTGAACGCTTCCTGGTACTCGGTGATCGTGGCGTCGAGAAGGCCGTCCTCACCGCGTGCCAGATCGATGAAGGACGGTTCGCCGTCGAAGCCCTCGGGCGTGAACGCCTGCCGGTCGAGGCCCGCGGAGAACGACTTGCCCTCTCCGCGCAGCACCACGACACGGACGCTGCCCGGCAACAGCTGACCGGCCTCGACCAACGCCCTCCACAGCGCGGGAGATTGGGCGTTGCGCTTGGCCGGATTGGTCAGCGTCACCGTGGCGACGGCCTCGTCGATGGTGAGGCGTACGCCGTCCTTGTCGAGAACCGGTGCGAGCTCGCTGTCGGACGAAGCCATGGGGTGCCTCCGATGGGGGTGCGGTCGGTCCGGACGCCGGGAGCGCCCGTAAGTGACTGCACAGTAACCACCCGGTCGATCGGTTGACCGACCGGGTGGTCACCATCGGACCATGGGACAGCGTGCCGCCCGCCGTCAGCCGGCGGCGGCCTTCTTGCCTCGCGTCGCCCCGCCGCGTCCCCGCAGCGTGACGCCGGATTCGCTGAGCATGCGGTGCACGAAGCCGTACGAGCGGCCGGTCTCCTCGGCCAACGCCCGGATGCTCGCACCGCCGTCGTACTTCTTCTTCAGGTCTGCCGCGAGCTTGTCGCGCGCGGCGCCGGTTACCCGGCTGCCCTTCTTCAGAGTCTCGGCCACCCGTGCCTCCTCATGGGAAGTGCGCTCTGGACTTCTCATGATCACCCCTCCCGGGCTTCCTGGCCACCCATTCGACAAGGTCCGTACGGCGGGGTTCGTCCCTTCGGGGACGGACATCACGATCGGAGTGAACGATTCCGCACGTCGCTGCGCGCGCGTCAGAACGCGAGCGACGGCGAATCCCCAGGTCAGCGCCGCGACGGCCGGTGAGGTGAGCCTTGTCGCAGCTCAGCGCGGAAATCCGTGTATGCCACACCTCGGTACGAGGCCGGCTCACACAGATGAGGGATCACGGATCGGCCGAATGATCCATACCCAGTGGATCAGTCATTCGATCAAGCAGGGTGGACGGCCTCAGGCGAGCGCGACCAGGTCCGCGTAGTCCTGGCCCCACAGGTCCTCGACGCCGTCGGGGAGCAGGATGATGCGCTCCGGCTGGAGCGCCTCGACAGCGCCCTCGTCGTGCGTGACGAGGACGACCGCTCCCTTGTACGTGCGCAGCGCGCCGAGGATCTCCTCGCGGCTGGCCGGGTCGAGGTTGTTCGTGGGCTCGTCGAGGAGGAGGACGTTGGCCGAGGAGACGACCAGGGTGGCCAGCGCGAGCCGGGTCTTCTCGCCGCCGGAGAGCACACCGGCGGGCTTGTCGACGTCGTCCCCGGAGAAGAGGAACGAGCCGAGCGTCTTGCGCACCTCGACGAGGTCGAGGTCGGGGGCGGCCGAGCGCATGTTCTCCAGGACCGTGCGCTCCGGGTCGAGCGTCTCGTGCTCCTGCGCGTAGTACCCGAGCTTCAGGCCGTGGCCCTCGATGACCTGGCCGGTGTCGGGCTTCTCGGCGCCGCCGAGGAGCCGCAGCAGCGTGGTCTTGCCCGCGCCGTTGAGGCCGAGGATGACGACGCGCGAACCCTTGTCGATGGCGAGGTCGACGTCGGTGAAGATCTCAAGCGAGCCGTACGACTTCGAGAGGCCCTCGGCCATCAGCGGCGTCTTGCCGCACGGGGCGGGCTCGGGGAAGCGCAGCTTGGCGACCTTGTCGTTCTGGCGCACGGCCTCCAGGCCCGCGAGGAGCTTGTCGGCGCGCTTGGCCATGTTCTGCGCGGCGACGGTCTTGGTGGCCTTGGCGCGCATCTTGTCGGCCTGCGAGTGCAGCGTCGCGGCCTTCTTCTCGGCGTTCTGCCGCTCGCGCTTGCGGCGCTTCTCGTCGGACTCGCGCTGCTGCTGGTAGAGCTTCCAGCCCATGTTGTAGACGTCGATCTGGGCACGGTTGGCGTCCAGGTAGAAGACCTTGTTCACCACCGTCTCGACGAGGTCGACGTCGTGGGAGATCACGATGAACCCGCCGCGGTACGTCTTCAGGTAGTCGCGCAGCCAGACGATCGAGTCGGCGTCGAGGTGGTTGGTCGGCTCGTCGAGGAGGAGCGTGTCGGCGTCCGAGAACAGGATGCGGGCCAGCTCGATACGGCGGCGCTGACCACCGGAGAGCGTGTGCAGGGGCTGGCCGAGCACGCGGTCGGGGAGGTTGAGCGCGGCGGCGATGGTGGCGGCCTCGGCCTCGGCGGCGTACCCGCCCTTGGTGAGGAACTCCGTCTCCTGGCGCTCGTACTGCTTGAGGGCCTTCTCGCGGGTGGCGCCCGAGCCGTTCGCGATCCGCTGTTCGTTCTCGCGCATCTTGCGGATCAGTACGTCGAGACCGCGCGCGGAGAGGATGCGGTTGCGGGCGAGCACGTCGAGGTCGCCGGTGCGGGGGTCCTGCGGGAGGTAGCCGACCTCTCCGGAGCGGGAGATGGTGCCGCCGGCGGGCATGCCCTCACCCGCCAGGCACTTGGTGAGGGTGGTCTTGCCCGCGCCGTTGCGGCCGACGAGGCCGATGCGGTCGCCCTTCGCGATGCGGAAGGTGGCGTTCTCGATGAGGATGCGGGCGCCGGCGCGCAGCTCGATGCCGGAAGCGGTGATCACGGGGTTCTCCTGAAACAGAGTGGACGGCGAGAGGGACGACTGAGGTGCTCAGGAACCGGTGTCTATGCCGTCCAACTGAGGAGAGGTGCTGCCATGGCAGCCAGTCTAACGGGCCGTCGCAACTAGTTTTCCGGGCTCCCGGCGCCGTCGGGGCCCCGCCGCAGGTCGCCGTTGCCGAGCGGGGTGCGGCCCGGAACGATTCTGCCGTAGTCGTCCACCGCGACGACCTGCGCGGTCCAGGCGGCGGGGCCCGTGCAGGGCTGGGCGACCAGGAGCGCCCCGTCCCTGCGGACGGAGCGTGCGGGTTCGAAGGCGCAGCCGGTCCTGGCGGGCAGCACCCAGCGCAGATCGCCGTCCGACGTGCGGTAGGCGGCGATGCGGTGCGGGGTGACGACGGCGAGCATGGCGGCGTCCGGGGTGAGCGGCTGGAGGACTCCTGCGCCGCCGCGCGCCTCCGGGGTGCGCAGCCAGTCGGCGCTCGCGGGGACGGCGCGGTGCCAGCGAACGGAGCGGCCGTCGGCCCGCGCGGTGTCGGTGACCAGACCGTCGCTCCAGAGCGCGACGGCGTGGCCCGGCGTGGACAGGAGGGTGACGGGACGGCGCCCCGCGCGGGTGTACGTCCAGCGGGGGGCGCCGCTCTCCTCGTCGTACGCCCGTACGGCACCTCCCGTCGCGCGCAGCGCGGGTTCCCGGCCGGGCCGCGCGTCGTCCACGCGCGCGTGGACGGTGAGCCGGTCTCCATAGGGGGCGGGCCGCGAGTGGTGGGCGGCGGTGACGAGCGGCAGGGCGAGCACGGCGAGGGCCACGGGCAGCGCGATGCGCGTGCCCCGACGGGCCGGGGCGAGGCCCGTCGCGCCGAGCGGCAGAGCGGCCATGACGCCCCCTTCCGTACCACTGTCATGGATCAGGCGCAGAGCGTAGCCGCGGGGGGTGGGGCGGCCGTTCCGTGGCGGGGGCGACACGGCGTGGGGAGCGGTTCGTGTCCCCCGTTCGGACCTTCCTCCGGGGCTCGGTGGGGGTGGGCGTATCAGGATGAAGTGGCCGGTGGTCCGGCGCGGGACGGCGTGTGCCGTTCCGGATGCGCGGCAGAGGGGTGCGCCCATGCAGTTCGACGACGACGCCGACCTGGACACCTCGGAGGTGCAGGATGTGCGCGGCAGTCGGATCCCCGGCGGCCGGGCGACGGTGGGCGGCGGCATCGCCGGCCTGATCGCCCTGCTCCTGGGGCTCTTCTTCGGGGTCGGCCCCGACCAGCTGGGGCTGTCGTCCGGCAACGACGAGCCCACGGTCACCTCCTCGTCCCTCGCGCAGGTGCAGCAGACCTGCCACAAGGGGCGGGACGCGAACAGCAAGGAGGACTGCCGGATCGTCGCGGTGGTCAACAGCGTCCAGGACTTCTGGCGGCCCGAGTTCCAGCGCCGCGAGGGCACGTACTCCCCCGCGCGGACCATCCTGTTCACGGGCCGGGTGGGCACCGCCTGCGGCACCGCCACGTCGGCGGTCGGCCCCTTCTACTGCCCCGGTGACCGGAAGGTCTATCTGGATCTGGACTTCTTCGACGACCTGCGGACCAAGTTCGGGTCGAGCGGCGGGCCCTTCGCGCAGGCGTACGTCGTGGCGCACGAGTACGGGCACCACGTGCAGAACCTGATGGGCACCCTGAAGCGCTCCCAGGACGGCCGCACGGGCCGGGACAGCAACGCCGTGAAGGTCGAGCTGCAGGCCGACTGCTACGCCGGTGTCTGGGCCCGGCACGCGACGCGCAGCCCCGACGAGCGCACGGGCAAGCCGCTGATCAGCAGCCTCGACGACAACGACATCCGCGACGGCCTGGACGCGGCGGCCGCGGTGGGCGACGACCGCATCCAGGAGAAGTTCCAGGGCCGGGTCACCCCGGAGTCCTGGACGCACGGCTCGGCCGAGCAGCGCCAGCAGTGGTTCTACGAGGGCTACCGCACCGGCGACATGGGCCGGTGCAACACCTTCCGTTGAGGCGGTGAGGCGGTGAGGCGGTGAGGCGGTGACGCTCACTCGCCGCCGGTGTGGACCTGGAAGGCCGCCCGTCGCAGCGCCTTGGCGAGCGCCGGATCGGGGTGGGCCGCCGCGAGGGCGACGAGGACCTGCACGGTGCGGGGGTGGCCGACGCGGCGGACCTCGTCGAGGAGGGCGGGGACGGTGGGCTGGACCGCCGACTCCAGGTGCCGGACGAGGAGGTCGGCCTCTCCGTGGTCGGCGACGGCCGCCGCGGTGTCGACCCAGAGCCAGGTGGACTCCTCGCGGGTCAGCACGAGGTGGACGTCCTCCGGGTCGGCGCCTTCCTGCTCGGCGAGCCACAGCAGCGCGTAGGGACGCAGGGAGGACTCCTCGACGACGGCCCTGACGTCCGCCTCGGCCGGTGCGCCGACGACGCGCAGCGCCTCGAAGGCGAGGCCGCGCAGCAGGGCGTCCTCGCCGCGGGCGGCGGTGAGGAGGTCGGTGACGGCGCTGCCTACGGGGCGTGCGGCGAGCCAGGCGCGGTACTCGGCGCGGGCCGCGTTGGGTCGCAGGCGGGTGCAGCCGCGCAGCATGTCCTCGGCGGACTGCTCGAAGTGCCCGGCGGGGCTCTGTGCGGCGACGCAGATCTGTTCCAGCTTGACCCAGACCGCCCAGCTGCCCAGCGGGGTGAGCGTGGCCTGCCCTTCGGCGCAGGTGAGCGCTCCCACGGTGGCGAGGCCGTGCAGGGCCCAGTCGAGGAGAGCGGGGAGCGGGGCGTCCTGCGGGGCCTCGCCGGGGGCGGCCGGTTCGGGCTGCGGGCCGTGGGCGATCTCGCAGCGCTCGGTGCGCAGTTCCGTGACGCGCTGGTCCAGGAGGTCGAGGAGCTGCGGCACGGGGACGGGGCCCGCCGACAGCTGCAGGAGGGACAGGACCTGCGGCATGGCCTCGACGGTCTCGGCGACGGCCGCGGGGGCGAGGTCGTCGGGCGCCGGGTGGGCGAGCGACCAGGCGTCGAAGAGGGCGACCCAGCCGCGCAGTACGGCGGTGTCGTCGCGGTCCCACACGCGCAGCCGCCAGCCGGGGCGTGCGCTGTCGCCGTGCACCTCGACGAGGCCGGAGAGGCGGGCGGTGTCCCAGTCGGCGCGGACCTGAGCGGGGGTCAGTCCCAGTTCGGCGGCGGCCCGTTCGGCGGTGGCGTCGGAGAGGGTGCCCTTGCCGTCGGGGGTCGCGCCGGTGCCGCGGGGGCCCGGGCGGAGGGCCGCGTCGGCCCAGCGGGCGACCCGTGCGGCGGCGGCGAGAACGGCTCGTGCGCCCCGCGCGAGCTCCGCGGGAGCGGGCGTGCCCTCCGGCGGCCGGGGCGCGGGACGGCGCGTGCGGCTGCCCCCCATGGCGCCGGGCGCGGCGGACAGGGGCCGTGCTGGGTCGCGCCGGGTCTCTCCTCGCTCTTCGGCCCTCTGGCGGGGCGCGCGGACAAGTCGGAGCCTGGAGTCGCGCGGGGTACGGGACGTCACAGGAACAGTCTTCCTGTTGACGGTCCGAAAACCCAAACGGAATGGCGGCGCGGGCCTTCGGGGGCGGTGCGCGACCGGCGTACGGGAAGGGCCTCGTGGGGTCAGATCAGGGGGGTGAGGAAGCGGCGCAGCACCTCTTCGTAGGCCGCCGGGTCCGCGTTCCACATGGCGCCGTGCGGCGCGTCCGGTACCGGGTGCAACGTGACCAGGTCCGGGCGCTGTTCGGCCATCCTGCGGGAGAAGACCCAGGGGGCGACGGTGTCGTCGGGACCGTGCACGACGAGGGTCGGCACGTGCAGCGCGTCGGCGCCCGCGGACTCCAGGATGCGGTCCCCGCGCAGACCCGTGCGGCCCTGGGCCGCACGGACCGCAAGCGGAAGGAGCGGCCCGGGGGTGCGGCGGGCACCGGCGAGGGCCCGCAGCGTGACCTCCCAGTTCAGCACGGGCGAGTCCAGGACGAGCCCGCTGATGCGGTCGCGGAGCGCCGAGTGCGCCGCGGCGTGCAGGCACATGGCGGCGCCGGTGGACCAGCCGTGCAGGACGACGCGCTCGGCGCCGTTGCGCACGGCGTAGCGGATGGCGGCGTCCAGGTCGCGCCACTCGGTCTCGCCGAGGTGGCCGAGGCCGTCCGGGGAGCGGGGCGCGCCGAGGTCGCCGCGGTAGGCGAGGTCGAGGACGGGGACCCGCATGCGGTTCAGGAAGTCCATGACGACCATCGGGTGCTCGCGGGTGGTGCCGAGGCCGTGCACCGTGATGACCCAGGTGTCCCGGGTGGCGGGCACGAACCAGGCGGGCAGCCCGCCGAGTTCACCGGGGATGTCGACGTCGGCGTGGTCGAGGCCGAGTGCGGTGCGGGGGTCGCCGATGTGGACCTGGGGCGTGAGCCAGACGCGGGAGCCGGGCTCCATGGCGCCGTGGGTGACGGCTTCCAGGCGGCGTACGACGGTGTCGGCCTCGTGCGGGGCGGAGTCCAGGACGGGTCCGACGACGGCGTGGGTGCCGTTGCCGCTCAGGCCGTACGTGCCCGGGCGCAGGCTCGCCAGGGCGCGGGTGAGGCTGATCTGGCCCGCGGCCGTGGCGTGCACGGTGAGGCGGGGTTCGGTGGGCAGGGGTCGGCCCGCGGGCGCCTTGAGGGCGGCGTCGCTGGCGAAACGGCCCGCCGCGATGGCGGCTGCGGCCGTCCCCAGGGCGGCTGTTACTGCGGTGACGGCCGCTGCCGTCGCTTTGGCTGGGCGCACCGTCCCAGTGTTATGGGCGAAGGGCTCCGGGGCCAGTGGGCGGTGTCCCTGGGGTGACCGGATCACTTCGATGCTGGCCGTACCCCTTCAGCCGGTCTTCCGCCTCGCGCAGCTGGGAGGGGGACAGGAGAGCCGGGGCGCGGCCGGGGACCGCGGCGGCGGTGAGCCAGAGGCGGGACATGTACTCCAGCTGGGCCGTGCGGTCGTACGCCTGGGAGAGGGTGTCCCCGTAGGTGACCGTTCCGTGGTTCTGGAGGAGGCATCCGGTGCGGTCGCGCAGGGCGTGGAGCATGTTCTCCGCCAGCTCTTCCGTGCCGTACAGCGCGTAGGGCGCGACGCGGGGCGGGCCGCCGAGGATGCCGGTCATGTAGTGGACGGCGGGGAGCTCGGGGACGAGCATCGAGACGGCCGTGGCGTGCACGGCGTGGGTGTGGACCACGGCGGCCGCGGAGGTCTCGCGGTAGATCGTGAGGTGCATGGGCAGCTCGCTGGTGGGCGAGAGGTCGCCGAAGAGCTGCCGTCCCCGGAGGTCGACGCCGACCGCGTCCTCGGGTCGCAGGCGGTCGTACGGCACGCCGCTCGGGGTGACGAGGACGGTGCCGCCCACCCGTACCGAGACGTTGCCCGAGGTGCCGACGACCAGGCCGTCCGTGACGGTCCTGCGGGCCGCGTCGACGAGCTCGGCCCAGGCCTTCCGGATGACGTCACTGTCTCCGTGCTGCTGCTCAGTCATGCGGCGATCCTGCCAGCCGCCCGTCGAACACCGGAGAGTGTGGGACGCGGGGTGATCAGTATCTCTTCGACGGGCTTGTCGGACTGTTCGAAACGGTGCCGCGCGACGGCGGCCGCCGGATGGCGGAGCCCGACACTCCGCCCAGTTTGCGGGCCCCCCGCCCCCGCTCCGTACGATCGCTCTCGAACGCCCGGAACGGACGAGGTGAGGGCACTCCGCTTCGAGTCACCGCACCGCCCGGCCCAGTTCACTTTCCGTTCACCCGGGTTGCCTACGTTCCACATGCCACTGACGTCCAACAGAAGCCTGGGTAAATGGAACACATCACGCTTCTCCTCGGGATCGTGATCGTCACCGCTCTCGTGTTCGATTTCACGAACGGTTTCCACGACACTGCCAACGCGATGGCGACGACCATCTCGACCGGCGCCCTGAAGCCCAAGACGGCGGTGGCCATGTCCGCCGTGCTCAACCTCGTCGGCGCCTTCCTCTCGGTGGAAGTCGCCAAGACGATCTCCGGCGGCATCGTCAACGAGGACGGCCTCAAGACAGAGGTCATCTTCGCCGCGCTCGTCGGCGCGATTCTCTGGAACCTCCTGACCTGGCTGGTGGGCCTGCCCTCCAGCTCCTCCCACGCGCTCTTCGGCGGCCTCATCGGCGCCGCGGTCATGTCGATGGGCTGGTCGTCGATCAACGGCGGCACCGTCGTCACCAAGATCCTGATCCCGGCCGTCGCCGCCCCGCTCGTGGCGGGCATCGCCGCGACGCTGGCCACGCGCCTGACGTACCGCATCGGCCGCAACACGGACCAGAAGGCCACCGCCAAGGGGTACCGCGCGGGCCAGATCGCCTCCGCGGGCCTCGTCTCGCTGGCCCACGGCACGAACGACGCGCAGAAGACCATGGGCATCATCACGCTCGCCCTCATCACGGGCGGCGCCCTGAACCCCGGCGCCAACCCCCCGATGTGGGTCATCGTCTCCGCCGGTGTCGCCATCGCGCTCGGCACCTACCTCGGCGGCTGGCGCATCATCCGCACCATGGGCAAGGGCCTCACCGACCTCGCGCCGCAGCAGGGCTTCGCCGCCCAGACCAGCGCCGCGACGGCGATCCTCGCCTCCTCGCACATCGGCTTCTCGCTCTCCACCACGCAGGTCTGCTCCGGCGCCGTGATGGGCGCGGGCCTCGGCCGCAAGGGCGGCGTCGTCCGCTGGTCGACCGCGACCCGCATGTTCGTCGCGTGGGGTCTGACCCTGCCGGCCGCCGGTCTGGTCGGCGCGGGCGCCGAGTTCCTCACCAAGCAGGGCCCCTGGGGCATCACGGTCACGGCCGCGCTCCTCGTCGGCGGCTCCGCCGTCATCTGGGTGCTCTCGCGGCGCAACGCCATCGACCACACCAACGTCACCGACGACGAGGTCCGCGTGGAAGGGAACGCCCCGGCCGACGAGCCCGCCGGCGTCGTGACCACCGCGATCGCCGCCGTCACGCCGCCCCCCACGGGCACCCTGGCCGCCTCGACCGTCCCGGGCGAGTCCGTCAAGGCCGGCGTCTCGGCCCCGACCACGACCACGACCGGTGCCATGGCGGACCCCGCCCGGCCCGCGACGGTGTAAGGACAGATCAGCATGAGCATCGACTGGGCAGCTCTCGGCTCCGTCTTCGGCGTCAGTCTCGCGGTGACGGTGGCCCTGGTGGGCCTCTTCACCCTCGGCATCGTCGGCCTCTCCCAGCAGGAGAAGGCGGCTTCCGCCTCCGGTGGTTCGGCGGCCGTGGCACGCACCGGCGCGTACGCCTGCTTCGCGCTCTGCGCGGCGGCCGTGGCGTACGGGATCTATCTGATCGTCGCCTGACAGCACGGTTTCCCGGAGGGGTGCGGAGCGTACGAAACGCTCCGCACCCCTCTCGCGTGTGCGTCCCAACACACTCTCCCGTCGCAGGTCAACAGCGAGTTGACGGGCATTCGCGGGGCGTGGTGGACTGCCCGGGCCAACTACGGAGGCAGCAGAGGAAGCCGGTGCGAATCCGGCGCGGTCCCGCCACTGTCACCGGGGAGCGACTCCCCGGGAGCCAGGAACTCTCGTCGCCGATTCACGTCGAACCAGGGCGCGGACACCCTGAGTGAGGACACACAACGCCATGAGTGCCGATCGCGATTTCGCGTACGGCGCCGCCGCCGGATTCCTCGGTGACCTGCTGCTCGGCGATCCCCGCCGGGGGCACCCGGTCGCCGCGTTCGGGCGGGCGGCGGGCGCCGTCGAGCAGGCGCTGTGGCGGGACCACCGCGGATGGGGCGCCCTGCACGCCGCGGTGTGCGCCGGGGGCGCGGCAGGCGCCGCCGCTCTGGCCTCCGCTCTCGTACGCCGCTCCGCCGCGGGACGCGCCGGAACCGTGGCGCTCACCGCCGCCGCGACCTGGGCCGTGCTCGGCGGCACCTCCCTGGGGCGCGAGGCGCGGGCCGTCGGCGGCGCCCTGGAAGCCGGTGACATCGAGGTCGCCAGGGAGCGGCTGCCCCATCTGTGCGGGCGCGACCCGCAGGCCCTGGACGCCGACGGGATAGCGCGGGCCGTCGTGGAGTCCGTCGCCGAGAACACCTCCGACGCCGTGGTGGGCGCGCTCGTGTGGGGCGCGCTCGGCGGCGTACCGGGACTCGTCGCCTTCCGCGCCGTGAACACCCTCGACGCGATGGTCGGCCACAAGTCCGCGCGCTACCGGCGCTACGGCTGGGCCTCCGCGCGCCTCGACGACGTCCTCGGCTGGCCGGGGGCGCGGCTCACCGCCGTGCTGGCCGTCGTCGCGGGCGACGCGCCCTCGGGGGCGGTGCGCGCCTGGCGCTCCGACGCCGCGAAACACCCGAGCCCCAACGCCGGTCCCGTCGAGGCCGCCTTCGCGGGGGCTTTGGGCGTACGTCTCGGGGGGACCCTCTCGTACGCGGGACGGGTCGAGCACCGGCCCGTGCTCAACGCGGACGGGCGCGACGTACACGTGCAGGACATCGAGCGGGCGGTGAAGCTGTCGCGGCGGGTGAGCCGGCTGGCTCTCGGTGTCGCGGTCGTCGCGGGCGCCGCCCGACTGAGGTCAAGGAGAGTGTCGTGAGCGGTGGACTGCTCGTCGCCGGAACCACGTCGGACGCCGGGAAGAGCGTCGTCACCGCGGGCATCTGCCGGTGGCTGACCCGCAAGGGCGTGTCCGTCGCGCCGTTCAAGGCGCAGAACATGTCCCTCAACTCGTTCGTGACGCGCGAGGGCGCCGAGATCGGACGGGCCCAGGCCATGCAGGCGCAGGCCGCCCGCGTCGAGCCGACCGCGCTGATGAACCCCGTGCTGCTCAAGCCGGGCGGCGACCGCTCCAGCCAGGTCGTCCTCATGGGCAAGCCGGTGGGCGAGATGAGCGCGCGCGGCTACCACGGGGGACGCCAGGCGGCGCTGCTCGACACCGTCGTCGGCTGCCTGGAGGAGCTCAGGAGCACGTACGACGCCGTCATCTGCGAGGGCGCGGGCTCCCCCGCCGAGATCAACCTGCGGCGCACCGACATCGTGAACATGGGCATCGCGCGGGCCGCGCGCTTCCCCGTGCTCGTGGTCGGGGACATCGACCGGGGCGGGGTCTTCGCCTCGTTCTTCGGGACGACGGCGCTGCTGAGCGCGGCCGACCAGGAACTGGTCGCCGGGTACCTCGTCAACAAGTTCCGCGGCGACGTCTCCCTCCTCGAACCCGGGCTCGACATGCTGCTCGGCCTCACCGGGCGGCGCACGTACGGCGTGCTGCCGTTCCAGCACGGCCTGGGCATCGACGAGGAGGACGGCCTGCGGGTGTCCCTGCGGGGTGCCGTGCGCGAGTCCGTGGTGGCGCCGCCGGTCGGCGACGACGTGCTGCGGGTCGCCGTGTGCGCGGTGCCGCTGATGTCCAACTTCACGGACGTCGACGCGCTGGCCGCCGAACCCGGTGTCGTCGTGCGGTTCGTGGACCGCGCCGAGGAACTCGTCGACGCCGACCTGGTGGTGGTGCCGGGCACCCGCGGCACCGTGCGCGCCCTGCGCTGGCTGCGCGAGCGCGGCCTCGCGGACGCCCTGGCGCGCCGCGCCGCCGAGGGCCGCCCCGTGCTCGGCATCTGCGGCGGCTTCCAGGTCCTCGGCGAGCACATCGAGGACGAGGTCGAGTCGAAGGCCGGTTCCGTCGACGGGCTCGGGCTGCTGCCGGTGCGGGTGCGGTTCGCCCGCGAGAAGACGCTCGCCCGGCCGGTGGGCGCGGCCCTCGGCGAGCCCGTCGAGGGGTACGAGATCCACCACGGCGTCGCCGAAGTGACGGGCGGCGAACCCTTCCTGGACGGCTGCCGGGTCGGCGAGGTGTGGGGCACGCACTGGCACGGGTCGCTGGAGAGCGACGCGTTCCGGCGCCGGTTCCTCACCGAGGTCGCCCGCGCGGCGGGCCGCCGCTTCGTGCCCGCCCCCGACACCAGCTTCGGCACGCTGCGCGAGGAGCAGCTCGACCTGCTGGGCGACCTGATCGAAGAACACGCAGACACGGACGCGCTGTGGAACCTGATCGAGCAGGGCCCGCCGGCCGGCCTGCCGTTCATCGCGCCCGGCGCCCCGCCTGCGGCACCGACACGCACCAAGGAGGCTCTGTGAGTACCCCGTATCCGTTCACCGCCCTCGTCGGGCAGGACGACCTGCGGCTCGCGCTCTTGCTGAACGCCGTATCGCCCGCCGTGGGAGGCGTGCTCGTACGGGGAGAGAAGGGCACCGCCAAGTCCACCGCCGTGCGCGCGCTCTCCGCGCTGCTGCCGGAGGTGCCGGTCGTCGCCGGATGCCGCTTCTCGTGCGATCCGGCTGCCGCCGACCCCAACTGCCCCGACGGCCCCCATGAGTCGGCCGGCGCCACCGCACGCCCCGCGCGCATGGTCGAGCTGCCGGTCGGCGCCTCCGAGGACCGGCTCGTCGGCGCCCTCGACATCGAGCGGGCCCTGGCGGAGGGCGTGAAGGCCTTCGAGCCCGGACTGCTCGCCGACGCGCACCGCGGCATCCTCTACGTGGACGAGGTCAACCTCCTCCACGACCACCTGGTCGACCTCCTGTTGGACGCCGCCGCGATGGGCGCCTCGTACGTCGAGCGCGAGGGCGTGTCCGTGCGGCACGCCGCCCGGTTCCTGCTCGTCGGCACGATGAACCCCGAAGAGGGCGAGCTGCGGCCGCAGTTGCTCGACCGGTTCGGTCTCACCGTCGAGGTCGCCGCGTCCCGCGAGACGGACCAGCGCGTCGAGGTCGTACGGCGACGGCTCGCGTACGACGACGACCCCGAGGGCTTCGCCGGCCGCTGGTCCGAGGACGAGTCCGCGCTGCGCGACCGGGTCGTGGCGGCCCGTGCCCTGCTCCCCCGAGTGGTCCTCGGCGACGGCGCGTTGCGGCAGATCGCGGCGACCTGCGCCGCGTTCGAGGTCGACGGGATGCGCGCGGACATCGTGATGGCGCGTACCGCGACGGCGCTCGCCGCGTGGGCGGGCCGCACCGACGTCCTGAGCGAGGACGTGCGCCAGGCCGCGCTGCTCGCGCTGCCGCACCGCAGGCGCCGCAACCCCTTCGACGCGCCCGGGCTCGACGAGGACAAGCTCGACGAGGCGCTGGAGGACGCGCGCGAGGACGAGGAGCCGGAGGGTGACGACGACCCCGACGGGGGCGGCCCCGACGGTGACGGTCCCGATGGTGGCGGCGGGCAGCCTCCGGCCGGCGACGGCCCCGACTCCCCCGAGCTGCCCTCGCAGAACCAGGGTCCGGACGCGCCGGAGTCGCCGGACGCCCCGGGCGCCGACGACTCCCCCGCCCCGCAGGAGTCCGCTCCCACGGCAGGCGCCCCCTCGGGCCCCGGCGAGCAGCAGGCCGTACGCGCCGCCGAGCCGTTCCGCACCAAGATGCTGAGCGTGCCCGGCATCGGCGAGGGCGCGGCGGGGCGGCGTTCGCGCGCCCGCACCGAGCACGGCCGCACCACGGGTTCGCGGCGCCCCCGCGGCGCCCTGACCAAGCTGCATCTGGCGGCCACCGTGCAGGCGGCCGCCCCGCACCAGAAGGCGCGCGGGCGCTCCGGCGCCGGTCTCGTCGTACGCCGTGACGATCTGCGGCAGGCGACCCGGGAGGGCCGCGAGGGCAACCTCGTGCTGTTCGTCGTGGACGCCTCCGGGTCGATGGCGGCGCGGCAGCGGATGAGTGCCGTGAAGGGCGCCGTGCTCTCGCTGCTCCTCGACGCCTACCAGCGGCGCGACAAGGTGGGGCTCGTGACGTTCCGCGGCGCGGACGCGGAGGTGGCGCTGCCGCCGACGTCGTCGGTGGACGCGGCGGCCGCCCGTCTCGAATCGCTGCCGACGGGCGGGCGCACCCCGCTGTCGGCGGGCCTCCTGAAGGCGCACGACGTGCTGCGCGTCGAGCGGCTCCGGGACGCCGCGCGGCGGCCGCTGGTGGTCGTGGTGACGGACGGACGGGCGACCGGGGGCGTGGAGCCGGTGGCCCGGGCGGGCCGTGCGGCCCGGCTGTTCGCGGCCGACGGCGTCGCCTCGGTGGTCGTGGACTGCGAGTCGGGTTACGTACGGCTCGGCCTCGCGGGGCAGCTCGCGGGTGAGCTCGGCGGGACGGTCGTGACCCTCGACGAGCTGCGGGCGGACTCGATCGCCGGCCTCGTCAAGGACGTACAGGGAATGAACTCGCCTTCGAGGAGGGCCGCTTAATGCCGCAGGGTCAGCCGAGCGTCGTGCCGGACGACGGTCTCACGACGCGCCAGCGCCGCAACCGTCCGCTCGTCTTCGTCCACACGGGCGTCGGCAAGGGCAAGTCGACCGCGGCGTTCGGGCTCGCGCTGCGGGCCTGGAATCAGGGGTGGCCGATCGGCGTCTTCCAGTTCGTGAAGTCGGCGAAGTGGAAGGTCGGCGAGGAGAACGCGCTGAAGGTCCTCGGCGCCACCGGCGAGGGCGGCACGGTCGCCTGGCACAAGATGGGTGAGGGCTGGTCGTGGATCCAGCGCGCCCCCGCCGAGGGCGAGCAGACCAACGAGGACAAGGCCCGTGAGGGCTGGGAGCAGGTCAAGCGGGACCTCGCCGAGGAGACGTACAAGCTGTACGTCCTCGACGAGTTCGCCTACCCCATGCACTGGGGCTGGATCGACACCGACGAGGTCGTCGAGGTCCTGCGCGACCGCCCGGGGACGCAGCATGTCGTCATCACCGGCCGCAACGCGCCGCAGAAGCTGATCGACTTCGCCGACCTCGTGACCGACATGTCGAAGATCAAGCACCCGATGGACGCCGGGCAGAAGGGCCAGAGGGGCATCGAGTGGTAGCTCGCCTCGTCATCGCGGCGCCGTCGTCGGGCAGCGGCAAGACGACCGTCGCGACGGGCCTGATGGCCGCCTTCATGGCGGCGGGGCTCAGCGTCTCCCCGCACAAGGTCGGGCCCGACTACATCGACCCCGGCTACCACGCGCTGGCGACGGGGCGGCCCGGTCGCAACCTCGACGCGTACCTCTGCGGGCCCGACCTCGTCGCGCCGCTGTTCGCGCACGGGGCGGCCGGGTGCGACCTCGCCGTGGTCGAGGGCGTGATGGGCATGTACGACGGGGCGGCGGGCCAGGGCGAGCTGGCCTCCACCGCCCACGTCGCGAAGCTGCTGCGGGCGCCGGTCGTCCTGGTCGTGGACGCCTCGTCGCAGTCGCGGTCGGTGGCGGCGCTCGTGCACGGCTTCGCGTCGTGGGACCCGGAGGTTCGGGTCGCGGGCGTCATCCTGAACAAGGTGGGCTCGGACCGGCACGAGGCGCTGCTGCGGGAGGCGTTGGACGCGTCGGGGGTTCCGGTCCTCGGCGTGCTGCGGCGTGCCGCGCCGGTGCACACGCCTTCGCGGCACCTCGGGCTCGTGCCGGTCGCCGAGCGGCGGGCCGACGCCGTGGCGTCGGTGGCGGAGCTGGCTTCGCGGGTGCGGGAAGGGTGTGACCTGGAGGGGCTGCTCGCGTTGGCGCGGAGCGCGCCGTCGTTGTCGGGTGATGTGTGGGATGAGGCTGTGGCCTGCGGCGCGTCTCTCCCCGATCCCGCCCCTTCCCGAAACCGGGGCTCCGCCCCGGGTCCCGCACGTGGCTCGGGACCATCACCGGCTTCGCCGAGTTCGCCCTCGAACGCCGGACGGGCTGTGATTGCCGTTGCCGGTGGCCCTGCCTTCACCTTCTCCTACGCCGAGCACGCCGAGCTGCTCACCGCCGCCGGTGCCGACGTCGTCACGTTCGACCCGCTCCGCGACGAGCAGCTCCCCGACGGGACCGCCGGTCTTGTCATCGGGGGCGGGTTCCCCGAGGTGTACGCGCCGGAGTTGTCCGCCAACGACGTGCTGCGGAAAGCCGTCGCCGAGCTCGCCCGCTCCGGGGCGCCCGTCGCGGCCGAGTGCGCGGGGCTGCTCTACCTCTCCCGGGAACTGGACGGGAAACCGATGTGCGGGGTCCTCGACGCCGAGGCGCGGATGTCGGAGCGGCTGACGCTCGGGTACCGCGAGGCCGTCGCCGTGTCGGACAGCGTCCTCGCGCCCGCGGGCACACGCATGCGCGGCCACGAGTTCCACCGCACGGTCATGGAGCCGGGAGCGGGACCCGCCCCCGCGTGGGGCCTGCACCAGCCGAAGCGCCGCGTCGAGGGCTTCGTCCAGGGCAATGTGCACGCCAGCTACCTGCACACGCACTGGGCCGCGGAGCCGGGCGTCGCACGCCGGTTCGTCGAGCGGTGCACGCCGTGAGCACGGGCGGTGGCTCAGCCCGCGATGCCCACCACCAGCCAGATGAACGCCGCGCCCGCCACCGTGCACAGCAGGGTCGAGCGGGCCGGGTGGTCGTGGTGCGCCTCGGGCAGAATCTCCGCCGCCGCGAGATAGAGCAGCGCGCCGCCGAAGAACCCCAGATAGCTGCCGAGCAGCTGCTCCGGAATGGTGAAGAGCAGGGTCGAAGCGGCGCCCACCACGGGGGCCACCGCGTCCGCGAACAGCATCGCGAGCGCCTTGCGGCGGGCGTTCCCGTACAGGCTCGTGAGCGTGTACGTGTTGAAGCCGTCCGCGAAGTCGTGGGCGACCACGGCCAGCGCCACGGCGACGCCCATGCCGCCGCCCACCTGGAACGCCGCGCCGATCGCGACGCCGTCCATCACGCTGTGCCCGACCATCGCCGCGGCGGCCGTGAGCCCCACCTCGGGCACCCGCCCGCCCTCGTGCTCGTCGGCGCCGTGCGCGGCCCTGCGGCCCGCGAGGAGCCGTTCCACCAGATGGGCGACGAGGAAGCCTGCCACGAACAGGAGCAGGGCCGCCGGTACGCCGAAGACGGGCTCGCCCGCGGCGTCCAGCGCCTCCGGCAGCAGGTCCAGGCCGACGACTCCGAGCATCAGGCCGCCCGCGAGTCCCAGGACGAGGTGGCGCCGGTCGGTGACCCGCTGGGCCGTCCAGCCGCCCACCAGGGTCATGAGGAAGGCGCCGAGCGCCACGAACACCGCCATGGCCCCTTGCTAGCCGATTGACCCCCTGCTCCGCACATCCACTGCCCCCACCCCACACGAAAGGACCCACTCCATGGAGGACGTCGTGCTCGTCGTCGGCGTCGGCGCCTGCGAGGACGCCCCGGTGGAGGAGGTGCTCGGCCTCGTCCGGGACACGGTCCGCGAGGCGGGCCTCTCCGAGGGGGCGGTCGCGGAGCTGGCGACGGTCGACGTGAAGGGCGCGGAGCCGGGGATCGTCGGGGCGGCGGCGCGGCTCGGGGTGCCGGTCGTGACGTACACGGCGGCGGAGCTGTCGGACGTGACGGTGCCGAACCCGACCGCGCGGTCCCGTGCGGCGGTGGGTACGCCGTCCGTGGCGGAGGCGGCGGCGCTGCGGGGCGGCGGTGAACTCCTCGTGCCCAAGCGGAAGTCGGCGCCCGCGGGCCGCCCGGCGATGGCGACGTGCGCGGTCGCGGCGCGCCCGCGGGTGGCGGCCGCGCCCTTCGACCTGCGGCACCACGGGGACGCGGAGGTACGGGACGACGGCGCGGACCTCACCGATCTCGCCGTCAATGTACGTTCCGACACTCCCCCGGTGTGGCTCAAGGAGATCGTCGCCGCGTCCCTCGACGATCTGGCGGCCTATCCCGACGGCCGGGCGGCGCGCGAGGCGGTGGCGGCGCGTCATGGCCTCGCCCCGGACCGCGTGCTGCTCACGGCGGGCGCGGCGGAGGCGTTCGTGCTGCTGGCCCGCGCCCTGAAGGCCCGTCACCCCTACGTCGTGCACCCCCAGTTCACCGAGCCCGAGGCGGCGCTGCGGGACGCGGGGCACGAGGTGGGCCGGGTGCTGCTGCGCGAGGAGGACGGCTTCCGGCTCGACCCGGCGGCGGTGCCGGAGGAAGCCGACCTGGTGGTCGTCGGCAATCCCACGAATCCGACGTCCGTGCTGCATCCGGCCGCGTCGATTGCTCAACTGGCGCGCCCTGGGCGGACGTTGGTGGTCGACGAGGCGTTCATGGACGCGGTGCCGGGTGAGCGGGAGGCGCTGGCGGGCCGTACGGACGTGCCCGGGCTCGTCGTCCTGCGCAGCCTCACCAAGACGTGGGGCCTCGCGGGGCTGCGGATCGGTTACGTCCTCGCCGCCCCCGACACGATCGCCGCCCTCGCGCAGGCGCAGCCGCTGTGGCCCGTCTCGACGCCGGCGCTCGTGGCCGCGCGGGCGTGTGTGGGGCCTCGGGCGGTGGCGGAGGCGGGG
This sequence comes from Streptomyces venezuelae, assembly GCF_008642315.1. Lineage (NCBI taxonomy): Bacteria > Bacillati > Actinomycetota > Actinomycetes > Kitasatosporales > Streptomycetaceae > Streptomyces > Streptomyces venezuelae. The sequence continues at coordinate 6,867,591 of NZ_CP029192.1, read as the reverse complement.
CACGCGGCGCACCGGGTCGCGTCGGACCGCGCGCATCTCCTCGCCGGTCTCGCGGAGTTGACCCCGGCCGGGGTCCGTGCGGTGGGGCCCGCGGAGGGGCCGTTCCTTCTCGTACGGGTCCCGGGGGCGGCCGGGGTGCGCGAGCGGCTTCGGGGGCGGGGGTTCGCTGTGCGGCGTGGCGATACGTTTCCTGGCCTGGGGCCTGACTGGATACGGCTTGCCGTCAGGGATCGCGAGACGTCGACCGCGTTTCTCGCTGCGCTGGGGGAGGTTCTGGGGCACGACACCCTGCCGGCGCAGGGGCACCGACCCCGCCGCTCCGCGGCGGATCACTCCCACCCGCCCGCCCGTTCACCCCGCGACGTTCAGCCCGGGTAGGGGCACCGAACCCGCCGCTTCGCGGCGGATGCTCCCCACCCGCCCGCCCGTGCGCCCCGCGACGTCCGGCGGGCGCAGGGGCGGGTGGGTGGGGGCTGCGGCTAGCTCCTGTTGCGGCGTGCCAGTGTCACTGCTCCTGCGCCCGCCACCAGGAGCACCACCGCACCCCCCGCCACATACGGCGTCATCGAGTTGCCGCCCGTCTCCGCGAGGTTCGCCTCCGTCTTGGGCTGGTGGACCGGCTTGCCGGGCTTGCCCTGCGGCTTCTCCTCCGGCTCCTTCGGCGGCCGCACGCCCACCGGCGTCTCGCACCCCGCCCCGGCCAGCGTCACCGTCCCCGTCACCTCGGCGACGTTCAGCTTCAACGGGTTCACTGAGACCGTGAGTTCCAGCGCCGACGCCGCCGCCGTACGCGACGTCGTGTGCGTCTTCGACAGGGCGAGGGTGACCTCACCGACCCCCGGCACCTTCACCTCCGTCGTGCCCTTCGCGGTCAGCGTGACCTTCTTGCCGAGCACGGTCACCGCACCGAGGAGATTCGATTCGGCAACCGGCCGCTCGCCCTCCACGCAGACGGCTTTGGAGGTGACCTGCTCGACCTCGATGAGGGAGAGCAGCGGCAGCCCCGGCACGTGCATCTTGGCGCGTGCGATGTTGCTGTAGCCCCGCGCCGTGCCACCCCGCACCGTCGCCTTCGCCGTGGCGACGTCCGCGCGCAGCACGCTGAAGGGCCGTCCGCCGTCGACGCCGTCGAGTCGGGCGGTCAGCGCGGTCTTCTCGGCGCTGGCGGGGGCCCGCACTTCGTTGAGGGCGACCTTGAGCGGGACGTTCACGGTCTTGTTGAGCAGGGAGACGTTCAGGCCGGTGCGCAGCACCACGGCGTCGGCCCGCCCGCCCTTGTGCGCGTCGTCGCCCGTGGCGTGCGCGGACCCCGCACCGGCGAGCGCCGCGGGACCGGCGGCGAGCGCGGTGGCGACGGCGACGACGGAGAGGCGGCGGCCGTACGCGCGGAAGGTGTTGCCGAAGGCGTGCGTGGACTGCGTGGTATGCACGGTGTGGCTGTTCAAGGTGGTGGGACCCTCACGAGAGAAACGGGCCACCGTGCGCGCACGCCACATGGGGACATCACGTGTGCGCCGATGGCGTCGTCCGACATCGACGAAGGACGACGCGGGAATCTTTACGCACACAGAGTGAACGGTCAGCAACCTGACGTGAGTTCACTCCAACGGGACGTTTCCGCGCCTGCATTCGAATCCCACGGCACAGACGTTCCCGAAAGACACTCCGGCACAGCCCGCCCCCGGCGCCCGTGCGCCCCCACGCCCCTCGGCGGCCACACCCAACGACCCGCACCACCCCCGGGTAACGCCCAGGTCAACCCACCACCAGTCCGTTGAGCACGACCCTCCGCGGGGCCGCGAGCACGCGCACGTCGTCCCGCGGGTCCGCGCCGTACACCACGAGGTCCGCCGGCGCGCCCTCCGTGAGCCCCGGGCGGCCGAGCCACTCCCGCGCGCCCCAGGTCGTCGCCGAGAGCGCGTCGAGGGCGGGGATGCCCGCGCGGGTCAGCTCGACGATCTCCGCCGCGACCAGGCCGTGCGGGAGCGAGCCGCCCGCGTCGGTGCCCGCGAAGACGGGGATGCCCGCGTCGTACGCGGCCCGCACCGTGTCGTAGCGCCGGGCGTGGAGCCGACGCATGTGGTCCGACCAGCGCGGGAACTTCTTCTCGCCGCCCGCGGCGAGGTCCGGGAACGTGGCGATGTTGACGAGCGTGGGAACGATCGCGACGCCGCGCTCCGCGAAGAGCGGGATCGTGTCCTCCGTGAGCCCCGTCGCGTGCTCGATGCAGTCGATGCCCGCCTCGACCAGGTCACGCAGCGAGTCCTCGGCGAAGCAGTGGGCGGTGACGCGGGCCCCGAGGCGGTGCGCCTCCGCGATGGCCGCGCGCACCGCGTCGCGGGGCCAGCACGCCGTGAGGTCGCCCGCGTCGCGGTCGATCCAGTCGCCGACGAGCTTGACCCAGCCGTCGCCGCGCCGGGCCTCCTGCGCGACGTACGCGACCAGTTCGTCGGGCTCGATCTCGTGGGCGTAGTTGCGGATGTAGCGGCGTGTGCGCGCGATGTGGCGGCCCGCGCGGATGATCTTCGGGAGGTCGTCGCGGTCGTCGATCCAGTGGGTGTCGGATGGCGAGCCCGCGTCGCGCAGCAGGAGGGCGCCGATCTCGCGGTCGGTGAGGGCCTGCTTCTCCGCGGTGGCCGCGTCGACGGGTCCGTGGGCGTCCAGGCCGACGTGGCAGTGGGCGTCGACCAGGCCGGGCAGGGCCCAGCCCTCGACCGTGCGGACGTCGTCGGCGGCGGTGCCGACGGGGCGGTCGTAGGTCACCCTCCCCCCGACCACCCACAGTTCGTCCCGTACGTCGTCGGGCCCGACGAGCACCCGACCCTTCACGTGCAGCACCGCGTGATCGCTCATGGCAGCAGCTTAGGAGGCGCCCGGAACGCCCGGTACGGGGCCGGTCGGCGCACCCGGTACGGGGCCGGTCGGTACACCCGTCTCACGGCGGATCGGTACGCTCGGTACGGCATCCCGAACGAACTCGTGAGCGAAGTGAGCAGTGACGTGAGCAGTACTGTGACGCACCCCTTTCTGGACCTGGCGCCGCTGAGCGCCCAGCACTTCGCCGAGATCGAGGCGCGAGTGGCCGGGCTGCTCGCCACCGAGCAGGACGTCGTGATCATGCAGGGCGAGGCGCTGCTGCCCCTGGAGGGGTGCATCCGGGGCGCGGCGCGGCCGGGCACGACCGCGCTGAACGTGATCACCGGTCCGTACGGCCAGACGTTCGGCAACTGGCTGCGGGACTGCGGGGCGACCGTCATCGATCTCGCCGTGCCGTTCCACACCGCGGTCACGGCCGACCAGGTGCGTGCGGCGTTCGCCGAGCACCCGGAGATCGACTTCGTGTCGCTGGTGCACGCGGAGGCGGCGACCGGCAACACCAACCCCGTCGCGGAGATCGGCGCGGTCGTGCGGGAGCACGGGGCGCTGTTCATGCTGGACGCGGTCGCCTCGGTGGCCGCCGAGCCGCTGCTGCCGGACGCGTGGGGCGTGGACCTGTGCGTGATCGGCGCGCAGAAGGCGATGGGCGGCCCCGCGGGTGTCTCCGCGGTGTCGGTCAGCGAGCGGGCGTGGGAGCGCATCGCCGCGAATCCGCAGGCGCCGCGCCGCTCGTACCTCTCCCTCCTGGACTGGAAGGAGCGGTGGATCGACGGCGGCAGGAAGGCGCTGCTGCACGCGCCGGCCCAGCTGGAGATGCTGGCGCTCGAGGCGTGTGTGGAGCGCATCGAGGCGGAGGGTCTGGAAGCGCTGATGGCGCGGCACGCCACGGCCGCGGCGGCGGTCCGCGCGGGGGCGATCGCGCTGGGCGGGGGTCTCGAGCCGTACGTGCACGACGCGGTGGACGCGGCGCCGGTCGCCACGACGCTGCGGACCCCGGCGGGCGTCGACGCGTCGGCGCTGGTCGCGGGGGCGCTGGCCGCCGATCCCGGGCTTCCGCTGGTCGCCGGGGGCGGGGCGCTCGCCAAGGAGATGATCAGGGTCAACCACTACGGTCCCGACGCGGCCCGTGGCGTCGTGCACGCGTCGCTGGCCGCGCTGGGCGCCGCGCTCGGCGAGACGGGCGTCGTGGTGGACCTGGAGAACGCCCGCCGCGCGGTGACGGACGCCTTCGCGACGGTCTGATCCCACCCTCGTATCGCACGAAACACCTGCGGCCGTCCGCCGCCCCGTGGCAACGTGCTTGCCGTGACCACGCTTCCGGACGGCCGCATCATCCCGCCGCTGACCGCCGACGAGCCCACGATGCTCACGAGCCGGCTGGACCTGCACCGCGCCACCTTGGCGGTGAAGTGCGCCGGGCTCGACGACGAGCGGACGCCGCGGACGCCCGTCGAGCCGTCCCCGCTCTTGAACCGGCGGATCCGCGCGGGGCGTTCGCTCGACGACACGGGGCGGCTCGGCGCCGAGGACGCGGCCTTCGTGGGCGGCGAGGAAGCCGTGAGTCTGCGCTGGATCCTGGTTCATCTGATCGAGGAGTACGCCCGGCACAACGGCCACGCCGATCTGCTCAGGGAGCGGGTCGACGGAGTCACCGGATCGTGAATCCACGCCTCCGCTCCTTTGCGTCACTTTGAATTCCCGCGCACGTTCTCACGAATTATTTATAAACTGAGAAGCACAGCTTCCCGTATTCTTCTGCCCGCTTTCCCGGGACCTAAACGCTAAGATTTCGACAGCATCAAACCCCGCAATTCGGACGCACGCAAGACGAGTTACGGCCATGTGACGCACTCCACATCGCGTCCGTTTTACGAGGTTTATGCGGGTCAAAATACCCCAAAAGGTCAAGACCTCATGCGGGCGCGCACCCACGCCTGATAACACATGAGGCGCCCTTGTGTAACCCCTCCCCCCGATGCAATTCGAGAAATTGCTCGGTAAATTCAATCCGCATGACCGCTGCACAAGCCGATCTACCGACCGACCTGCAAGCGAAATTCCAAAAACTGCCGGAGGGGCTTCGACTCGACAGTCCCGATGTCGCCGACGGCGCCGCCATCTGGCGGATCGCCCGTGACTCGAAGGTCCTCGACCTGAACTCGTCCTACAGCTATCTGCTGTGGTGTCGCGACTTCGCGGCCACGTCCCTCGTGGCCCGGGACGCCGACGGCGAGACGGTCGGGTTCATCACCGGCTACATCCGGCCCGAGCACCCCGACGTCCTGATGGTCTGGCAGGTGGCCGTCGACCACGGTCAGCGTGGCCGCGGTCTGGCCGGCGCCCTGCTCGAAGGGCTGACCGCCCGGATCGCCGCGGGCCGGACGCTGACCAGGATCGAGACGACGATCGCGCCCTCGAACACGGCGTCCGAGCGGCTCTTCCTCTCCTTCGCGCGGCGACACGGCGCGTCGGTCGAGCGGAAGGTGCTGTTCGACGCGGGGCTCTTCCCCGACGACGGCCACGAGCCCGAGGTGCTGTACCGCATCGGTCCACTCGACCACTGATCCGCCCTCGCTCCCCCCAGGCGATGCCCGCGAGACCCGCACCACCAGCACCACCAGCACCACCCGAAACTCCCCCCACCTCCCACGCCTTTCCATCTCCCAGGAGATCTGCTGTGACCATCACCCAGCCCGACCTGAGCGTCTTCGAGACCCTGGAGTCGGAGGTGCGCAGCTACTGCCGCGGTTGGCCTACGGTCTTCGACCGCGCGCAGGGCAGCCGCATGTACGACGAGGACGGCCACGAGTACCTCGACTTCTTCGCCGGAGCCGGATCGCTCAATTACGGCCACAACAACCCGGTCCTGAAACGTGCCCTCATCGACTACATCGAGCGCGACGGCGTCACGCACGGCCTCGACATGTCGACGACCGCGAAGCGCGCCTTCCTGGAGACGTTCCAGAACGTCATCCTGCGCCCGCGGGACCTGCCGTACAAGGTCATGTTCCCGGGCCCGACGGGCACCAACGCCGTGGAGTCGGCGCTGAAGCTGGCCCGCAAGGTCAAGGGCCGCGAGTCGATCGTGTCCTTCACGAACGCCTTCCACGGCATGTCGCTGGGCTCGCTCGCCGTGACCGGCAACGCGTTCAAGCGCGCCGGCGCCGGCATCCCGCTAGTGCACGGCACCCCGATGCCGTTCGACAACTACCTCGACGGCCGGACCCCCGACTTCATCTGGTTCGAGCGCCTCCTGGAGGACTCCGGCTCGGGCCTGAACACCCCCGCCGCCGTGATCGTCGAGACGGTGCAGGGCGAGGGCGGCATCAACGTCGCCCGCGCCGAGTGGCTGCGCCAGCTCGCCGACGTGTGCGAGCGCTGGGACATGCTGCTCATCGTCGACGACATCCAGATGGGCTGCGGCCGCACCGGCGCGTTCTTCTCCTTCGAGGAGGCGGGCATCACGCCGGACATCGTGACGGTGTCGAAGTCCATCAGCGGCTACGGCATGCCCATGTCGCTCTGCCTGTTCAAGCCGGAGCTCGACGTGTGGGAGCCGGGCGAGCACAACGGCACGTTCCGCGGCAACAACCCCGCGTTCGTGACGGCCGCCGCCGCCCTGGAGACGTACTGGACCGACGGCCCGGCGATGGAGAAGCAGACCCGCGCCCGCGGCGAGCAGATCGAGCAGGCGCTGGCCTCGATCGTCGACGAGAACCGCGCGGCCATCAAGGAGTGGCGCGGCCGCGGCATGGTCTGGGGCGTGGAGTTCCACGACAAGGACCGTGCGGGCGCCGTGGCCAAGCGGGCCTTCGAACTGGGCCTGCTCATCGAGACCTCCGGCCCCGAGAGCGAGGTCGTCAAGCTCCTTCCGGCACTGACGATCACGCCCGACGAGCTGGACGAGGGGCTGCGCACGCTGGCCCGCGCGGTACGCGAGACCGCCTGACCGAGCGCCCCACCGAGCCCCCGGCACCGTAAGAGAAAAGGAACCAACTCACCGTGATCGTCCGTTCGTTCAAGGACATTGAAGGCACCGACCGGCATGTGAAGGCCGCTTCGGGCACCTGGGAGAGCAAGCGCATCGTCCTCGCCAAGGAGCGGGTGGGCTTCTCCGTCCACGAGACCATCCTGTACGCGGGTACGGAGACGTCGATGTGGTACGCGAACCACATCGAGGCCGTCGTCTGCACCAAGGGTGAGGCGGAGCTGACCGACGACACGACCGGCGAGAAGTACACGATCACGCCGGGCACCATGTACCTGCTCGACGGGCACGAGAAGCACACGATGCGGATCAAGGAGGACTTCCACTGCATCTGTGTCTTCAACCCGCCCGTCACGGGTCGTGAGGACCACGACGAGAACGGCGTGTACCCGCTGCTCACGGAGCCGGAAGCGGACTGACACCCACCTACATCCCGAACAGGGCCGTACGAGAGGAGAGGCAGGCAACACCATGACCACCGCACCCGAACGCACCAGTGACCTGTACCCGACCCGAGGCGCCGAAGAGGTGCTGATCGAGCGCAAGGACCCCGTCGTGTGGTCCGAGCCGGGTACGGCGGGGCCGATCACGGCCGGGGATCTGGCCGGGTTCGAGCGGGACGGTTTCCTGGCGATCGACCAGTTGATCACCCCGGACGAAGTGGGCGTGTACCACGCCGAGCTGGAGCGGCTCATCAACGATCCGACGATGCGCGAGAACGATCGCTCCATCGTCGAGCCGCGCTCCCAGGAGATCCGGTCGATCTTCGAGGTGCACAAGATCAGTGAGGTCTTCGCCAGGCTGGCGGCGGACCCGCGGGTCGTCGGCAGGGCGCGGCAGATCCTCGGCTCGGACGTGTACGTCCACCAGTCGCGGATCAATGTGAAGCCGGGCTTCGGGGCCTCGGGGTTCTACTGGCACTCGGACTTCGAGACCTGGCACGCGGAGGACGGCCTGCCGAACATGCGGACCGTCTCGGTGTCCATCGCGCTCACGAAGAACTACGACACCAACGGTGGTCTCATGATCATGCCGGGGTCGCACAAGACGTTCCTCGGCTGTGCGGGCGCCACGCCGAAGGACAACTACAAGCGGTCGCTGCAGATGCAGGACGCGGGCATCCCGTCGGACGAGACGCTCACGCACCTCGCCTCCGACTACGGCATCCGCCTGTTCACCGGCGAGGCGGGCTCGGCGACGTGGTTCGACTGCAACGCCATGCACGGCTCGGGGGACAACATCACCCCGTACCCGCGCAGCAACGTCTTCATCGTGTTCAACAGCGTGGAGAACACGGCGGTGGAGCCGTTCGCGGCGCCGGTGCGCCGGCCCGACTACATCGGGGCGCGGGACTTCACCCCGGTGAAGTGACGTAGCAAGTGGGCGAGTTCGGCCCGGTTCCCCTTCCCGGGAGCCGGGCCGTTCGCGGTTCCACGGCTACTGCGGCAGGGCGGCGTAGTCGGTGTAACCCTTCTCGTCGCCGCCGTAGTAGGTCGCGCGGTCCGGGGTGTTGTACGGGCCGCCGGCCTTCAGGCGGGCGGGCAGGTCCGGGTTGGCGAGGAACAGCGCGCCGAACGTGATGAGGTCCGCGGTGCCGTCCTCGATCAGGGCGAGCGCGTCGGGGCCGGTGGGCCCTTCGCTGTGCGGGTTCAGGACGAGCGTGCCGCCGAAGTCCTGCCGCAGCCGCACGGTGAGCTCGCGGACGTCGCCGACCTCCATGATGTGCAGGTACGCGAGGCCGAGGCCGGCCAGCTCCTTGGCGAGCGCGGTGTACACCGGCTCGGGGTCGGGCTCGGAGATGCCGTTGGCGGGGTTGCCGGGCGAGACGCGCAGGGCGGTGCGGGCGGCGCCGATCTCCTCGGCGACGGCGGCGGTGACCTCGACGGCGAACCGGACGCGGTTCTCGGGCGAGCCGCCCCAGGCGTCGGTGCGGCGGTTGGAGCCGGGGGCGAGGAACTGGTGGATCAGGTAGCCGTTGGCGCCGTGCAGCTCCACGCCGTCGAAGCCGGCGTCGATCGCGTTGCGGGCGGCGGTGGCGAAGTCGGCGATGGTCGCGCGGATCTCGGCGTCGGTCAGCTCGTGCGGGGTGACGAAGTCCTTGGGACCCTCCGCGGTGTACACCTGTCCGTCGGCCGCGACCGGTGAGGGCGCGACGTTGATCAGTCCGTCGGGCAGGAGGACGGGGTGGCCCACGCGGCCCGCGTGCATGAGCTGGGCGAAGATCGTGCCCCCCGCGGCGTGCACGGCGTCGGTGACCTTGCGCCAGGCGGCGATCTGCTCATCGCTGTGGAGGCCCGGGGTGTCCGGGTATCCCTGGCCGACCACGGAAGGCTGGATGCCCTCGGTGACGATGAGCCCCGCAGAGGCGCGCTGCGCGTAGTACTCCGCGGTCAGGTCGGTGGCGACACCGCCCTCACCGGCGCGGCTTCGGGTCATGGGGGCCATGGCGATGCGGTTGCGGAGCGGGGTGCCGGACAGGTCGATCGGGTCGAACGCGGTGGTCATCAGAACTCCCTGGCTGAGATATCGCGGAGATATGTGGTCGGCCAATCATTCGCGCCAAGAGCCACTGTAACCCATTTCTTGGCCGACCAAGGTAATCTTTCGGCAGACGTCTCACGATCGACAAACAGGAGCACGCGATGAAGGCCGACACCGCCCAGGCACCCCCGGCCGACCCCGTCTGTGCCCCGGGGGCGTCCGGGGTCGCCGCCGCGGGACCCGTCAGTCTCGCCGTCAGCCGGGTGGCCCGGCTGCATCGCATCGCCGCGGGCAAGGTCCTGAAGGGGCTCGGCCTCTACCCCGGCCAGGAGTTCGTGATGATGCACCTGTGGGAGGCGGGCGCGGTGCGGCAGTCCGAGCTGATCAAGGCGGTCGACCTCGACCCCTCGACGGTCACGAAGATGCTGCAGCGCCTGGAACAGGCCGGCCACGTACGCCGCCGCCCGGACCCGGCCGACCGCCGCGCGGTCCTGGTCGAGGCCAGCGCGGCGAGCTGCGGCCTGCTCGCGCAGGTGGAACGCGCGTGGGGCGAGCTGGAGGGCCACACGCTGGCGGGCCTGGACGACACGGAACGCGCGGACCTGGCACGGCTCCTCGCGAAGGTGGAGACGAACCTGTGCAAGGAGACGGAGGACTGCCCGGAGCGCAAGGGACGCGGCTGAGGACGGGAGACGTCCGCGCTACAGCCAGGACAGCGACGCCGCCCGGGTCAGGACCCGCTGGGCCGCCGACTCGTCGCCCGACGTGCCGCGCGGGACGCCCTCGGGGGTGCGGCGGCCGCCCACCAGGAGGCAGAAGTCGACCGGGTCCAGGACCAGCTGCGCCCGTACCGGGTCGTCCGCGCTGCCGAGGATCCACTCCGTCTCGCCGCCTTCGCCGGAGACCGTCAGGGCGACGGGCGGGGCCTCTGGTCCGAGCGCCGGGCCGAGGATGCGGACGGCGAAGCGGACCAGCTGCCACAGGTGCGGGGCGGGCGGCGGAGGGACGGGCAGGCCGAGGGCGGTGCCGATGTCGCCGGCGTGCACCCACGCCTCGAAGCCGCGGGCCAGGAAGTGGTCGGCGACGGGGAGCCGCCCGCCGGCCAGCACCACGGTACGGGCGGCGAGTTCGGGGTCGTGGGCGGCGCGGGACGAGAGGAGTCCGACGGCCTGGTTGCGCCACGTGGAGACGGTCTGGGCGGGCGTACGGTCCCGTTCGCGGAGGATCACCTCGCGGGTGCGTGCCGCCCACTCGACGCGCCACGGGGGCGGCGGGCCCGCGGGGGCCGCGGGCCGCGCGGGCGCCCGCCGGTTCCCGTCGACGTGCCGGGCCAGGGGCTCGTCCGCGGCGATCAGATGCGCGACCGTGTCGCGCACGTCCCATTCGTGGACGACGGGTGTCCCCCACGGGCCGTGCTCGTCCAGCTCGCCGAGGAGCGCCTTGAGTGCGGCCACCGCCGCGGCGTAGGGCGCGGCGTGCGGGGCGGTGCGCAGGGCGGGGGCGCGGCTGCGCAGGGCGAGGGAGAGCCCGTGCGTGCCGGGGTCGGGGTCCGGCGGGGGGTCGGGCGCCTCGGGGCCGTCCAGGTGCCGCACGGTGTCCCGCAGCCGTGCCGCTTCGGCCGCGCACCGCTCGCACTCCCCCAGGTGCTCCGTGACATCGGCCTCGTCGCCCGGCATGAGGGCGTCGAGGGCCCAGGCGCCGAGGAGTTCGCGCACCGCTTCGTGGGGGGTGGTCATGGGTGTTCACCTCGCAGGGGTGGGTCCGCGAGGGTCTCGGCCAGGGTGCGCAGAGCCGTTCGCAGGCGGGTCTTCGCGGTGCCTTCGGGGATGCCGAGTTCGACGGCGGCCTGCCGGTAGGTGCGGCCGGCGAAGTAGGCGAGGTGCACCACCTGTTGCTGGGGCAGCGGGAGCCGGGCGAGGGCGGAGTGCAGGAGCAGGGAGCGTTCCTGCTCCAGGATCGCCTCGTCCGGGGAGGGCCCCGGCGCGGGCACGGTCCGCAGGGAGGTCTCGTCGGCGTGGGCGGCCTTGCGGTGGCGTTCCTCGCCGCGCACCCAGTCCACGGCGCGGCGGTGGGCGAGCATCGACAGCCAGCCGCGCAGGCTGCCGCGGCGCGCGTCGAACGTGTAGGGCCTGGTCCACAAGTGGGCGAAGACCTCCTGGGTCACGTCCTCGGCGGCGGTGTGGTCGCGGGTGACACGGGTGGCGACGCGGTGGACGAGTACGCCGTACGCGGCGTAGACGTCGGCGAGCGCCGCCTCCTCGCCGTAGACGAGCCGCCGGTGCAGCTCGGCGTCGACGGGCGTCCTTCCCGCGCCGGACGGCAGGTTCGACGTGCCCGGCCTCTCGGAGGACGGCTCCACCGGCACCACCACCTCGCACGGCCCGCGCGGCCACGTAGTACCGCCAAGCCTGGCGCCCCGCGGCCCGCCGCGCCAGGCCTCAGCCCGAGAGCACGTCGAGGAGGCGGTCCACATCCGCCTCGGTGTTGTACACGTGGAACGCCGCCCTCAGGCGCCCCGCCCGTGCCGACGTCAGAATGCCCGCCCGGGTCAACTCCGGTGCCCGGTCGGCCAGTCCGGGCACGGAGACGATGGGCGATGCGCCCGGCACCGGGGTGTGGCCCAGCGTGGCGAGACCCGCGCGGTAGCGGGCGGCGAGCGCCGTGTCGTGGGCGTGGACGGCGTCGACGCCGGTCTCCTCGACGAGGGTGAGCGCCGCGGCGGCCCCGTGGTAGGCGAGGAAGGCGGTGGGTTCGTCGAACCGGCGCGCGTCGGGGGCGAGTTCGGCGAGCGGCCCGTACGTGGAGTGCCAGGTGTCGGCCGCGGCGAGCCAGCCGCCGTGCAGCGGGGCGAGGGCCTCCTGGGCGTCCTCGCGCACGGTCAGGAAGGACACGCCGCGCGGGCAGAGCAGCCATTTGAAGGCGCCGGTGAGGGTGTAGTCGTAGGCGTCGGCGTCCAGCGGGAGCCAGCCCGCGGCCTGCGTCGCGTCGAGGAGGGTGCGCGCGCCGTGGGCGGCGGCCGCCGCGCGGACGGCGGGCAGGTCGGCGGCGCGGCCGTCGGCGGACTGGACGGCGGAGAAGGAGACGAGTGCCGTCGTGGGCGTCACGGCCGCGGCGAGCCCGTCCAGCGGTGCGTACCGCACCTTGAGGTCGCCGCGCAGCACGAAGGGGTTCACGATGGAGGCGAACTCCCCCTCGGGGACGAGGACTTCGGCGCCCGGGGGCAGGGATCCGGCGATCAGTCCGGCGTGCACGGCGACGGACCCGCCGACCGCCACCCGGCCCTCCGCCACGCCGACGAGCCGGGCGAAGGCGGCCCGTGCCGCGTCGACCACCTCGAAGTCACCGGCGCCGCCGGGCCTTCCTTCGCCGTTCTCGACGGCGAGCGCGCGGACCGCGTCGACGGCGCGACGCGGCAGCAGGCCACAACTGGCGGTGTTCAGATACGTCGATGTGGGAGCGAATTCCGTACCGGTGTTGATCCCCATGGACTCCATGGGGGTCAACTTATGCGGCGGATCAGGCCTGCGGAACCGCGCATCCGTCGGGTCCGCAGGCGTCGCCGCCGTCGGCCGACGCGAGCGTGGTGAGCGGCGCGCGCTCGCCCCACGCCTGCTCCAGGGCCTGCGTGAAGACCTCGGCGGGCTGGGCGCCGGAGACGCCGTACTTGCGGTCGAGGACGAAGAACGGCACGCCGTTCGCGCCGAGCTCGGCGGCCTCGCGCTCGTCCGCGCGGACGTCGTCGGCGTACCGCTCGGGGTCGGCGAGGACGCCCCGCACCTCGGCCTCCTCAAGACCCGCCTCGACGGCGAGCTCCACGACGCGCGCGTCGTCCGCGAAGACGGACCGCTCCTCGGCGAAGTTCGCGCGGTAGAGCAGTCCGATCAGCTCGTCCTGCCTGCCCTGCTCCTTGGCGAAGTGCAGCAGACGGTGCATGTCGAAGGTGTTGCCGTGGTCGCGGCCCTCGGTGCGGTAGTCGAGGCCCTCGGCGGCCGCGTTCTCACCGAGCCGCCGCTCCCCCTCGCGGGCCTGCTCCTCGCTCATGCCGTACTTCTGCATGAGCATCGGCAGGACGAGCCCGGTGTCGCCCTTGGCGCGCCCCGGGTCCAGCTCGAAGGAGCGGTGCACGACCTCGACGCCGTCACGGTGCGGGAAGGCGGCGAGCGCCTTCTCGAAGCGGGCCTTGCCCACGTAGCACCAGGGGCAGGCGATGTCGCTCCAGATCTCGACGCGCATGTGTGTGGCTCTCTTCAGGTCGTACGTCAGGTCGGTGCGGAGGTGGCCTCCGCTCCTGACGACAACGTACGGGCAAAGCACCGCATTCCCCCGGCCTCACTCCGCCGCCGTGAACCTCCCCGTGTTCGTCCTGATCCAGGTGCGCAGGTGGGCGAGGGGTTCCAGGGCGCCGCGGCCGAGGTCGGTCAGCGCGTACTCGACGCGGGGCGGCACCTCGGCGTGGACCGTGCGGGTCACCAGGCCGTGGTCCTCCAGGCGGCGCAGGGTCTGGGTGAGCACCTTCGGGCTGACGCCCTCCAGCTTGCGGCGGAGCTCGCCGAAGCGGCGCGGGCCGTCCTCGAGGGCGGTGATGGCGAGGCCGGTCCACTTGTTGACGAGCAGCTCGAAGATCGCCCGCCCCGGGCAGAGCAAGCCGTAGATGTCGTGCCGGGTGGAGCTGTCCTCAAGGGTCTGACCAGTCATGGTTTCCAAAATATAGTTGGGTCCCTTGCGGGTGATCAGGGGGCGGCCCCTACCGTCCCGGCCATGAACTCCTTCCCCTCTCCCGTCCGTGTCGGTCTCGTCGGCCTCTCCGCCCGCGGCGGCTGGGCGCCGCACTCCCACGTCCCTGCCCTGGCCCTGCTCGACGGGTATGAGCTGCGGGCGCTGGCCGCGTCGAGCGACGCCTCGGCGCGGGCCGCCGGCGCCAGGTACGGGGTGCCGCTGGCCTTCAGCTCACCGGCGGAGCTCGTCCGCTGCGACGAGGTGGATCTCGTCGTGGTGAGCGTGCGGGTGCCGCTGCACCGCGAGGTGGTCCTCGGCGCGCTGGACGCGGGCAAGGCGGTGCTCTGCGAGTGGCCGCTCGGCAACGGTCTCGCCGAGGCTGAGGAGCTGGCGGCGGCCGCGGAGCGGGCGGGGGTGCGGACGTTCGTGGGGCTGCAGGCCCGCTCGGCGCCCGCGGTGCGGTTCGTGCGCGAACTCGTCGCGGAGGGCTACGTCGGGGAGGTCCTGTCGACGAGTCTCGTGGCGTCGGGGCGGCGCTGGGGACCCGTCTTCGAACCGTCCGGCGAGTACCTCCTCGACCGGCGCAACGGCGGGACCATGCTGACCATCCCCTTCGGCCACACCGCCGACGCCGTCTCCATGGTGCTCGGCGAGTTCACCGAGGTCTCCGCGACCCTGGCGACCCGGCGCCCCGTGGTGCACGAGGAGGGCACGGGCCGCCCGGCCGCCATGACCGTCGACGACCAGATCGCGGTGAGCGGTCGGCTCGCCTCGGGGGCCGTCGCCTCGGTGCACTTCCGCGCCGGGCTCTCGCGGGGCACGAACTTCCACTGGGAGATCAACGGCACGGAAGGCGACCTCGTGGTCACGGGGGACTCGGGCCATCTCCAGCAGGCGTCCCTGTCCGTGCGGGGCGGCCGCGGCACGGACACCGGCCTCGTCGAACTCCCCGTGCCCGCCCGCCATTTCGACGTCCCCGCCGTCGGGGAGCTGCGGGGGCTGCCCGCGTACAACGTGGGGGCGCAGTACGCGCAGGTCCTCGCCGACCTCACCGAAGGCACCGCGCACGCACCGGACTTCGCGCACGCGGCGCGGCGCCAGCGGCTCCTCGACGCGATCGAGCGCTCGGCCGCGACCGGCACCCGCGTCCAGCTCTGAAACCACTCCACGGCCCCCGGGCCTACGAGCCGTCCCGCAGTCCCTTCGGCCAGTTCGGGCGGAACTCGATGTGGTCGTACGTCACCACACAGCCCTCCCCGACGGGCGACTGCGCCATGAAGCCGACCAGCGCGGCGCCCGCCGCCTCCTCGTCGCCGAGCGAGAAGATCCGCACGAACGTCCACCGCTCGCCGTCCGTGGACGCGTGGAACGCGAACGCCGACCCCGTACGGCTGATGCGCAGCCAGGCGCTGCTGCCGTCCACCACGAACGCGTTGGCGTCGTCGGAGTGGCCGCGGGTGACGACCGTGCAGATCGTGGGCTCGTCCGGGGAGCGCTCCAGGCAGAGCTTGGCCCACTCCCGCTCGCCGACGTGCAGGTACAGCACGCCCGCGTCGAAGGCGGCGGCGAAGCCGACCGTGACGCGGGCGATCAGCTGGAAGTCGCCCTCGGGGGCGCCGAGGAGGCGCGGCGCGTCGGAGGCGGGCTCCACCACGGCGCCCGTCGGGGGCACGAAGCGGTCCTGGCGGGGGCCGGCCCAGCCGGTGAGGACGCCGTCCTCGTGGGACCAGTCGCCGTCGGGGCCGTAGGTGCGCAGCGGGAAGGGCAGTTCGGGGATCGTGACGTCCATGGGCTCAGTGTTGCAGGCGCCCGTCGTAGCGCCGGGGCAGTCCCAGCGGGTTGGCGTCGCGCAGCTCCGGCGGGAGCAGCGCCTCGGGGGTGTTCTGGTACGCGACCGGCCGCAGCCAGCGCTCGACGGCCGTGCCGCCCACGGATGTCGAGGTCGACGTGGTCGCGGGGTAGGGGCCGCCGTGGTGCTGGGCGGGGGCGACGGCGACGCCGGTCGGCCAGCCGTCGACCAGGACGCGTCCGGCGAGCGGGGTGAGCTCGGCGAGCAGTTCGGCGCCCCGGCCGCTCTCCCCCGCCGCCTCGTCGGAGGACAGCTGCACGGTGGCGGTGAGGTTGCCGGGCAGCCGGGAGAGCACGGCGGTGATCTCCGCGTCGTCGGCGTAGCGGGCGACGACGGTGACCGGGCCGA
This sequence comes from Streptomyces venezuelae, assembly GCF_008642315.1. Taxonomy (NCBI): domain Bacteria; kingdom Bacillati; phylum Actinomycetota; class Actinomycetes; order Kitasatosporales; family Streptomycetaceae; genus Streptomyces; species Streptomyces venezuelae. The sequence goes on along the minus strand of NZ_CP029192.1, from coordinate 6,851,332 downwards.
AGCACTCCTCAAGGAGCAGGTCGTGCGCCCCTTCGGCGGCGAGTCGGGCGGCCGGGACGGTCAGGAAGCCCGCGCTGACGGTGTGCTCGCCGCCCGCACCGGGGGTGACCGGCGCGTCCACGTCGGGCAGCGCGGCGCGCTCGTGCACCCCGGCGACGAAGTTGTCCCGCATCCGGTGGTCGAGGAGCACCCCCGACTCGGTGTTGCTGACCGCGTCGGTCAGGGACTTCACGAGCCGGTCGCCGCCCGCGCCCTCGGGGGCGAGGACCAGGCCGGGCTTGACGCAGAACTGGCCGACGCCGAGCGTCATGGAGCCGGCGAGTCCGGTGCCGATCTGCTCGGCTCGCTCGGCGGCGGCGGCCTCGGTGATGACGACGGGGTTGAGGGAGCCGAGCTCGCCGTGGAAGGGGATCGGCACGGGCCGTGCGGCCGCCGCGTCGAAGAGGGCGCGCCCGCCGCGGATGGAGCCGGTGAAGCCGGCGCCCGAGACCAGCGGGTGCTTGACGAGTTCGACGCCCGCGTCGAAGCCGTGCACGAGGCCGACGACGCCCTCGGGGACGCCGTGCCGGGCGGCGGCCCTGCGCAGCACGGAGGCGACCAGCTCGGAGGTGCCGGGGTGGTCGGGGTGGGCCTTGACCACGACGGGGCAGCCCGCGGCGAGCGCGCTCGCGGTGTCGCCGCCGGGCACGGAGAAGGCGAAGGGGAAGTTGGACGCGGCGTATACGGCGACGACGCCGAGCGGGATCTTGTAGCGGCGCAGGTCGGGGATGGGCGGGGTCGCCGTGGCGTCGGGGTGGTCGATGACGATGCCGAGGAAGGCACCCTCGTCGACGATGTCCGCGAAGGCGCGGAACTGGTAGCAGGTGCGGGCGAGTTCGCCGGTGAGCCGGACCGGGCCGAGGGCGGTCTCGGCGTCCGCGGCCTCCACGAGGTGGTCCTCGGCCTCTTCGAGGAGGTCCGCGGCCGTGCGCAGGAAGGCGGCGCGGACCGTGCGGTCGGCGAGGGCGGACGCGGCGTCGGCCGCGGCGCGCACCGCGAGGTCGACCTCTTCGGCTGTGGCCTCCACCGCAACCTGCTCGCGCTGCTTCCCGGTTCGGGGGTCGACACTCCAGACTGGTGCTGCTGCCACCGCGGATTCCCTTTCCAGAGGTATGCCACTCACCAGGGCCGTTCGATATGCTGAACGCTGTCTTCGTTGATGAATGACGGGGACTTCGGAGACTATTTCTCGGCGTTCAAAGGGGTCAAGGGCGATGTCGACTGGAGAGACCGGAGGCGGTGCGCAGGTCAAGTCGGCGGTGCGGACGGTGGAATTGCTCGAGTACTTCGCGGGCCGTCCCGGAATGCACTCCCTGGCCGCGGTCCAGGAGGCCGTCGGGTACCCCAAGTCGAGCCTCTACATGCTGCTCCGCACGCTGGTGGAGCTCGGCTGGGTGGAGACGGACGCGACCGGCACGCGGTACGGCATCGGGGTGCGGGCCCTGCTCGTCGGCACGTCGTACATCGACGGCGACGAGGTCGTGGCCGCCGCCCGCCCGACCCTCGACCGGCTCTCCGACGACACCACGGAGACCATCCACCTCGCGCGGCTCGACGGCACGAACGTCGTCTACCTCGCCACCCGACAGTCGCAGCACTACCTGCGGCCCTTCACGCGCGTCGGCCGCCGCCTGCCCGCGCACTCCACCTCGCTCGGCAAGGCGCTGCTCGCCACCCACACCGACGAGCAGGTCCGCAAGATGCTCCCCGAGACGCTGCCCGCGCTCACGGAGCACACCATCACCGACCGCGAGAAGCTCATCGAGGAGCTGCGCACGGTCCGCGAGCAGGGCTTCGCGGTGGACCGCGAGGAGAACACGCTCGGGCTCCGCTGCTTCGGCGTGGCCATCCCGTACCGCACGCCCGCGCGCGACGCGATCAGCTGCTCCGTGCCGGTGGCGCGGCTCACGCCCGCGCACGAACAGATGGTGAAGGACGCGCTCTTCGACGCACGCGACCGGCTGACCCTGGCAACTCGTAGGCTCTGACCCATGGATGTCAGCCTGCGCGAAGTCCACGACAGCGATCTGCCCGTCTTCTTCCGTCAGATGAACGACCCCGAGTCGGCCCACATGGCCGCGTTCACCCCGGAGGACCCCACCGACCACGACGCCTTCGACGCCCACTGGGCGAAGATGCGGACCTCGGCCGACATCGCCGTCCGCACGGTCCTCGCGGACGGTGACGTGGTGGGGAACGCGGGGGTGTACGGGGAGCCGGGCGAGCGGGAGGTCACGTACTGGATCGACCGCGCGTACTGGGGCCGCGGGCTCGCCACGGCGGCCCTGCGCGGCCTCCTGGAACTGGAGCCGCAACGCCCGCTCTTCGCCCGGGCGGCGGCGGACAACGCGGCGTCGATACGGGTCCTGGAGAAGTGCGGCTTCCGGATCTCCGCCCAGGACCGCGGCTACGCACCGGCCCGCGGCAAGGAGATCGACGAGGTCGTCCTCGTCCTGCACGGCGGCTGAGGCTCGGCGACACGGGGTGGCCGTCTCCGCCGCACGGCGGAGGCGGATCGTCATGGCGCAGGACGTGCGGGGGCCGTCCGGGCGGGAGCGTTGTGGCATGTCGCAGATCCTGTCCCCCGCCGCTTCGACCGCCGGGCCCTCCACGCCCGGCACCGGCCGGCTCCGCCGCGTGCTGCGGCTCGTCTCCGTGGTCGCATGCGTCCCGTATCCGGCCCTCAAGGTCGCCTGGATCTGCGGGAGCCGTCCCGGGATCCCCGACGGCAGTCCGCTGCTGGAGCACCGGGCGACGATGATCGTCGCCAACGGCCTCACCGTCCTCATGGACGCGAGCGTCATCGTGCTCGCCCTGCTGCTGACCCGGCCGTGGGGGCTGCGGACACCCGCCTGGCTGCTCCTCGCACCGATGTGGGTCGCCACCGGGCTGTTGACGCCGATCATGGCCGGATATCCGCTGCAGCTCGCGGTCGAGGCGTTCGGCGGCGCCGGCGGCTCGTCGGGCGGCAGCGGGGACGAGCCGTTTCTCGACGGCTGGGTCTTCGGCGTCGTGTACACCGGGTTCATCGCGCAGGGCCTCGCCCTCGGGATTCTCTTCGCCCTCTACGCCCGGGACCGCTGGGGGCACCTGTGGCGCGGACGGGTGGGCGGGCTGCCGTCCGCCGACGGCGCGTGGCCGCGCGTCGCCGTGGCCGTCGCCTCGCTGCTCGCCCTCTTCCCCGCCACGCTGCACGCCCTCTGGGCCGCCGGCTCCACCGTGGGCTCGGCGAGGCGCGGGCCGGGGAGCGCACGGGCGGCTTCCACGTACTGGAGGTCCTGGACGTGGTCCACCTCGCGGCGGCCGTGGGCGGCGCCCTCGTGCTCGTTTTCCGGCGGTTGCCCGCGCTGCCCGTGAGAGTGCCGCTCGCCCTCCTCTGGGTGGGCTCGGGCGCGGTGGGCTGCTGGGGCGGCTGGCTGCTCGCCGCCTCGCTCACGGGGCCCGTGGACGACCTCACCGGGGGACCCACCGGCCCGATGGTTCTGGCCTACGCTGTGCAGATGATCACCGGGTTGCTCGTGGCCGCGGCCGGTGCGCGCTTCCTGGGACAGGGCGCGGGGGCCACGGCGTGAAGCCGCTCGTCACCGCCCTGTTCGGGCACCGGACGCGCCGCCGGTGGATCCATCTGATCCTCGGTGGCGCCCTCGCCATGCCGTACGTCTTCGTCGGCTCCGTCGTGGTCGGGCCGCTCTTCGGCGACAAGACGTTCCTCGGCTCGTTCGGCGCCCAGCTCAGCGCGTTCGCGGTGGGTCTTCCGCTCGCCGCGATCACCGCGCTGTTCCCGCTGACCAGGCCCATGTCCGTGGCCGCCGTACGCGCCCTGTGCGCGGTGCCGGACGAGTCGCTCGCGGACGGCCCCGCACGGACCCGCGCGGCGCGCGGCCGCACCGTCGCCTGGTTCACGCTGCACCTCGGCCTCGGCGGGGTCATCAGCGGCATGTCGCTGGCCCTGCCGCCGTTCGCCGCGTTCCTCGTCGCGCTGCCGTTCGTCCCCGCGCTGCGGGACGACAGCACCGGGGCGCCCCCGTTCTTCGACGAACCCTGGTGGCTCGCGCTCTCCCCCGTCGTCGGCCTGCTCGCGTTCGCCGCGCTCGCCGCCTGCGCCGCCGCGGCCGGCGGGCTCCTCGCGCGCCGGGCGCCCGGCCTGCTCGGGCCGACACCCGCCGACCGGCTCGCGGCCGCCGAGCGCCGCGCCGCCGACCTCGCCGTGCGCAACCGCCTCGCGCGCGAACTGCACGACTCGGTCGGCCACGCCCTGAGCGCCGTCACGCTCCAGGCGAGCGCGGCCCGCCGGGTCCTCGACCACGACGTGGAGTTCGTGCGCGAGGCGCTCGCCGCCATCGAGGACACCACGCGCCGCACGGTGGGCGAACTGGACGCCGTGCTCGGCGTGCTGCGGGAGACCGGCGAGGGCACCGGCGCCCGTCCCGCGGCCCCCGCGCCGACGCTCGCCGCCGACCTCGACGATCTGCTGCGCCGCACCCGCGCGGGCGGCCTGCGCGTGTCCGCCACGGTCGACGCGGACCCCGACGCCCTGCCGCCGCAGGTCTCCCGCGAGGCCTACCGCATCGTCCAGGAGGCCCTGAGCAACGCGCTGCGGCACGGCGGTGACGCCACCTCCGTCACCCTGCGCATCGCCGTGGACGCCGCCGATCTGAGCGTCACCGCCGAGAACCCGCTCCCGTCCCGCGCCGCCGCCTCCCGGCCCGGCGGCGGCCACGGTCTGCGCGGCATCGCCGACCGGGCCCGGCTGCTCGGCGGCACGGCGACCGCGGGCCCCCACGACGGCATGTGGCGACTGGACGTACGACTTCCTCTGAAAGGGCACCCATGACCGCGAACGCCATCAAGGTCGTCCTCGCCGACGACGAACGCATGGTCCGCACCGCCCTGCGCGCGATCCTCTCGGCCGAGCAGGGCATCGACGTGGTCGGCGAGGCGGCGACGGGCGCCGAGGCCGTCTCCGTCGTCCGGGACCTGAAGCCCGACGTGGTCCTGATGGACGTCCGCATGCCGGAGGTCGACGGCATCCGCGCCACCGAGCAGATCCTGCGGACGATGCCGGCGCCGCCGCGCGTCGTCGTCGTGACGACCTTCGAGAACGACGCGTACGTGTACGAGGCGCTGCGCGCGGGCGCCGCCGGGTTCCTCCTGAAGCGGGCGGACGCGGACGACCTCGTCCAGGCGGTCCGGCTCGTCGCGCGCAGCGACTCGCTGCTCTTCCCCGCGGCGGTCCGCGCCCTGGCGGCCGAGTACGGCCGCGCCGAGCCCGCGCCGCCCGCCTGGGTGGCCCGGCTCACCGGCCGCGAGAGCGAGGTGCTGCGGCTGATGGCGGCGGGCCTGACCAACGCGGAGATCGCGGCGCGGATGGGCGTGGGCGCGGCGACGGTGAAGACGCACGTGGCGGCCGTCCTCGCCAAGACGGGGGCGCGGGACCGCACGCAGGCGGTCATCGCGGCGTTCGAGGCGGGGTTCGTGAAGACCGGCTGACCCGCGCGGCCGGCACATGAGGACTGAATGAGAAAAGGGTCTCAAGCACGCCAGAAGGGAACGAAACCCTCCCCTCCGTTCGTCATCCCACGGGATGAACAAGACGATCAGGCGTGCCTCGGTCTTCGCGCTGCTGCTCGTGCTCGCCCTGCTGCTGCGGGCGACATGGGTGCAGTTCCACGACTCGACGGCTCTCGCGGACGACAAGCACAACCGGCGGAACGTGATGGCGCAGTACGCGAATCCGCTGGGCGACATCATCGTGGGCGGTGAGGCCATCACCGGCTCGCAACGGACGAAGGGAGGGGACCTCGCGTACAAGCGCACCTACAAGGACGGCGACCTCTACTCGCCGATCACGGGCTACAGCTCGCAGGTGTACGGCGCCACGCAGCTCGAAGGCATCTACAAGGACCTGCTCGACGGCACCGACAACCGCCTGAAGAACCCCCTGGACGCGCTCACCAACAAGCGGGCCGACCCCGGTGACGTGATCACGACGATCGACCCGGCGGTGCAGAAGGCCGGGTACAAGGCGCTGGGCGACACCAAGGGCGCGGCGGTGGCCATCGACCCGAAGACCGGCAAGATCCTCGGCATGGTCTCGACCCCGTCGTACGACCCGTCGAGGATCAGCGGCTCCACGGACTCCAAGGCGTGGCAGGAGCTGACCACCGACAAGGAGAAGCCGATGGTCAACCGCGCGCTGCGGCAGCCGCTCCCGCCGGGCTCCACCTTCAAGCTGGTCGTCGCGGCGGCAGCCCTGGAGGACGGTCTCTACGGCTCGGTGGACGAGCGGACGAGCAGCCCCAACCCGTACACGCTGCCCGGCACCCGGACGGTCCTCAAGAACGAGAACCAGTCGGCCCCCTGCGAGAACGCGAACATCCGCACCGCGCTCCAGTACTCCTGCAACAACGTCTTCGCGAAGATGGCCGTCGACCTGGGCCAGGACAAGGTCAAGGCGATGGCGGACAAGATGGGCTTCAACACGGACAAGCTGGACGTACCGGTGCGCGCCGGCAAGAGCGTCTACCCCTCCGACATGGACAAGGCGCAGACGGCGCTCAGCGGCATCGGCCAGTTCGACGTCACGGCGACGCCGCTGCAGATGTCGATGGTCTCGGCGGCCATCGCCAACGGCGGCGTGCTGGCCAAGCCGCACATGGTGTCGCAGATCAGCGACTCCGGCGGCGACGTCCTGGAGAAGTACGACGACGGCACCTCCCAGCGCGTGATGGACGCGTCGACCGCCGAGGGCCTGCAGTCCGCGATGCAGACGGTCGTCGAGAAGGGCACCGGCACCAACGCGCGGATCAGCGGCGCGACGGTGGGCGGCAAGACCGGTACGGCGCAGCACGGCGAGAACAACAGCAAGACGCCGTACGCCTGGTTCACGTCGTACGCGAAGGGCAGCGACGGCAAGGAGGTGGCGGTCGCGGTGATGATCGAGTCGTCGAGCGCGGCGCGCGACGAGGTCAGCGGCAACGGCCTGGCGGCGCCGATCGCGAAGGCGATGATGGCGGCGGGGCTGAAGTCCTGAGCGGACGACGGCACGACCGCGGCCGCCCGACGTCTTGAGGCCGCGCACCTGACGTCCTGCGCCCGCCGCGCGCGCACCCGTCCGACGCCGCCCTCCCCCGAGGCGCCGCCCCGCCCGCTCCCCCGGGTCAGGGGCGGCGCCCTCGCCACATCTGGAGCGCCCACGCCAGGCCCACGACCGTGCCCGCCCCGGCGAACATCCCCACCACGAGCCCGAGCCCGGAGCTCGCGTCCCCGTCGCCGACGGCCGCGGAGACACCGGCGACGGCCACCGCGAGGGCGAGCACCGCGAGGAGCACGTAGAACTTGCGGCTGAAGAAGCGGGACCGCTCCGGCACCGGCGGCGGCGACTCCACCCGGGCGCCCGGCCCGAGGCTCGCCGCCCGCGGCCGCTTGAACCAGGCGTAGATCACCCATGTCCCGCAGGCCTCCCAGCCGTCCGGGGCGAGCCGCTCGTCGAGGCCCTCGCGCCCGCGCGTGACGAGCTCGCGCCGGTACTCCCAGCGCTGCGGCTGCGCCAGGTCCCGGTGGCTGACGAAGCGGCCGATGGCGTCGACGCGTTCGACCTCCCAGCCCTCGTCACCGAAGCGGTTGAGGAGCTTCTCGTCGACGTAGGTGTCGGCGGTCCAGCGCCAGGTCTCCACCGTGGCGTCCGGCCGATCCGCCGCCCCTGGTGCCCGCACCCCCGTGTCGGGCACCAGCTGGGCGGCGAACTCGTCCGCGGGCCCGAACTCGGCCTCCGCGTCCTCGGCCCCGGACTCTTCGAGGTGCGCGGCGAGGTCCGTGACGGTCGTCTCGACGCGGTCGGCGGGCAGGCCGCGTGCCCGGAGCCGCTCGGCGAGGTCGATGAGGTAGCCGTCCCGCATGTACGGCGCGGAGGGCGTGTTCTGCGTGGTCATCGTGGTTCCACTCCCGCCTTCGCGAGGGCCTCGCGTACGGATCCGTCGAAGGCGAGCCACAGCCCGCCCTGTTCGCCGAGGGTCTCGCGCCCGGCGTCGGTGAGCCGGTAGTAGCGCCGGCCGGGCCCCTTCTCGGTGACCCGGAACTCCGCGGCGACCAGATCCGCCTCCTCCAGGCGGTTGAGCACGGGGTAGAGCGTGCCGCCCTTGATCTGGCCGAAGCCCGCGGCTCCGAGTTGTTTGGCGATCTCGTAGCCGTAGCTCTCGCCGTCGGTGAGGGCGGCGAGCACCAGCAGGTCGAGGACGCCCTTGAACCAGCTGGCGCGGCGGTCGGTCGTCACGTCACATCTCTCCTTCAGACGGCGGCTTCGTGCGCGACGCGCGGCTTCTCCGGCGCGGGCAGCGTCAGATCGCGTACGGAGAGGAAGACGTGCACGGCGACGGGGAGCAGGAGGCTGCCCGTGGCGAGGTAGAGGCCGGTGAACACCGCGCCGAGGAGCGCGAAGGCGAGGACGCCCCGGTAGCCCTGGTAGAACCCGGCGACCGCGTAGACGAGGACCGAGAGGGCCGCCGCCGCGTAGAGGTCGAGGCCGAGCGCTCCGACGCCGAAGGCGATGAGGAGGCCGCGGTAGACGAGTTCGGCGCCGACGCCGTCGGTGACGGCGACGGCGATCGCGAACCTGCGCTCCTCGGCGGTGCGCGGCAGCATCGCCTCGATGGAGGCCAGCCCCGGCACGTTCCTGCCCCGCTGGGTGAGGTCGTGGAAGTTCCGCCCGGAGGCGGCGACGATCGCGGCGGCGAGGAGGATGCCGGTGACGACGTACACGGGCCGGTCCGGCGCCGTGAGGCCGAAGTCGGCGGCGTCCGCGCCGGGCGAGAGCAGCAGGACCGCGACGGCGAGGGCGGCGAAGGCCCACCAGAGGGTGAGGACGAGCCCGAAGTAGCGGACCAGGGCGCGGGGTTCGGTGTCCCTGCGGCGGGCCAGCGAGCCGTACATCCGTCGTCCGGCCCACGGCTCGCCGAGGAGCAGATATGCGGCGAACACGGCGGTGACGGCCGTCGAGGCGGCCGAGAAGTCCGGCGAGATGGTCATGAGGTTCCCCCTACCCTGAGCGACTGAGCTACCTAGACCGTATGCCGACCTAGTCAGGATTACAACCTATCTCGCTGTGCGACTCCTCGACCGCCGCTACCGCGCCCTCCCGCGGAGTGCGTCTAACCCACGAAGTACGTCGGGTTCGGGAGCTTGTACGTCCGGTCCGCGTAACCGCCGGCGAGGTCGGAGACCTGGTCGCCGAAGCTGCCGATGATGTTGTAGCCGGTGAACTCGATGTGTTTGCGCGTGCCCTCCTTGAACTGGACGGTGTCGCACTTCCAGGCGTCCGGCGTGGCGCAGTGGCTCAGGTAGGCGGGCGGGTTCGGCTTGTTCTTGGTGAACACGTGCGTGCGGTCGAGCGGCGTCCTGTAGCCCGCCTTGGCGAGGTTGGTGACGGCGCCCTCGCGCTGCGACTCGGCGAGGCCGGTGAGGAAGAAGACCTCGACGCCGTGGCGCTTCGCGTACGCCACGAGTTCGGGCATGCCGAAGACCGCGGGGCGCTTGGCCGCCTTGACGTACGCGTCCCAACTGTCGTTGTCGTACACGTAGTTGGCGGTCTTCTCATAATCGAAGCTGAGCAGCGCGGTGTCGTCGACGTCGAGGACGATGGCCGGCTTCTTGCCGTGACCGCGGTGCGGGTGCCGCGCGGCCTTCCTGATGTCCTTCTTCGCCCTGGCCTGGATGCGGGCCAGGTCCTTGGCGTACGGGCTGTCGGGCGAGGACTTCCAGACGCCGTCCGCGCCCTTGGACGCGCCGTAGTACTCGTCGATCTCGCCGACGAGCAGGCCTATGTTGTGGGGCTCCTTGGTGGGCCGGGGCCGGGCCTGGTCGGCACTGGCGGCGCCGGTGGCGTAGAGGGCGGCGCCGGCGACGGTGCAGGCAGTGGCCAGGCCGGCCACACGTAGGGACTTGCGCATGTATTGCGTCTCCGCATCAGGGTTCGGGCAGGTCAAGGACTGTCTACGCGCATCAACCCGTCCCTGGGGAGACCGCGGGCCGACCCTTTACCTGATCCATACCTGGGTCAGGACCGCGCCTCCCAGCGGGGGTCGCGCCCGCTCAGGCCGATCACGCGGTCGAGGAGGGGAGCATCGTCGGCGACGGAAACGGGCGCCCCAAAGAACCCGCTGTCGCCCCCGTCACCGCCCTCGGCGGGCGTGAGGAGCGCCTCGGCGGCCCGCAGGCTCGCCTCGTCGGGGGCGTACTCCTGGCCGGTGGCGCGCGCCAGGTCCCAGCCGTGCACGACGAGTTCGTCGAGGGCGACGAGTCCGGCGACCTTACCGGGCAGGTCGAGGCCGCCCGCGCGGGTCATGCCCTCCCAGGCCGCCGGGTCGCGCCAGGCGTCGACGAGGGCGGCGAGGGCCTTCGGCAGGTCCGCGCGCCAGCCCGGACCGATGTCCGGGAGCGTGCTGCCCGGGTCGCGGTCGAGCTCGGGCACGAAGTCCTTGTGCGCGGCCCGGTCGAAGGCGTGGGAGAGGCCCAGCACATGGCCCAGAACATTGCGCACCGCGTACTCGGGGCAGGGGGTGGGCGCCGCGAGCTGCTCGTCGGTGATGCGCTCGGCGACCCGCGCCACGAGGCGGGCCTGCGGCCCGAAGTCGAACATGTCGGCCATGGGATGTCCTTCTGAGGATGCGAATACGGTACGTCTCCCCTTGCAGACCGCCCCCGCGCCCCGAACTCATCGCGCTCCGCTCGGGAAGTCACCCAATACCCGACAGGGCCCCTTAGTCACCACCATCACCACCCATGGAAACTTCGATCGGACGCGTCCTGCGGGACCGCAACGCGGGCCTGTACCTGGGCGCCGTGCTGGTCTCCGGCTTCGGGACCTCCGCGCTGTGGCTCGCCTCCGGGATCTGGGTGAAGGAGCTGACGGGTTCGGACGGACTCGCCGCCCTCTGCCAGCTCGCCCTGTGGGCCCCCACCCTCACCGGCCCGCTCCTCGGCACCCTCGCCGACCGCACGCGCCGCAGACCGCTCCTGGTGACCGCGAACCTGGCCCTGGGCGTGCTGCTCCTTTCCCTGTACACGGTGGACACGTCGGCCCGGCTGTGGATCCTCTTCACGGTCCTCGTGGTGTACGGCGCGTGCGGCGTCGTCACCGACGCGGCGGAGGCGGCCCTGTCCGCGACGGCGCTCGACAAGGAGCTCCTCGGCGACTTCAACGGCCTGCGGATGTCCGCGAACGAGGGCATGAAGCTGGTGGCACCGCTCGCGGGGGCGGGCCTGTTCGCCGCGTACGGGGGCGCACGGGTGGCCCTCCTGGACGCGGTGACGTTCGTCCTCGCGGCGGGCATGTTCGCACTGCTGCGGGTCAGCGAGACCACACCGCCGCCCGACCCCACGCCCCTGCGCGAAAGAACGGCGGAGGGAGCCCGCTACCTCCGGAACCACACGCGCCTGCGCCCCCTCGTGGTGGCGGGCGGCCTGACGATGCTGACCTCGGGCATCAGCGGCGCGACGGTCTACGCCATCGTCGAGAACCTCGGCCGCTCCCCCTCCTACACGGGCGTCCTGTACGTCGCCCAGGGCGTCGGCTCCGTCGCGGTGGGCGTGGCGTCGGGGTCACTGATCCGCCGGCTCGGGGCGCGCCGGTTCGGCGGCGCGGGCATCGCCCTGACCGCCCTCGCGGCGATGCTCTCCGCGATCCCGAACGACGCGACGGCCCTCGCCGGAAGCCTCACGAACGGCGCCGGACTGCCGTGCGTCCTGATCGCGGGCCTGACGGCGGTACAGCGCGAGACACCGGACGCGCTCCTCGGCCGGGTGGCGGCCACGGCGAACACGCTGATGTTCGCCCCGACCGCCCTCGGCATCGCGACGGGCGCGGCCCTGGTGGAGACCGTCGACCTGGCGATCCTCCTCCCGGCACTGGCAGGGGCACGCCTACTGATAGCCGCACCCCTGCTGAGGTCCCGGGAGGACCGGGTTACTTCACGTCCGCCCAGCGCTTGATGGTCGCGACCGCCTTCGCCTGCTCGGCCGCGGGGAGTTTCGCGATCGAGGCGCCGTGGTTGGCGCCGGGGACCACGTAGCGGTACGAGTCGTGGTGGCTCGGGGTGAACTTCTCGGCGCTCCACGGGTCGTTCTCGCCGTAGACGAACATCATGCGGTGACCGCGCTTCTTCACCCAGCGGTCGACGTCCGCGATGGTCCTGTTGGTGTACGTGCCGCGCATGGCGGCGGGCAGCACCGAGTTGGGCTGGTAGACGTCCGGGTAGTGGCGGACGTCCTTGAGGTGGGTGAACCTGAGGTCGGCCCAGCCGAGTTGGGTGGCTGCCTGGCGGTAGTAGGGGCCTGTGCCGTTGGTGCCGAGTTCCTGGTCGCGGTAGACGCTGAAGCCGTGCTCCTTCGACCAGGAGTAGAGCTCGTCGTCGGTGGCCTTCTTCGCGTCGGGCACGGTCGGACAGTCGGCCGCGGTGCCGGACTGCCAGAAGTTCCACACCTGGTCCAGGACCGCGAACTCGTAGGCGCGGTCGGTGGTGCCGAGGGTCTCGTGGAAGGTGTGGCCCTCCGCCGCGGCCTCCTTCTCGAAGCGCGGCAGCAGCGCGTCACGGCGTACGAGCATCTCGCGCTGCACGGCGTTCAGCGCGTTCCTGCACTCCTTGGTGCCGACCGTCCTGAAGAAGCGTTCGTAGCCGGAGTCGTCGCGGTTGTCCGCGTCGTTCGGCGCGACGAACGCGACGACCGCGTCGAGGTCCTCGGGGTAGAAGCGCTCGTGGTACGTCGCGGTCATGCCGCCCTTGCTGGCGCCGGTGCCGAGCCACTTGCCCTTCTCGATGCCGCGCAGGGCACGGGTGAGGCGGTGCTCGTCCGCGGCCTCCTGCTCGACGGTCATCTTGGACCAGTCGTCGCCCGCGGCGCCCTTGGGCCGTGACTCGGCGAAGTAGCGGTGCTCGACGCTGACCTGGTTGGCGTCGATGAGCTTGGTGAGGGCGGTGGTGCCGCCGGCGAGGGTGTAGCCGCCGGTGTACAAAACCGTCGGCTTGTCCGTGGCCTTGTGCCAGAGCGTGGCGCGCTGCGTGAAGGTGGCGCCGTGGGGCCTGCGGTGGTCGACGGGCTGCTTGTACGTGAGCGTGTAGAGGGGGTGACCCTCCTTGTCCGCCACGGAGACGACCGTCATGCCCGGTATTCGCTCCAGGCGCTCGCGGATGCCGGACGCGGTGGTTCCGGCTGCGGTCTCCTTGCCGGTCGCCGCGGCCTCCTCGTGAGCTGCCGTCGGCGCCTGCGCCGCCGCGGACGGTGCGGCGCCGAGCGCCGCGGCGCCCGCCATCACTCCGGCGCAGACCAGCGCGGATATCCCCTTGTTGCGCACTCTTCCCCCTCTGTCCCGTGGTACGGGAGTGACGGTAGTGGTGCGCGGATCGTATCGGTGATCACTCGGCGTGCGACAGGGCCTCCGCGACGTGCGCGAGGTCGGCGTCCGAGGCCAAACCGGCGTGGTAGAGCCGCAGTTCCGTGGCGCCCAGCTCGGCCGCGCGCGCCGCGTCGGCGGCGAGGGTCGCGGGGCTGCCGCCCATGCCGCTCACCACGGTGAGGTTGGCCGCCAGGACCACCCCGTCCGCGGCGCGCGCGGCGAACGGCTCCAGGAGGTGCGCCCCGCCCGTGCAGGGCACGACCACACCGTCGGCCACGGAGAGGATGTGCCCGGGGTCGACGCCCGCGTTGGCTCCGCAGTGGTGGGTCACTGGGTCGGCGTGCAGCAGTACCTGGAACCCGGTCGGGGCCGCCGCGCGGACGGCGGCGACGACGGTCCCCTGGAGGGTGCGGGCGGTTTCCTCGCGCCACGCGCGCGTGGCCGCCGCCCGGTCCGCGCCGAGCAGCTTCTCGACGGCGGGCCATCCACCCCCCTCCTCGCCGCCGCGCCACACCGGCTCCAGCGCCCGGCGCACGGTGACCGCCAGTTGGTCGGGATCGAGTCCCTGTCCCGCGTACCCCTCCCGGCAGGCGCCGCAGAAGCAGAGCGACATCAGGTACTGCCCGGCCTCCCCCAGGGCGACGCCGCCGATCTTGTCGTGGGCGTGCAGGTGCGCGAGGCCGTACCAGCCGCAGGACTCCAGTTCGGTGCCGCGCGTCTCCTCCCCCGGGCGTACAGCGGCTTCCACCGCGAGGTCGACGAGGTACGCGCGCGTGGCGGGCTGCGCGATGCAGGGCGCCCAGGGATAGCGGTCTCCGTAGGCGTTGACCACCGAGGTCGCCGGATGCTCGTCGCCCATACGGGAGTTGTGGGCGAGGACCACCCAGCTGTGCACGTCGAGCCCGGCGTCGCAAAGGGCCCGCGCCGCCTCCCCGTAGGCGTCGCCCGGCGCCCAGTCCCCGGCCGCGTACGGCCGCAGCTCGCGCCCCTGCCAGCGGTCGCCCGGCGGGTAGAAAACGGCGGCGTGCGCGGCCGTGACGATGCGGTGGCGCGGGTGGCGCGGCGTCAGCGCGCGCGTGGAGTGGTAGGCGGAGGCGAGGGTGACCTGGCGGATGCCGAGGTCGGCGAGGCGTGCGGGCGCGTCGGGGTCGCCGACGACGTCCCACGGGTAGAGGAACGCGGCGGCCTTCACGCGCCCGCCCCCGGGTGCCCGGTCCCGAGCAGTTCCCGGCCCTGCTCGACGAGTTCGGCGAGCCGCTTGACGTGTTCGCCGGCCGGCTCGTGCAGCGGCGGCCGCACGGGCCCGACGTCCAGACCGCCGAGCCGCACGCCCGCCTTGACGAGGGAGACCGCGTACCCCCTGCCGAGGGCGCGCAGCTCCACGAAGGGCCGGTAGAAGCCGTCGACGAGGCGGTTCACCAGGGCGTCCCCCTCCGGCGTACCGGCGTTGAACGCGCGGTGGAAGGCGAGCGCGATGTCCGGCGCGAAGCAGAAGACCGCCGAGGAGTAGAGGGTCACGCCGATGCCGCGGTAGGCGAGGCCGGTGAGCTCGGCGGTCGGCAGGCCGTTGAAGTACAGGAAGTCGCCCGGCACCTCGGCGCGCACGGCGCTGACCGTGCGCTGCATCAGGTCCATGTCGCCGAGGCCGTCCTTGAAGCCGATGATCCCGTCCGCGCGGGCGAGTTCGACGACCGTCTCCGGAGTGAGGACGGCGTTGTCCCGCTGGTAGACGATGACGTCGAGGGAGGTGGCGGCGGCCAGCTCCGTGTAGTGCCGGACGAGCCCCTCCTGCTCGGCGACGACGAGGTAGGGGGGCATGGCGAGCAGTCCGTCGGCGCCCGCCTCCTCGGCGAGGCGCGCGTACCGCACGGCGAGCGCGGTGCCGTAGCCGGCGCCCGCGACCACCGGCACCCGGCCCGCCGTCTCGTCGACCGCGGCGGCGACGCACTCCTGGAACTCCTCGGGCGTCAGGGCGTGGAACTCGCCCGTGCCGCAGCAGGCGAACACGGCCGCCGCGCCGGCCTCGATGCCGCCGCGCACGTGGGCGCGGAAGGTCTCCAGGTCGAGAGAGCCGTCGGGCCCGTACGCGGTGACCGGGAAGAACAGCGGCCCGCTGGGGACGCGGAGTCGGGAAGCGAGGGAAGCTGACGTCACGGACTCTCCCTAGGCGTGCACGTTTCTGATTCACGTCCATGTTTCTGAACGCCACCACGCTAAGGCGCCCTCTTGGGGCCGGTCAAGCGGATGAACTCCCCACGGAGGAGCGGATTTGCCACCTCCGCGACCTACTTGACGCCGCGCGACGGAGATCCTTAACTTGACGCCCATCCAAGAATGTGAATCCCGTACGCGCATGAGTACGCGCCGCCCGAGGAGACCCGCATGCCCGCTCCCCGCACCGTCCTGCTCACCGGCGCCGCCGGCGGCCTCGGCACCCTGATGCGCGGCCTCCTGCCCGCGTACGGCTACGACCTGCGCCTCCTGGACGCCCGCCCCATCGACGACGAGCCGCGGGCCCGCACGGCCGACCTCGCCGACCGGGACGCCCTGCGCGACGCCGTGCGCGGGACCGACGCGGTCCTCCATCTCGCGGGCATCTCCCTGGAGTCCACCTTCGACAAGATCCTGAAGGCCAACATCGAGGGCACGTACAACCTGTACGAGGCGGCCCGCGAGGAGGGTGTCCGGCGGATCGTGTTCGCCTCCTCCAACCACGCCGTGGGCTTCACCCCGCGGCCCCGGGGCGACGACCCGCTCATCCCGGTCGACACCCCCCGCCGCCCCGACACCTTCTACGGCCTGTCGAAGTCCTTCGGCGAGGACCTGGCCCAGTTCTACTGGGACAAGCACGGCATCGAGACCGTGTCGGTCCGCATCGGATCGTGCTTCCCCGAGCCGACGAGCGTACGGATGCTGTCGGTCTGGATGAGCCCCGACGACGGGGCCCGGCTCTTCCACGCCGCCCTCACCGCCGAGGACGTGCGGCACACCGTGGTGTACGGCTCGTCGGCCAACACCCGCCTGTGGTGGGACCTCGCCTCCGCGCGGGCGCTCGGTTACGACCCTCAGGACGACTCCGAGCGGTACGCGCCGAAGCTCGTCGCCGAGCAGGGCGAACTGGACCCCGCGAACCCGGACCACGCGCACCTGGGCGGCCACTTCTGCACGAACCCGCCTGTGTGGCCGTACTGACGCGGCGGCCGTACGTCCGCACATCCGTACCGACGCGTCGACCCGTTCGGGCACCGAACGGGCACCCCGGGCCCCTTAAACGGGCACGCCCACACCCCGCCCCACTGGCCCCCGCCCCGCCAAGCGGGCAGATACGGGCAGCATCGTGCCCGCTCGGAGCCTGGTAACCCCCCTCGTCCGCGCTGTAGAACTTCCCCACAGGGCCCGAACGGGCACCGCGCAGTCCGCAGACCCAGGGGAAGAAGGTGGCGCCGATGACCGCGGAGGAACGTCAGCGGCGGATCGTCAACGCGGCCCGGCACGCCGGCTCCGTCGACGTGACGGCCCTCGCCGGGGAGCTCGGCGTCGCCAAGGAGACCGTCCGCCGCGATCTGCGGGCCCTGGAGGACCACGGCCTGGTCCGCCGCACCCACGGCGGCGCCTACCCCGTGGAGAGCGCGGGTTTCGAGACCACCCTCGCCTTCCGCACGACCATGCACGTCCCGGAGAAGCGGCGCATCGCCGCTGCCGCCGCCGAACTCCTCGGCGACGCCGAGACCGTCTTCGTCGACGAGGGCTTCACCCCGCAGCTGATCGCCGAGTCGCTGCCCGCGGCCGCGGCGGGCCGCCCGCTCACCGTCGTCACCGCCTCACTGGCCACCGCCGGATCCCTCGCCGAGGCCGAGAACATCACCGTGCTGCTCCTGGGCGGCCGGGTGCGGCCCGGCACGCTCGCGACCGTCGACCACTGGACGACCCGCATGCTCGCCGGATTCGTCATCGACCTGGCGTACATCGGCGCCAACGGCATCTCCCGCGAACACGGCCTGACGACCCCCGATCCCGCCGTCAGCGAGGTGAAGGCGCAGGCCATCAGGGCGTCGCGGCGCACGGTCTTCATGGGTGTGCACACGAAGTTCGGGGCGACGAGCTTCTGCCGGTTCGCGGGGATCGGCGACCTCGACACGATCGTCACGAGCAGCCGTCTTCCCGTGTCCGAAGCACACCGCTACTCCCTCCTGGGCCCGCAGGTCCTGCGCGTCTGACACCCACCCGCACGAACACCCCTTCCCTCTCCTCCCCTCCCCTCCCTCGTACGCCGATCCGGGGTCCCGCACGCCCCGAAACACCCTCAGGAGCTTTCATGCGAACCCCGAGCCGACGGAGGCCGCGCACGCTCGCCGCGGCCGCCGCAGGGGCGCTGCTCGTCCCGCTGCTCGCCGGCTGCTGGGCCGGCGCCGGCGGGGCGGGTTCAGGCGACTCCGTCAACGTCCTCATGGTGAACAACCCTCAGATGATGGAGTTGCGCAAGCTCACCGCCGCCCACTTCACCAAGGAGACGGGCATCAAGGTGAACTTCACCGTCCTGCCCGAGAACGACGTCCGCGACAAGATCAGCCAGGACTTCGCCAACCAGGCGGGCCAGTACGACGTCGCGACGCTCAGCAACTACGAGATACCGATCTACGCCAGGAACGGCTGGCTGCACGAGGTCGGTTCGTACGCGCGCAAGGACAGGGCGTACGACGAGAAGGACATCCTGCCGCCCATGCGCCAGTCGCTCACCGGCAACGACGGCAAGCTCTACGGACAGCCCTTCTACGGAGAGTCGTCCTTCCTGATGTACCGCAAGGACGTCTTCGAGAAGGCCGGCCTGACCATGCCGAAGCACCCCACCTGGCAGCAGGTGGCGGACCTCGCCGCCCGCGTGGACGGCAAGGAGCCGGGGATGAAGGGCATCTGTCTGCGCGGACTGCCCGGCTGGGGCGAGGTGATGGCGCCACTGACGACCGTGGTGAACACCTTCGGGGGCACCTGGTTCGACAAGGACTGGAAGGCCCGCCTGGACTCCCCCGAGTTCGAGAAGGCAACCCGCTTCTACGTAGACCTCGTCCGCGAGCACGGCGAGTCCGGAGCGGCGCAGTCCGGCTATGCCGAGTGCCTCAACAACCTCACCCAGGGCAAGACGGCCATGTGGTACGACGCCACGGCCGCCGCCGGATCGCTGGAGTCCGCGAAGTCCCCGGTGAAGGGCAAGATCGGCTACGTCCCCGCCCCCGTGGCGAAGACCGAGAACTCCGGGTGGCTCTACACCTGGGCGTGGGGCATGCAGAAGGCCTCGCGCAACCCGGACAAGGCCTGGAAGTTCATCTCCTGGGCCTCCGGCAAGGAGTACGAGAAGCTCGTCGGCGAGAAGATCGGCTGGTCGAACGTCCCCGCTGGCAAGCGCGCCTCGACCTACGCCAACCCCGCGTACCGCGAGGAGGCCGCCGCCTTCCAGGACGTCACCCGCGCCGCCATCGAAGGAGCCAGGCCCCGCGACCCCGGCGTGCAGCCCCGCCCGGCGCCCGGCATCCAGTTCGTGGGCATCCCCGAGTTCACCGACCTCGGCACCAAGGTCTCCCAGGAGATCAGCGCGGCCATCGCCGGACGCCAGTCCGTCGAGTCGGCCCTCAAGACATCGCAGGACCTCGCCGAGAAGATCTCCGAGGAGTACGAGGGACGATGACCGCCACCGCGAGCACCACCACCGTGCGGCACACGCGCGTGCCCACCCCCAAGACCCCGCCACCGTCGAACCGGCTGCGCGCCTGGGCCACCAGGGCTCCCCTGCTGCCCGCCCTCATCTTCATGATCGCCGTGACCCAACTGCCCTTCGTGGCGACGCTGGTGATCTCCTTCTTCGACTGGAACGCCCTCTACCCCGACGCCCGCAGCTTCACCGGGTTCGGCAACTACTCCGAGGTCCTCACCGACCCCGACCTGCGCAAGTCCGTCCTGACCACGATCCTCCTGACCGCCACCGTGGTGCTCACGAGCCTGGTCCTCGGGCTCGGCCTCGCGCTGCTCCTGAACCGGCGGTTCAAGGGGCGCGGGCTGGTCCGCACCCTCCTCATCGCGCCGTTCCTGCTGGTCCCCGTGGCCGCCGCGCTGCTGTGGAAGCACGTGCTCTACAACCCCGAGTACGGGCTCCTCAACGGGCTGCTGCACTGGGTCGGCGGGGACTCCGCGACCCAGCCCGACTGGATCTCCAACACGCCGCTCCTCGCCATCGAGGCGTCCCTCGTGTGGCAGTGGACGCCCTTCATGATGCTGATCCTGCTCGCGGGGCTGCAGAGCCGTGACTCCGAGCTGATCGAGGCGGCCCGCATGGACGGCGCGAGCAACTGGCAGGTCTTCCGCCATCTGACGCTGCCGCACCTGCGCCGCTACCTCGAACTGGGCGCGCTGCTCGGCTCGATCTACATCGTGCAGAACTTCGACGCCGTCTTCACCATCACCTCGGGCGGCCTCGGCACGGCGAACCTGCCGTACACCGTCTACCAGAGCTTCTACCAGGCCCACGAGAACGGTCTGGCCTCCGCGGCGGGCGTCCTCGTCGTCATCGGCTCGATCATCATCGCGACCTTCGCCCTGCGGGTCGTCTCGTCCCTGTTCCGTGAGGAGGTGTCCCGCTGATGAAGCACGCACGCGGCAAGGGGATCGGCCTGGGCCTCACCGCCTGGCTCGCCGGGATCCTGTTCTTCCTGCCCATCGCCTGGATGGTCCTGACCTCCTTCCACTCGGAGGAGGACGCCGCGACCAACCCGCCCTCGCTCGCCGCCCCGCTCACCCTCGACGGCTACCGGGACTTCTTCGGGACGGGCGGCGGCGCCAGCCCCTGGCCGTCCCTGATCAACTCGACGGTGGCGTCGCTCGCCTCGACCCTGCTGGTCCTCGTCCTCGCGCTGCCGGCCGCGTACGCCCTGTCCCTGCGGCCCGTGAAGAAGTGGACGGACGTGCTCTTCTTCTTCCTGTCGACGAAGATGCTGCCGGTCGTGGCGGGCCTCCTGCCGATCTACCTCTTCGCCAAGAACACCGGGATGCTGGACAACATCTGGCTGCTCGTCCTCCTCTACACCTCGATGAACCTGCCGATCGCGGTGTGGATGATGCAGTCGTTCCTCGCCGAGGTGCCCAAGCCCGTCATCGAGGCCGCGCAGATCGACGGGGCCCGGCTGCCCACGATCCTCGCGCGCGTGGTGGCACCCATCGCGCTCCCCGGAATCGCCGCGACCTCCCTGATCTGCTTCATCTTCAGCTGGAACGAGCTGCTCTTCGCGCGGGTCCTCACGGGCGTCGTCGCCCAGACCGCGCCCGTCTTCCTGACCGGCTTCATCACCAGCCAGGGCCTGTTCCTGGCGAAGGTGTGCGCCGCGTCGCTCGTGATCTCCCTGCCGGTGCTCGCCGCGGGGTTCGCCGCCCAGGACAAGCTGGTCCAGGGCCTGTCGTTGGGAGCCGTCAAATGAACCAGGGAGCCGCCAAGTGAAGGCCGCCATCATCGAGTCCGTCGGCAAGGCCGTCGTCGGGGAAGTGCCCGACCCGACCCCGGGCCCCCGCGACGTCGTCGTCGAGGTCGCCGCGTGCGGCCTGTGCGGCACCGATCTGCACATCCTCCAGGGGGAGTTCGCGCCGACCCTGCCGGTCGTGCCGGGCCACGAGTTCGCCGGGGAGGTCGTCGCGCTCGGCGGCGACGTCCGGACGCTCGCCGTCGGCGACCGGGTCGCCGTGGACCCCTCGCTGCACTGCCACGAGTGCCGCTACTGCCGGGACGGCCGGGGCAACCTCTGCGAACGGTGGGCCGCCATCGGCGTGACCACCGCGGGCGGCGCCGCCCAGTACGCGGTGGCGCCCGCCGCCAACTGCGTGCGGCTGCCCGACCACGTCCGCACCCAGGACGCCGCCCTGATCGAGCCGCTGTCCTGCGCGGTGCGCGGCTACGACGTGCTGCGCGCCCGGCTCGGCTCGCACGTCCTGATCTACGGCTCCGGCACGATGGGCCTGATGATGCTGGAGCTCGCCAAGCGCACCGGCGCGGCGAGCGTGGACGTCGTGGACCTGAACGCGGACCGGCTCGCGACCGCACAGCGACTAGGCGTCTCGGGATCGGCGGCCGGCGCGGACGAGTTGGACCGCCCGCAGGGCTGGGACGTGGTCATCGACGCGACCGGCAACGCGGCGGCGATCCAGGACGGCCTCGAACGGGTCGCCAAGGCGGGCACGTTCCTCCAGTTCGGCGTCGCCGACTACGCCACGCGCGTGCGGATCGACCCGTACCGCATCTACAACCAGGAGATCACCATCACCGGTTCCATGGCGGTCCTGCACAGCTACGAGCGGGCGGCGGAGCTCTTCGCGGCCGGCGTCCTCGACCCCGACGTCTTCATCAGCGACCGGCTGCCGCTCACGGAGTACCCGGAGGCGCTCGACCGGTTCGCCGCCGGGGTGGGACGGAAGATCATGGTCGTGCCGTAATCCGGTACCGCGCGGGCGGGGCCGGGACGTACGCTCCCGGCCATGCCGAGACCTCATGGATTCACGTACGAAGAGCGCGCCGACGGAACCGTCCTGATCACCCACGGCGGGCGTGCGGCGGGAACGCTGCGCGGCGGCCGCGCCGAGCGGTTCCTCGGCGAGGTCGCGGGCGGCAACCCGCAG
Organism: Streptomyces venezuelae; assembly: GCF_008642315.1. Taxonomy (NCBI): domain Bacteria; kingdom Bacillati; phylum Actinomycetota; class Actinomycetes; order Kitasatosporales; family Streptomycetaceae; genus Streptomyces; species Streptomyces venezuelae. The sequence continues at coordinate 6,829,257 of NZ_CP029192.1, read as the reverse complement.
CTGGTCATGGCCCGCTGGACCGGCGACTACAAGCACGGGAACGAGCGGTCGGCCCGCGCCCACCCGCGCAACCGCGGCTGAGACCCGCCGCCCCACGGGCCTGGAAAACACCCGCAAAAACCTTCGCCGGGTAAGGGAACGGCAAAGCGGGATCGTTCGTTACCCCTGGCATGACAGCTATGACCCCCGGCTCGAACATCCCGCTGACCGCCGCCCGCGTGGCGGTGGACGTCGCCGCTCCGGTGCGGCTCGACGTATCGGGCCTGCTGCTCACCGCCGACGGCAAGGTGCGCTCCGACGACGACTTCATCTTCTTCAACCAGCCCTCCGGCCCCGGCGTGACCTACCAGTCGGGCGGCGGCACGACCCCCGACAAGGTCACCGTCGACACGGCCGCCGTGCCGCCCGGCATCGAGAAGATCGTCGTGACCGCGAGCCCGGACGCGGCGGGCCAGACCTTCCAGGGCATCGAGCCGACCGCCACGATCCGCAACGCCGACGACGGCTCGGTGCTCGCCACCTTCACACCGCCGCAGCTCGGCTCCGAGACCGCCCTCGTGATCGTCGAGATCTACCTGCGCAACGGCGCGTGGAAGGCCCGCGCGGTCGGCCAGGGGTACTCCAACGGTCTCGCGGGCATCGCGACGGACTTCGGTGTCTCGGTGGAGGAGCCCGCCCCGGCCCCGGCCGCCGCCCCCGTCACCCCGCCGGCCCCTCCCGCTCCCCCGGTGGGCCAGCCGGTGCAGGGTCCGCCCCCGCCGGTCGCGGACCCGCGCCAGGCCGCTCCCGCCGCGCCCGCCGCCCCCGCGCCCGGCGCCGGGAAGATCAACCTGGACAAGGGCCGCGTCAGCCTCCAGAAGAACCAGACGGTGTCCCTGGTCAAGGGCGGCCGTCCGCTGCTCTCGCAGGTCAAGATGGGTCTCGGCTGGGAGCCCGCGTTCCGCGGCAAGGACATCGACCTCGACGCGTCCGTGATCGCGTACGGCCCGCAGCGCAACCACGTCGACAGTTGCTACTTCGGCAAGCTGTCGATCGTGAACGGCGCGATCAAGCACTCCGGCGACAACCTCACGGGCGAGGGCGGCGGTGACGACGAGGTGATCGTCGTCGACCTCGGCCGTCTCCCGCAGGACGTCACGGGTCTGGTCTTCACGGTGAACTCGTTCTCCGGCCAGAAGTTCACGGAGGTCGCGAAGGCGTACTGCCGCCTGATCGACGCGGCGTCTGGCGAGGAGCTGGTCCGCTTCGACCTCACCAACGCCGAGGCCCAGACGGGCGTCATGATGGCGAAGCTGATCAAGCAGTTCAGCGGCGAGTGGGAAATGACCGCCATGGGGCAGTTCGTGAAGTCCCGCACGGTGCGCGGCATGGTGAAGCCGGCGGCGCAGGCGCTCTGAGGGGCCCGGAACACGCTGAGGGGCGGCGGGTCCGCACAAGCGGTCCGCCGCCCCTCAAGCGGTTCGGATCACGGCATCGGCAGCAATGTCGTCGGCGTCAGAGCTTGGCCAGCTTCGGATAAGGGCTCAGGAACCGTCCCTGGCGGCCGGCGAAGTCGATGACGACCGCGTCCTCTCCCTCGACGCCCACGATCCTTCCCAGGCCGTACTGGTCGTGGGAGACCCTGTCACCCACCTCGAAGTGCTCCACGGGTGGGGCGGGCGGGGCAGGCACGTTGAAGGGACTGTTCGGCAGGTGTCGGCGCGAGCCGGGGGGCCTCGTCATATTCGCAGTATGGGCCTTCCGGAGCCCGCGGCACCATGCTCTGTACTGACACTGCCCTCACATCGGTATGGAACAGACACACAAGTCACGGTCTGTGCGCCCTCGACGACGGTGTGGATACGGTGTGGACATGACCCGAACGGGGGACTCAGCCGACCGTCCACGGCCAGTCGGCGTTCTCCCCCGCCTCGAGCAGCCGCACCATCCGGAACGCCGCGTCCGAGAGTCCGCCGAAGACGTGCCGGTTGCCCTCGCCGGACGCGCCGTGGCCCGCGCGGTACCCCGCGAGGTTCCAGGTGTAGACGGGAACGCTCGCCGGGACCTGCTCGGTCGGGTCCCCGTGGTAGTGGTACATCGCCTGCTCGTCGGTGACGATCAGCACCCGGTCGTGCTTCTTGTAGAAGCGGCGCACCGCCTCGGTGGTGTTCGTGCCGCCGAGGTCGCCGAAGCGGTCGAGGATCTTCAGGACGGACTCCCCCGCGCGGTACTTCACCGGTTCGCTGCCGGTGCCGAACTGGACCAGGTCCGCGTCGGCGGCCCGCAGCGCGAGCGCCGTGCCGAAGACCGCGGCCGCGTCAGCCCGGTTGAGCTGCGAGCGGTCCGAGAGCGGCGACCACATCGAGCCCGAGCGGTCGACGAGGATCAGCGTCCGGCCCGGCAGCGACGGCACGTTCGCGAGCGAGTGGCCGAGCGCCTGCTCCAGCGGGTACGACCAGCGCAGCGACGGCGCGTGCTGGTACGCGGCGAGGTAGCGGAACGGGAACTGCCGCGACTTCGCGACGGCCTCCGGGTCGGCCAGCCGGGCCGCGACGGTCGCCGCGACCTGGTCCGAGACACCCGCCTCGTCGAAGTTCCGCAGGTTGCGGACGAGCGCCATGGTGCCCATCGACGGGATCACGGCCTCCCAGGCCGCCTTGTCCATGGGCCCCTGCAGCCAGCCCGCGAGCGCCTCCCAGGTGATGCCCGCGGCGGCGAGCCGCTCGGCGCCGCCCTCACCGGTGACGACCGCGCGGCGCTCCTCGACGGGCAGCGCCATCAGTTCGCGGTGCGCGGTGAGGACGCGCGCGCCCTCGGGCGGCACCGCGGTCTCCGGGTGGTGGCGGCGGTCCAGCGCGTACCGGAACAGGTCGCCCTGCCACGGCTTGGCCGGGTCCGGCGACGCGTGGACGAGGTTGAGGATGTCGCCGAAGCGGTAGCCCTTGCCTGCGGTGTCGTACTTGAGCAGGGACTTCTCGTTGTAGAGGCGGCGCACGGCGTCGGCGATGCCGCGCTTGACGGGCTTGGGGACCGCACGGCCGTACGTCGACGTCCAGTAGCCGAGGAGCTCGCCGGGTTCGTCGGGGCGGCGCAGCACGGACGCGACGACCTGGCGGCTCGTGGGGCCGCCGGTGGCTCCGGCGTCGAGGCGCGCCTTGACGTACTCGGCGGCGCCGACGATCGCGGCCGTGCGCATGTTGCCGTCGCCGCGCAGCCAGCCGAGCAGACCCGCGGTCCACTCCGGGTCCTCGACGGCGAGGCGCCGCACGAGTACGGCGAACCGGTCGTCCCGGCGGTCGCCGGTCTCGTAGAAGGTCTGCTGGGAGACGAAATTCGCGACGGAGAGCAGAAAAAGCTCGGACCGCGCGTCGCGCAGGTGTCCGCGGCCGCCCTCGTGCGTACGGATGGTGCGGCCGGTCGACTTCACCGCGGAAGTGACCCGCGCCTTGACGGACTTGGTGTTGAAACGCGCCATGAGAATTCCCCCGAATTCGTTGCGTGCAAGGCGTACAGAAGCAGAGGGGGAGACAGACGGCAGGAGTGTGCCCGAGGTCAGAAGCGGCGACGGACTTATGCCAGATGCTCTACCCAATTGAGCTACACCGACCCGAAGTCGATGACGGGACTCGAACCCGCAACCGTCCGATCCAGGAAGTAACCGTTGCCTGCGCACCGGGCACACACCAGCTGCTGCCTCCCGAGATCAGGGTGGCGGCGGCGTGTTTTCTGGAAAGGAAGTAGCCGCTGCCGGCGCACCGGGAGGTGCAGGAAAAGCATGAAGTTGTGGTGTCCAGAGTTCATTTCGGCGGAACCGACGATGGTTCTCCATTATGAGTGGAAGTAGGTCCTGCCTTCGCACCTGGACGTGCATCACTTTAGGAGAGCGAACTGCGAGGGCGCCAAGGGTTTTTACGGCCGAGGGTTCTCACGGGGGTCGGCTGTCAGTGCCGCTGCCGCTTCCACGGGCCGGTGATCGCGAGCATGATGCCGGGTGTCTGGATGTTGGCGTAGAGGGTGCGGCCGTCGGGGGAGAACGTGACGCCCGTGAACTCGCTGTACTCCGGCTTTTCCGCCGTGCCCGCGTTGAGTTCGTTGCGGGCGATCGGGTAGGTGCGGCCGTGCTCCGTCGCGCCGAAGAGGTGCTGGATGCCGTCGCCGTCCTCGGCGATGACGAGGCCGCCGTAGGGCGAGACGGTGATGTTGTCGGGGCCGTCGAAGGCGCCGTCCCTGCCGGGGTCCTGGTTCACGCCGAGGAGCACCTTCAGGGTGAGGGTGCGGCGGCCCGGGTGATAGAACCACACCTGCCCGTCGTGCGGGACGGGACTTTCTCCGCGGGCGAAGGAGGCGACGATGTAGACGCCGCCGTCGCCCCACCACATGCCTTCGAGCTTGCGGGCGCGCGTGATGTCACCGTCGTCGAACTGCTGGCGCACGGGCACGGTCCGCGCGTCGCGGTCGGGGACCTCGACCCAGTCCACGCCGTAGACCGTGCCGATCTTCGTGGCGCGGGACAGGTCGTCGACGAAGCGGCCGCCGGAGTCGTAGCACTTGGGGGCCTTCAGGACGCCCGCGTCGTCGGCGAGGGTGCGCAGCCTGCCGCGGCCGTGTGCGAAGCCGCGCGGCGGCGTCCAGCGGTAGAGGAGGCCGTTCGGCCCTGAGGCGTCCTCGGTGAGGTAGGCGTGGCCGCGCTTGGGGTCGATGACGACGGCCTCGTGGGCGTAACGGCCGAAGGCCTTGATGGGCTTGGGGGCGCGGTTGGCGCGCCGGTCGAGGGGGTCGACCTCGAAGACGTAGCCGTGGTCCTTGGTCATGCCGTTCTGGCCGGCCCGGTCCTCGGTCTCCTCGCAGGTGAGCCAGGTGCCCCACGGGGTGCTGCCACCGGCGCAGTTGGTGGCGGTGCCGGCTATGCCGACCCACTCGGCGACGCGCCCGTCGGGGCGTACCTCGACGACCGTGCAGCCGCCGGACGCCGCGGGGTCGTAGACGAGTCCTTCGGTGAGCGGTACGGGATGCTTCCACTTGCTGCGGGGGCCGCCCAGCTCGTGGTTGTTGACGAGGAGCGTGGTGCCGCGCGGGCCGCGGAAGGTGGCGGTGCCGTCGTGGTTGGAGGGCGTGAACTCGCCGCTCTCCAGCTTGGTCTTGCCGCTGTGCGTCAGGACGCGGTACGAGAATCCGGCGGGCAGGGCGAGGAGGCCCTCGGGGTCGGGGACGAGCGGGCCGTAACCCGGGCCGTGGTGGCCGTGGCCCCGGGCCTCCTCCGCGTCGTGCGCGCTCTCGACGTCCGTCGCGGCGAGGGCGCCGGGGGCCGTGGCGAGCGCGCCGACGCTGCCGGCCAGGGCAACCCCCGCCCCGGTGAGCGCGGAGTGTCTGGCGAAATCCCTGCGGGTGAGCGACATCGTTTCTCCTGGGGCGCGAAGGCGGCTTCGTACGGCCGGGCTGCTGTCGGCGCCACCGTCCCGCTCGCGTATAAACAGCGGTTGAACACCGTTCGACGTCGAGGGGCCTCCTTCCATGAACCTGCCCATGAACCCGTCCGGCACCGGTCGCCGCGTCCTGATCAGCGGGGCCTCCCGGGGCCTCGGCCGCGCGCTCGCCCAGGCCTTCGCGGAGAACGGCGACCGGGTCGCCGTGCACTACGGGTCGCGCGAGCAGGACGCGCGGGCGACGTTCGACTCGCTGGCGGGCGAGGGGCACGTGCTGGTGGGCGGCGACCTGTCGGACCCGGCGGGCGCGGCGGACGTCGCGGACCGCGCGGCCGGGGCGCTCGGCGGCATCGACGTCCTGATCAACAACGCCGCCGTGAACCTCCCGCACCCCCTCGCCGACACGTCGTACGAGGAGTGGGCGGCCCTGTGGCAGCGGCACGTCTCCGTGAACCTGCTCGCCACGGCGAACCTCAGCCATCTCGCCGCCCGCCGGATGATCGACCAGGGCACGGGCGGCCGGATCGTGAACATCGGCTCGCGGGGCGCGTTCCGCGGCGAGCCGGACCACCCGGCGTACGGGGCGACGAAGGCCGCCGTCCACGCGCTCGGCCAGTCGCTCGCCGTGTCCCTCGCGCCGCACGGCATCGCGGTGGCGTCGGTGGCCCCGGGGTTCTTCGAAACGGAACGCGTCGCGCACCGCCTCAGCGGCGCGGAGGGCGAGGCGATCCGCGCGCAGAGCCCGTTCGGGCGGGCGGGCACGGCGCAGGAGATCGCGGCGGCCGTGCTGTGGCTGGCGTCCCCGGTCGCCGAGTGGGCGTCGGGCGCGGTCCTCGACCTCAACGGCGCGTCGCACCTTCGTACGTGAACGTGTCGCACCTGCGTACGTGAACGTAAAGCCAAGAATCACCGCAGAACACCTTGACCCGGGATGCACACCGCAATAGACATCAGCTACGTGCAGTGCTGCACCACCCGCACGGGGAGGCGAGCCGAGTGGACGCACATCAGGCACGCAGCCTCCATGAGGGCCGGCTGATGAGGCTGGCCAATGTCACCGGAGTCGGCACCGGCAGGGACGAACACTCGGGTCAGGACGTGATCGTCGTCTTTGTCACCCACTTGGTGCCCCGTGACCGGCTCCGTGACGCAGACGTGGTTCCGGACACGCTCGAAGGCGTCCCCGTACGCGTGCTCGCCATCGGCGAAGTCGACGCCCACAACGGCGGGGCGTAGCGGCAGCGGCAGCCCCGGCGCGCCCGGAACTCCCACCCTTCAAAGGGGAAGAGGTGGTCTGGCGTGGTGAGCCAGCCCGAACTGATGCGAGGACCCACCGGCGGTCAGCTGAGCGACAGCTCCCGCCAGCAGGCGATGTCCGACTTCCTGCGGCCCCAGCAGCCGCTCTCCAACGTGGTCGGCTTCGGTCACGGCGTGAAGTGGAGCGACGGGGAGCCGACCGGCGAGCCCGCCGTCATCGTGTTCGTCACCCAGAAGGTCCCGGAGTCCATGCTGCCGGAGCGGGACGTCGTCCCGCGCCAGATGGACGACGGCACCCCGACCGACGTCGTCGCGGTGGGCCACATCGCGGCGCAGCGCCAGCAGAGCAGGGCCGGCGGCCGGCGCGCCGAGGACCGCGCCTCGGTGACGTACGGACCGGACGGCAGCGTCAGCGAGCAGCTGGCGGGCCTCGGGCAGCCGCAGCTCGAAGAGCTCGCGGGACGCGGCGCGTTCGAGCCGCAGCTCTTGAAGCGCCGGATGCGCCCGTGCCCCTCGGGCTTCTCGGTCGGCAACGTCCGGGTGACCGCGGGCACGCTCGGCAGCGTGGTCTACGACTTCCTGCCCGGCGCCTCCGTCGACCCGCCCGGCGCGGGACTCGGCGTACCGGCGAAGTTCTACATCCTCTCCAACAACCACGTGCTCGCCGATTCCAACCGGGCGCAGCTGGGCAGCGCGATCGTGCAGCCCGGCGTCTTCGACGGCGGCCAGGACCCGGCCGACCGCATCGCGACCCTGGAGCGGTTCATCACGATCCAGTTCGCCCCGCAGATCCCGCTGGAGCGGCACAACAACGTCGTGGACGCGGCGCTCGGCGCCGTCGACTTCCAGGACGCGACGCGCGAGCAGTACTTCAGCGGCGCCCCGCGGGCCTGGCGGCGCAAGGCCAACGTGGCCGTCGGCGACCTGCTCAAGAAGACCGGCAGGACCACGAACATCAGCTTCGGCCGGATCATCGCGGTCGACGCGACGGTCGACGTGAACTACGGCACGGCGGGCACGGCCCGCTTCAAGGACCAGATCGTCACGACGAACATCTCCGCGGGCGGCGACTCCGGTTCGCTGGTCACCTCGCAGGACGACGTCGCGGTGGGTCTGCTGTTCGCCGGTTCGTCGGTCGCGACCATCGTCAACCACATCGAGAACGTCCGCGCGCTGCTGCGTGTGGAGATCGCCGAGCTGCTGGCCTGACGGTCAGGACGGGAGGAGGGTTTTCCATGACCACTCAGGCACGTAAGCAGAAGGGCGGCCAGTCGCGGACGTCGGAGCACCGCTTCCACAATCCGCAGGGCGCCGAGGTCAAGACGCGCGACGAGGCGTTCGCCGCGCCGATGGCCGAGGTGTCGGCCGAGGCCCTGTCGACGGAGTGCAAGCTGACGCTGCACGCCGGTGCGGTCACGTTCGCCATCGAGGTGAAGTACAACCCCAACACGTATCCGCATGTGGTGACGGGCGGGCAGATCACGTCCGGCATCTGCGGCGCGCCGTGGGACATCACGGGCGGCGCGATCGGCGAGACGATCCGGCTCGACGCGAAGCGCGCGGGGCAGGGATCGTGCGCGAACACGATCACGATCGTGGGCGAGTACCAGAATCCTCCGGCGTACCGGGGGACGTACGGGTTCGACGGGGCGACGTCGTCGTTCAAGCACACGACTCGGTACGAATGTTGATGTGAGCGGGCCTCGGGTGGGCCTGCACCGTTGCCTGCGGGCCCACCCGAGGCGCCGTCGATCGCCCTTCGGGCTCGTCCTCAATCGCCGGACGGGCTCAGAGGTTTCGCGCCTTGAACGCCGCCTTGCGGGCCTCCTTCGCCACCTTCTTGTCGGGGTGCAGGCGGCCCATCGCCTCCAGGACGTCGGCCGTGGCCGGGTGCTCCACGCGCCACGCCGTGGCGAAGAAGCCGCTGTGCTGCTGGGCGAGGCCCTCGACCAGGCCCTGCAGTTCGTCCGAGTTCCCCTCGACGGAGAGCTGCGCGGCGAGCGTGTCGATGGTCAGCCAGAAGATGAGCTCCTCCGACGGCGCGGGCACGTCCGAGGCTCCGTGCTCGGCGAGCCAGACCCGGGCGAGGCCGCCGAGTTCCGGGTCGTCGAGGACGTCGCGCAGGGCGGGCTCCGCCTCGTCGCCGACGAGGGAGAGCGCCTGCTGACAGCGGAGCCTGCGCAGCGGCGCGCCCTCGTCGGAGCCGCGGGCCGCGGCCAGCAACTCCCGTGCGGCGACCAGCGGTTCGTGCCGTCCGAGCCACTGCTCGATCTCGGCCTGCGCGGCGTGCTGCGGGAAGCCCGAGGTGCCTTCGAGCAGCGCGTCCGCGCCCTTGTCCGCGAGGTCGCCGACGGCGGGCGCGTCGACGCCGGCCTCCAGCATGCGGGCGCGCACGCCGTACAGGCCGAGGGGGGTGAGGCGGACCATGCCGTAGCGGCTGACGTCCTCGTCGTCGACGGGGGCGGGCTCCGGCTGGGCGGCCTCGTCGTCGATGTCGGCCATGAGCGCCTCGTCGACCGGCTGGTACTCGACGAGGCCGAGCGGCTCGAAGAGCCGGAACTGGTCGTCGAGCTTCATCATCGCGTCCGACACCTGCTCCAGGATGTCGTCCGTGGGCTCGCCCATGTCGTCGGGGACGATCATCGAGGCGGCGAGCGCGGGCAGCGGCACCGGGCTCTCACCGCCCGCGGCGTCGCCGACGGTGAGCAGGTAGAGGTTGCCGAGGACACCGTCGAGGAAGTCGGCCTCGGCCTGCGGGTCCCAGCCGAGCTCGTCGAAGTCGACCTCGCCGTTCTCCTCCAGGACGTCGAGGAGGTTCTCCATGTCCGGCACGGTCGCGTCCGCGTACACGGTGTCGAGGGCGCCGAGCCAGATGCCGAGGACGTCCTGCGGGCTGCCCTCGGAGAGCAGCGCGAGGTCCTCGCCCTGGGTGACGGTGCCGTCCGCGCCCTCCTCCTCGGCGTCCGTGACGTCGATGAGCCCGGTGTCCACGGCGACCCGCCACGCCTCGCTCGCGTACGCGGCGGCGTCGGGGTCGTCCGCCGAGAGGCCCAGCTCGGCCGCGGCGGCCGGGAGCTGTGCGTCGACGAGCTCGCCGCCCGCGCCGACGCGGGTCTCGGGTCCGGCCCAGCGGGCGAGGCGCACGGCCCGGGAGAGCAGCGGCGTGGCGAGCGCGGCCCGCGCGAGTTCCGCTTCGGAGTGCAGCAGCACCGGCGGCAGGGTGGCGGGGCTTACGGACATCGGCTGGTTCTCCTCCGGAGGGACGGGCTCTGCAGTGGGCAAGCCTAGACGGATTTGGGACCATGCCGCCCGGTTCATGTCCCTGTCAGGAAACGTACAGCGCGGGAACACCCGCGGAACCTTGACAACTCCCCTGGTCACACAAGAGATTGACGCGCGTAGAGCGCCCGACCGGCCCTGCACTGCCGCAGCTTCGTTCCCACACCCTCATCCGGAGTTCCCTGATGTCTCACATATCGTCGCCCCGCGTTCCGAGATCAGCCGCCGTCGGCGCCGTGGTCGCCGCCGCCCTGGCGGCGGGACTGCTCGCCGTCACCTCGTCCCCGGCCGCCGCCGACGAGGTCCGCATCCACGACATCCAGGGCACCACCCGTACGTCGCCCCTGGCCGGGCAGCAGGTCAGCGATGTGCCCGGCATCGTGACGGGCGTGCGCGGCTACGGCTCCAAGGGCTTCTGGATCCAGTCCGCCAAGGGCGCGGCCGACGACGACGCGGCCACCAGCGAGGGCATCTTCGTCTTCACGGGCTCCGCGCCGCTCACGGTGAAGGCGGGCGACGCGGTACGGGTCTCCGGCACGGTCGGCGAGTACGTGCCCGGGGGCACCGGATCCGGCAACCAGTCCCTGACCCAGATCACCAAGCCGACGGTGACCGTGGAGTCCTCCGGCAACGCGCTGCCCGCCCCGGTCGCGGTCACCGCCGAGTCCGTGCCGAGCCGCTACGCGCCCGCGGGCGACCCCGCGCAGGGCGGCAGCATCAACGCGCTGCCGCTGAAGCCGCGCTCGTACGCCCTCGACCTGTACGAGTCGCTTGAAGGCATGAACGTACGGATCGACAGCTCGCGCGTCGTCGGGGCGACCGACGCGTACAACGAGCTCTGGGTGACGGTGAAGAAGCACGAGAACCCGAACCGGCGCGGCGGCACCGTCTACGGCTCGTACGGCGCGCAGAACGGCGGGCGGCTCCAGATCCAGCAGCTCGCCCCGGTCTCCGAGCAGCCGTTCCCCAAGGCGAACGTCGGTGACGTCCTGCGCGGCGGCGCCGTGGGCCCGCTGGACTTCAACCAGTTCGGCGGCTACACCCTCGTGGCGCGCGAGCTCGGCAAGGTCGACGACAAGGGCCTGAAGCGCGAGAAGACGCGGAAGCAGGCCAAGGGCGAGCTCGCCGTGGCCACGTACAACGTCGAGAACCTCGACCCGACCGACCCGCAGACGAAGTTCGACGCGCTGGCGGGCGCGGTCGTCGCGAACCTCTCCTCGCCCGACATCGTGGCCCTGGAGGAGATCCAGGACGACAACGGGGCGAAGAACGACGGCACGGTCTCCGCGGAGGCGACGCTGAAGAAGTTCACGGACGCGATCGTCGCCGCGGGCGGGCCGCGCTACGCGTGGCGGTCCGTCGACCCGCAGAACAACAAGGACGGCGGCGAGCCCGGCGGCAACATCCGTCAGGTCTTCCTCTACAACCCGCAGCGGGTCTCGTTCACCGAGCGCGCGCCCGGCGACGCCACGACGCCCACCGAGGTCGTGCGGGAGAAGGGACGGGCCGCGCTGAGCCACTCCCCCGGGCGCGTCGACCCGGCCAACGCGGCGTGGGCGGACAGCCGCAAGCCGCTGGCCGGCGAGTTCACCTTCCGCGGCCGGACCGTGTTCGTGATCGCCAACCACTTCGGGTCGAAGGGCGGCGACGAGTCGCTGACCTCGCACCACCAGCCGCCGGTGCGCTCCTCCGAGGCCAAGCGGCTGCTGCAGGCGCAGGCGGTGAACGGTTTCGTGAAGGACATCCGCAAGGTCCAGCGCAACGCCGACGTCGTCGTGCTCGGCGACATCAACGACTTCGAGTTCTCGGCCGCCACCAAGGCCCTGGAGGACGGCGGCGCGCTGCGCTCCGCCGTGCGGTCGCTGCCGAGGAGCGAGCGCTACTCATACGTCTACCAGGGCAACTCGCAGGTCCTCGACCAGATCCTGACCAGCCCGGGAGTGGGCGACGCGGACGACTTCAGCTTCGACAGCGTGCACATCAACGCGGAGTTCGCGGAGCAGAACAGCGACCACGACCCGCAGGTGCTGCGCTTCAGGCCGTAGCCGTGCACCGGCCGGGCCGCCTCAGCCGTAGAGGTGGTCCAGCCAGTCCTGCCACGCCAGTTCGGTGCCCTTGGCGTCGGCGTGCGCGCCGAAGTCGTGCACGCTGACGCCGACGGGGGCGCCGAAGTGGTTGCGGCCGTAGAAGCGGTGCAGCGTCTCGTCCGCGCGCAGACCGATGAAGTACCGGCTGCGGAAGTCGATCACCGCGTCCAGCTCGCCGCCCGCGGCCTGCACCCGTACGCGCGCGCCGTCCGTGGCGTCGTCGGGCAGGCCGAGCGCCCTGGCCAGCCTGACGAAGGCGTCCGGGGCGGTGGAGGCGCGCGGGCCGTGCAGGGCGGAGTAGGCGACGGGGCGGCCCTCGAAGTACGCCATGTACTGGCCCAGGGTGTGCAGGTAGAAGTCGGTGTGCTGCACCGCGCCCTCGTACCGCGTGTCCCAGTCGCCGGTGAAGATGCCGCTGTGCACGTGGCGCAGCCAGGAGCGGCGGCCGCCGTCGCGCGGCTCGATGACGTGGTCGAGCTCGTTGAGGGTCTGGCCGGGTATGCGGTCCGGGTCCTCGACGCGGGCGGTGAGGCGGTGGGGCGGGTCCCAGCGGGTGACGGTGCCTCCGGAGGGGGCGGCGCCGCCCTCGCGGGGCTCGTACTCCATGGGCCACAGCCAGCCTCCGGTGCCGGTGGTGAGGGCGGCCCACAGCCGGGCCGGTGAGCCCTCGACCTCCAGCTCCCTGACGATTTCGAAGGCCTTGCCCCCGCCGCCGTCGCCGCCCGTCGCGGCGGGGCCGTCGGCGGCGGACTCCCCCTTGCCGGGCCTGCGTCTGCGCGGCCTGCCCCGGCCGGCCCTCCCGTCCCCGCTCATGGCTCCACCGTCCCGCCGCCTCCAGGGGCTGTCCAGGAGAGCGGGGAGGCCTGCGGTGCGGGGCGGGGAAAATCTACGCCTTGCTCGGTACGAAGCCGTACGCGAAGCGGTACCGGGCGCCTTCTCCGCCGCCCTCCGCGTAGGTGACGACGCGCTTGCCGTCCAGGGTGAGGTGGAAGTGCGCGGCGTACGGGCCGGAGCTGTCGGCGGTGCCCTCGTCCAGGGTTTCGACGGCCCGGTCCGACCAGGCGCGCTGCCCCTCGGGGTCGGGGCTTTCGAAGTCGGTCAGGGTGATCGCCACCGTGCCGGACCCATCTCCGCCGCCCCCTGTCCAACTGCGGTACAGCCGCGTCTTGTTGAGCCCGAGCCGCTCGATGCCGGGCACGGCCGCGTCGATCTCCGTGTTCCTGGCGTCCCTGCCGTTGGCGGCGCCCGCGAAGAAGTCCTGGTACGCCTCTTCGTCCCGCCACTGCGAGTAGTGCAGGACGGTCGACCCGTCGGAGCCCGCGTACACCGTGTAGGCGAGGAGCCCTTCGTGCGGCCAGGGGCGGGTCTCCCAGGCCTTCGCGACGGCGTCCAGCGTGGCCCGGAGCCGCTCGGGCGAGCCGGTGCTCCACGTACTGATGAAGGTGAGGCCTCCGTCGGCGCGGGCCGGGTCGGGGAGGGTGCCGGTGCTGAGGGTGGTGGTCGCGGGCATGGCGTGATCCGTCCGTCTCGGTCGAATTCGGGTGCGGGGGCGGTCGGCCGCCCCCCTGCACGCACCACACTCCGACCTCAACCATGGTCGAGGTCAAGCCCGTTCGTGGCCCGCCGCCGTCACCGCCTCCAGCGCCGGGCGTTTCGCCTCCCTGCCGTCGCCCGACGAGCGTCCCCGCACCCGCCGCCACATCCAGGGGCCCATGAACCCGGCGAACCAGCGCGCCTCCGCCGTCACCGCCCCGAGCACCGACACGGGAGCCAGCGGCGGCAGCGGGCTCAGCCAGCTCTCGTGCCCGTCGAGGCCGAGCGCGTCCGCCATGCCCGCGGCGATCCTGGCGTGGCCGAGCGGGCTCGCGTGCATGCGGTCGCGGCTCCACAGCCGCGGGTCGGTGGTGATGCGGTGCGGGAACGTGTCGAAGACGATCACGCCGTGCCGGTCGGCGGCCGCGCGGATCCGGGCATTCAGGTCCAGGACGCGGGGCAGCGCGCGCCGCGCCAGCGGCGAGACGCGGCCGATGTCCGGGAAGGTGACGGTGGCCACGTGCGCGCCCGCCGCGGTGAGCTCGGTGAACATCTCCTCGACGTCCGCGGCGACGCGCGCCGCGTCGTAGCCGGGACGCACCAGGTCGTTCATGCCCGCCATGACCGTCACGAGATCCGGCTTCAGCGCGAGGGCGGGGCCGAGCTGCTCCGCCTTGATCAGCGCCGTCCTGCGGCCGCGCACCGCGAGGTTGGCGTAGGTGAAGTCCGGGTGCCCGGCGGCGAGGATCTCGGCGAGCCGGTCGGCCCAGCCGCGGTAGCCGCGCTCCTCGTCGCCGTCCCCGAGGCCCTCCGTCTGACTGTCACCGATCGCGACGTACCGCGCGTACGGATGCTGCTGCGTCGTGGCCATGGCCCGAGCTTCCTCCGGGCGTACGGCCCCGTCAACGCGGCCCCGGCCGGTCTACAGGAGGTGGCCGCCGCCGTCGACGAGCAGCACTTCTCCGGTGATGTACGAGGAGTTGGTCAGGTCGACGACCGCCTCGGCGATGTCCTCAGGACGGCCCACGCGGCCCAGCGGCAGCCGCTGTGCCACCGCCTCCATGGACGCCTCGATGCCCTCGACGCCGTCGAACCACGGCGTGTCGATCATGCCGGGCGCCACCGCGTTGACCCGCACGGCCGGGCCGAGCGTCTTGGCGAGCAGCTTGGTCATGTGGTTCACGGCAGCCTTGCTGACCGCGTACGGGATCGAGCTGCCGCTGGGGCGCACACCCGCCTGCGAGGAGATGTTGACGATGCTGCCCGCACCGCTCTCGCGCAGGTGCGGGACGGCCGCGGTGATGGTCTGCCACACGCCGATGACGTTGACGTCGTACAGCTCCCGCCACACGCCGGGGCTCGCCGCCTCCAGGTCGTCGTGGTCGATGAAGCGGGTGGTGCCCGCGCAGTTGACCAGGATGTCCAGGCGGCCGTACGTGTCGACGGCGGTCCGCACGAGCCGCGCGGCGTCCGCCTCGTCGGCGACGCTCGCCTGTACGTAGACGGCGTCCGGCAGTTCGGCCGCCAGCTTCTCGCCCGCCTCGACCGAGCGGGCGGAGTTGACGACGACGCGGACGCCGGCGGCGGCGAGGCGGCGGGCGACGGCGGCGCCGATGCCGGACGAGGAGCCCGTCACCAGAGCGACGCGCCGCTCGTCCCGGCCGGCGCCTACGCCGCCGTCGGTGGTGCTGCTGTGTTCAGTGTTGTTCATCGTGCCTTGGCCTCCGTGTCGGTCCGGCCTGTCGGCGCCCGCGCCGATCATGCCAGACACGGCACGGCCGTCAGCCCGGCCAGCGGCCCGTCACGCGCCGCACCCCGATCGCGCCGCCGCGGTCCACCGCCGCCTTGACCACGGCGAAGATGGCCCCCTGGAGCGCGGCGGCGATGAGGATCTCGTTCCAGGAGCGGTCCTCGTCGTGCGCGTCCGGCGCGTCGTCCTCGCCCGCCACCGCCTTCCAGGTGCGGCGGAACACCGCACCGGCGACCGCGCCGCCCAGCATGCCGAAGCCCATGCCGAGCGGCTTGTAGAGGATCTTGGTCCCACTCATCAGCGGCCGTTCCGCTTCCCGCGGCGCAGCAGCAGCCAGGCCACCAGGACGCCCGCCCCGGCCGCGGCGACCGTCCGCGGGTGGCGGCCGCCGATCCGCGCGACGCCGCTCGCGGCGGCCCGCACGGGCTCGGGCGCGCCCTCCTGTACGCGGCGCGCGGCCTCGGCCACCTTCTCCTCGGCCTGGACCACGGCGGGGTACTGTTCCGCGCGCGCCTTGCCTTCCAGCACGGCGCCCTTGGCACGACCCGCGCCCTCGGCCGCGATGCCCTTGGCGCGTCCCGCGCCTTCCGCCGCCAGGCCCTTGGCCCGTGCGGCGCCCTCGGCCGCCTTGCTCTTGGCGCCTGCCACGCCATCGGCCGCCATGGTCTTGGCGCCTGCCGCGGTTTCAGCCGTGGCGTCCTTCGCCTGTCCGGCCCCGTCCGCGGCCTTGCCCTTGGCGCGCGCCGCCTGTTCCGTCACCTTGTCCTTCACCTGTGCCGCCGTCCCTTGTACGTGGTCCTTCACCGCCGCGGCCCGTTCCCGGGCGCGGGCCTTCACATCCGCCTTCGCCGCGAGTTCCTCGACGGTCTCGCCGAGGTTTCCGCGGGTCTCCTCGATCTGCCGGCGCAGTTCGTCGGATCCCTCGGCGCCCGCGTCCTTCTTCGCGGCAGCGCCCTTGGCGTCCTTGGCGTCCTTGGGGGTGTCCGTCATCGGTGCGCCCTTTCCTTGATCTCTTCGACATCCGCCTTGACGCTGTCCATCGCCTCCTGCGGCACCGGGGGCACCGCGCGGGCCAGCTGCTTGCGGCCCATCGCGGCGAGCACCCCGGCCACGACGAAGAGCACGCCGGTGACGATGAGGGCCGCGCCCCAGACGGGCAGCGTCAGTGCGAGTGCCGCGACCGCCGTGGCCGCGAGCGCCATGAGTCCGATGTACGAGACCGCGCCGGCCGCTCCGAGGAGCCCTCCGCCGCGTCCCGCGCGTTTGCCCTTGGCCGCCATCTCCTGTCCGGCGAGCCGCATCTCCTGGCGTACGAGGTCCGAAAGCTGCGCGGTGGCGCGCTCGACGAGTTCTCCCACCGAGTGCTGCGCGTGATCGCGCGTCGGCTGCTCGCCCATGGTCCCGGTCACGGGGTCCGCCTCCCTTCTGGCTGGGACGGCCGAGTACCCGCACCTGGCGACGCTATCCCCGCCGGTCTCCGGTCCCTTAGCGTTCCTGTCCATTACCTCGTAGGAGAATTAAGTGGAGCTTGCGCACCGGCGTACCGAGACTGCCTCCATGACCTCCCGAACCATGGCGCCCTTCGGCCGCGCCCTCTGCGCGATGATTACTCCCTTCACCGCCGAGGGGGCCCTCGACCTCGACGGCGCGCGGCGTCTCGCCGACCACCTCGTGTCGCGGGGCTGCGACGGACTCGTCCTGTCCGGTACGACGGGCGAGTCGCCGACCACCTCGGACGCCGAGAAGGCGGCTCTCGTCCGAGCCGTGGCCGACACGGTCGGCGACCGTGCCTCCGTCGTCGCGGGCGTCGGCAGCAACGACACCCGGCACGCCGTCGAACAGGCGCTGGAGGCCGAAAAGGCGGGCGCCGACGGCCTGTTGGTGCTCACCCCGTCCTACAGCCTGCCTCCGCAGGACGCCGTCGAGGCGCACTTCCGCACGGTCGCCGACGCCTGCGGGCTGCCCGTACTGCTCTACGACATCCCGGGCCGCACCGGCACCCGCATCGCGACGGAGACGATACTGAGGCTCGCGGACCATCCGCGCGTCGTCGGCGTGAAGGACTGCGCGTACGACATCCTCGGCAGCCAGAAGGTCATGTCCCGCACGGAGTTGGCGTACTACGCGGGCTGCGACGAGTTCAACCTGGCGCTGTACGCGGTGGGCGGCGCGGGCTGTGTCAGCACGGTGGCCAACGTGCTTCCCGGCCGCCCCCGGGAGGTCTTCGACGCGTTCGACGCGGGCGACACGGAGGGCGCGCGCCGGGCGCAGCTGGCCGCGACCCCGCTGATCGAGGCGATGATGGCGTCGGGCCTGCCGGGCACCGTCACGGCGAAGGCACTGCTCGGCGTGCTCGGGCTCCCGTCGGGGCCGGTGCGGGCACCGCTGCTGCCCGCCGGCCGTGAGGCGACCGACGGGCTGCTTGCCGCGTACGAGAGGGCACGGGCCGTCAAGGGCCCGGCGACGGGGTGATCAGCGCTTCGCGAAGATCGGTGTCCAGCGCTTGACCCCGTCGGCCTTCGACGACCGGAAGCCGCTGAGCGGGACGGTCTTCTTGCTCCCGACGGTGACCAGGACGAGCCGGTTGCGGTACTCGCTCGTACCGGGTGCGATGTCCCAGGCGATGAGCCGCTTGTCGTCGGCCCAGGCGAGCAGCTGCTGACCGGGGATCTTGGCGACCCGCTTGCCGGTGAGGGGGTCGAGGACTTCGGTGGCGGTGGTCTTGGCGCTGCCCGCGAAGTCACCGGCGGCGAGCTTCCCGTTCGGGGAGAGCCGCGCGTCGACGAACCAGGACAGGTGCCGCTCCCGCGGGGGCGTGCTCTTCTTCCGCCCCTGGAAGTCGTAGTACTGCTGGTTCGGCGCGCGCAGGAGCCCCGAGTAGACCAGCGAGCCGTCCTCGCTGAAGCCGAAGTCCTGCCTGGTGTTGAGGTCCGACATGCCGAAGCCGCCGCGCTTGGTCTTCACCTCGCTCCAACTGCCCTTCCCCGAGGCCACGTCGAGGACGTAGAAGCCGGTCCTGCTCGGGTCGGCGGGCCCGGGCCTCTCGCTCTTGCCGTCATTGATCGGCCGGTCCTTGTCGAGCCGGTCGGGGTTCTCCGCGTACGTGGTCGCGACGAGCTTCCTGCCGTCGGGGGAGAACTCGACGCCGCCGACCCCGTGCTGCACGGGCAGCCAGCGCTCCACCTTGCCCGTGATCAGGTTCAGCAGACCGATCCGATCGGCGGGGAGCCCCCGCTCCAGGACGACGGCGGTCCGCATGCCGGGTGCGACGTCGACCCACGACCAGCGGGGGTCCTCGCGGTAGGTGCCGGTCTTCTGGTCGAGCAGCCGGTAGGTACGGGTGATGACGGCGTCGCCGTCGGGCTGCTCGACGTCCTCGCTCGTGCTGTACGCGGCGAGCGCCGTGCCGCCCGCGGCGATCAGGTCACGCGGCGGTGTCTGGCCGGGGCGCGCGATGACGTCGTCGGTCTGCAGCTCGCTGGCCGGGCGCGGGCCCTTGTCCGCGGAGTCCTTGCCGATGGTGGGCACCGTCACGCCCACGACGGCGGCCGTGACCACGGCGAGCGAGGTGCCCACGAGCGCCCGGGTCCTGCGCCGTCGGCGCACGGCGAGCACGCGGTCGGCGAAGTTCCCCGGCACGGGCGGCCCTTGGTCCGCCTGCTCCCGCAGCGACTCACGGACCAGTTCTGCCACGTTCACGGTGATACCTCCATGGGCGAGAAGTCACGGGAGTGGGGGGAAGCCCCGGCTGGGCCGGACCTGTCGAGCTGCGCGAGCTCGGGCGCGAGGTTGCGGAGCCGGGCGAGCGAGCGGTGCGTGGTGCTGCGCACGGTGCCGACGGAGCAGCCGAGCACGGCGGCCACCTCCGCCTCCGGCAGGTCCTCGTAGTAGCGCAGGACGAGTACGGTCCGCTGCCGTGCGGTGAGCTTGGCGAGGGCCCCGCGCATCACGATGCGCAGCTCCGCCGCGGCCGTGCCGTCCCCCGACGCGGCACGCTCCGGCGGTTCGGCGACGGCAAGTTCGCGCCGCGGCCACTTCAGCCGCCAGCGGCTGACCTGCTGCCGGTACAGGATCCGGCGTACGTACGCCTCCGGCTCGTCGATCCGCTGCCACCGCCCGGCCGCCTTGACGAGCGCGTTCTGCAGCAGGTCCTCACCCGCGTGCCGGTCGCCCCCGCTGAGCAGTACGGCGGTCTTCAGCAGCGCCGACGATCTGGTCGCCACGAATTCCCGGAAACTGTCCTGCTCATGGGCATCCATCGTCACCTTCGCTCCCTGGTGGGCCTGTTGCCCTCCCGCATGGATGAGGACGGGTCCGGGCGTCCCCCGCTATGCCTCTTCGGCGCAGAAAGTCGACGCGCGAAGAAAACGGAGCGGCCACCCCGCAAAGGGGGTGGCCGCTCCGGTCGAGATGCGTGTCAGCGGTTCGCGGGGAAGCCCGCCGCCTTGGTCCAGCGCAGCGTGTCGCCGCCCCGGCTGAACGTGACCTTCTTGCCTCCGGGGGCGACGACGATCTTCTCCCAGCCGTCGAAGTCCTTCGTGAGGTGCTTGTCCCACTTGGTCAGCGGCCCCACGGCCACCGCGGCGACCGACTCGGTCGGCGGCTCGCCGTCCGCGCAGTACCTGGCGAAGTCGCCGAAGGCCGCGACCGTGCCGTCCTTGGCCTTGAGCGTGATGCCCTGGCAGGCGTCGGTCGCCGTCTTGTACACGACGGCCGGCTTGGACCAGCCCTTGGCGCTGGGGCTGTAGTCCTGCACGAACAGCCCCTGGCCCTTCATGTAGTGCATGGCCACGCGGCGCCCGTCGGCGAGCTTGACCTGCGCGTTGAAGGGGCTGGGGCTGCCGCTCCAGGGGATGTCGCTCTTGCGCAGCGGATAGCTGTGGTCGCCGGTCGCCGCGCTCGTCACCTGGTGCGTGCCGCCACGGGCGGCGCCGTGGGCGTCGTCGCGGGGCTGGCCCACGCTCTGTCCGCACCCGGCCACCAGGCCGAGCACCGCGGCGGCGCCGACGGCCAGTGCTCTCGCACCCGTTCTGTTCATGTGGTTCCCCCTGAGACGGCGTCGGTCGGTCGCGACTAGTTGTGGCTGTGCAGCACGTCGTTCAGACCGCCCCACACCGCGTTGTTCGGGCGGGCCTCGACGGTACCGGTGACCGAGTTGCGGCGGAAGAGGATGTTGGAGGCGCCGGAGAGCTCGCGGGCCTTGACGATCTGTCCGTCGGGCATGGTCACGCGCGTGCCCGCGGTGACGTACAGACCCGCCTCGACGACGCACTCGTCGCCCAGCGCGATGCCGACGCCCGCCTCGGCGCCGACCAGGCAGCGCTCGCCGATGACGATGCGCACGTTGCCGCCGCCGGAGAGCGTGCCCATGGTGGAGGCGCCGCCGCCGATGTCCGAGCCGTTGCCGACGACGACACCCGCGGAGATGCGGCCCTCGACCATGGAGGTGCCGAGGGTGCCCGCGTTGAAGTTCACGAAGCCCTCGTGCATGACCGTGGTGCCCTCGGCGAGGTGCGCGCCGAGCCGCACGCGGTCAGCGTCGGCGATGCGGACGCCCTTCGGCGTGACGTAGTCCGTCATGCGCGGGAACTTGTCGATGGACGTCACGGCGAGGTGGAGGCCCTCGGCGCGGGCGTTGAGCCGCACCTTCTCGACGTCGTCGACGGCGACCGGGCCGAGCGAGGTCCAGGCGACGTTGGCGAGGAAGGCGAACTGGCCGTCGAGGTTCACGCCGTGCGGCTTGACCAGGCGGTGCGAGAGCAGGTGCAGGCGCAGGTAGACGTCGTGGGCGTCCAGCGGCTTGTCGTCGAGGGAGCCGATGACCGTACGGACAGCGATGATCTCCACGCCACGGCGGGCGTCCGGGCCGATGGCCTTGCCGGCGCCCTCACCGAGCAGTTCCACGGCGCGCTCGGCGGTGAGCCGCTCACTGCCTGCGGGGCCCGGTTCGGCGACGAGCTCGGGGGCGGGGAACCAGGTGTCGAGAACGGTGCCGTCGGCGGTGACGGTGGCGAGGCCTGCGGCGACGGCGCCGGTGGTGCGGGAAGCGTTCGTGTCGGTCATGGGTGAAACCTAACCGGAGGTGCGCCGCGCGGGCGAACCGGTCTCAAGGTCCGGGCCGCCCGTGGCGCCGCTCGCCGCCACGGCACCGATCGGTTGCCGCGCCCGGCCCCGCCCCGCCGCGAGGACCAGGCATCCCGCCACCCCGGCGAGCGCCGCGCAGACCGGCCACAGCAGGCCGGGCGCCACGGAGTAGAGCGCCCCGCCGAGCGGCGCCGAGAGCACGACGCCGCTGACCGAGACGCCCGAGTACAGGCTCTGGAAACGTCCCTGCACGTGCGCGGGCGCGTGATCGGCGACGTACGCGGTGGCCGGTGTCTTGTAGAGGATCTCCCCCGCGGTGAGCAGCAGCATCATGGTCACGGCGGTGCCGAGCCCCGTGCCGAGGGCGAGCACGCCGCAGCCCGCGCCGACGAGCAGCAGCCCGGACCCGATGATGCGCAGCGGCGCCCGGTCGCGCAGGGCGAGGGTGGCGGGGAGTTCGAGGAGCAGGATGACGCCGCCGTTGATCGCGAGGAGCCAGCCGTAGACGCCCGTGCCGAGTCCGTGCCGGTCCAGGTCGACGGGGAGGGTCGAGTACTGCTGCCGGTAGACGAGGTCGGTGAGGAGGATGGCGACGAGGAGGACGACCACGGCGGGTCGCTCGCCCAGAGCGGCGAAGACACCGTGCCGCGCCCCCTCCCCGGCATCCGGACGGTCCGGCCCGGAACGCGCTGTACCGCGGGCGGGCAGCACCCGCGCGGCGTACGCGGCGAAGACCAGCGTGCCGATCCCGTCGATGACGAAGAGCCAGGTGTACGAGGTGTGGGCGATGAGGAGCGCGCCGAGCGGCGGCCCGACGGTGAAGCCCGCGTTGCCCGCGAAACGGACGACCGCGAACCCCTGACGGCGTGCGCCCTCCGGCACGGAGACGGCGACGAGGGCGCCGGTGGCGGCGCGTACGCAGCCGCCCGCGTACTGGCTCAGTGGCGGTACGACGTACAGCAGCGCGACCGGCAGCGACGGCAGCGCCAGCACGCCCGCGCCGCCGATCAGCGACCCGGCGAGCAGGACGCGCCGGTGGCCCGAGCGGTCGCCGAACCAGCCGCCGGTGAAGTTGCCCGCGACCATGCCGACGCCGCCGATGCCGCTGATCAGCCCGGCCTGGGCGACGGGGAGGCCGCGTTCGTCCGTCAGATAGACGAAGAAGTAGACGAAGGTGAAGGCCACGACCATGTTGAAGAACTGGCCGGCGGCGAGCAGCCACACGGTCCTCGGCACATCACGCACGCCGCCCCCCGGCAGATCGGTGAGCCGACCCCCGGCAGGCCACCTTCCGGGAGTCAGTTCCGTTTGGGAACGGACTATGTCAGCATGGGCGCCATGGCGCAACGGACCCGACTCGACGACGACCACTGCGCGATCGCGCAGGCGCTGGACGTCGTCGGCGACTGGTGGACCCTGCTGATCGTGCGCGACGCGGCGCGGGGCGTGCGCCGCTTCGACGAGATGCAGCGCGAACTGGGCGTGTCCCGGAAGGTGTTGAGCGAACGGCTGAAGCTCCTGGTGGAGGCGGACGTCGTCACGCGCGTCCCCTACCAGGACCGCCCCGTGCGCCACGAGTACCGCCTGACGCCGCGCGGTCGCGCGCTGCTGCCCGTCCTGGTCGCCCTCCAGGACTGGGGGGACACCTGGGTGCTGGGAGAGGGAGAGACGATGGCGACGGCGGCGGAGACCTCACGGGAGGCGCAGCGGGTGCACGCGCTGCTCGGCACGCGCCTGCCGGAGCTGCGGCTCGCGGGGCACGACGGCGAGCCGCGGGACCCGGTCTCGGCGGACACCCCGTACACGGTCCTGTACTGCTTCCCGGGCGCGTACGCCCGCAAGGACGCGTATCCGCCCGGCTGGGCGGGAATCCCCGGCGCACGCGGCTGCACGCTGGAGTCCTGCACGTTCCGCGACCAGCTCGCGGAGTTCACCGCGGCGGGCGCGACGGTGCACGGGGTGTCGTCACAACGCCCCGACGAACAGCGGGCCTTCGCGGAGAAGGAGGGCCTGCGCTTCCCGCTCCTCTCGGACGCGGAACTCGCGCTCACCGCGGCCCTGCGCCTGCCGACGTTCCGCGCGGCGGGCGTGAGCCGCCTCAAGCGGCTGACGCTGGTGCTCGACGGCGACCGGACCGTACGGGACGTGCAGTACCCCGTCACGGACGTCACGGCGAGCGTCGAGGCGGCGCTGCGAACGGTCAGGGACCTGGCGTCGCGCACCGAGTGAGGGACGAGTCCCGGGGCGGGAGGCCCTCCAGCCGTGCGACAGGCCTCAATCCTTCCGGACCAGCAGCCGGCCGAGCATCTCCCGCGCGTACTCCTCGTTGTACTCGGCCCCCGTGAGCAGCACTTGCAGGCTGATCCCGTCCATCAGGGCCACGAGGGCGCGCGCGGTGACCGGGTCGGTGCGGCGCTCGATGACCTCGGTGAGGCCCGCGCACCATTCGGCGGCCACGGGCCGCAGCGCGGGCCTGCGCACGGCGGCGAGATAGAGCTCGTACTCCAGCTCGACCCCGGCCCGCTCCCCCGCGAACCACTCGCCGAGAACCCTGGCGAGCCCCCGGGCGAGGTCGGCGAGGTCGGCCGTCGGATCCTCGAACACGTCACTGGCGGCCATGACCTTCGCGAAGCCCTCGTTGCTCTGCCGCAGCGCGGCTATCAGCAGCTCGTCGAGCGTCTTGAAGTGGTACGTGGTCGAGCCGAGCGGCACGTCGGCCTCGGCGGCGACCGAGCGGTGACTGAGCCCGGCGATGCCCCTCGCCCCGACGACCCGGATCGCCGCGTCGATGATCCGCTGCCGACGCTCGGGATCGTAACGACGCCCCATCAGTGGGCCCCGCCCAGATTGAGCACGACGACGCCCGCGATGACGAGCGCGATGCCCGCGACCTTGACCAGGTTGGCCGACTCCCCCAGGAAGATCATGCCGATGGCGGCCACGGCGGCGGTGCCGATCCCGGCCCAGATCGCGTAGGCCGTGCCGACGGACAGGGTCTTCAGGGTCTGCGCGAGCAGCGAGAAGGCGAGCAGATACCCCACGACCGTGATCAGCGAGGGCCACAGCCTGCTGAACCCCTCGCTGTACTTCATGGCGGTCGTCCCGGCCACCTCCGCCGCGATGGCGCCGGCCAGCAGTGCGTATCCCATGCGTACGAGTGTACATATCGATGCGTACACCCGTACACAAAAGCGTGACCGGAACGGAAGCGGGCACGACGAAGCCCCCCGGAGGATCTCCGGGGGGCTTCGCGGCAGCGGTGTCGCTCAGACGTTGAACCCGAGCGCCCGAAGCTGCTCGCGCCCATCGTCCGTGATCTTGTCGGGGCCCCACGGCGGCATCCAGACCCAGTTGATCCGGAGCTCGTTGACGATGCCTTCCGTCGCCGACTTCGCCTGGTCCTCGATGACGTCGGTCAGCGGGCAGGCCGCGGACGTGAGCGTCATGTCGATCGTGGCGATGTTGGCGTCGTCGATGTGCACGCCGTAGATCAGGCCGAGGTTGACGACGTCGATGCCCAGCTCGGGGTCGACGACGTCGTACAGCGCCTCGCGGACCTCTTCCTCGGAAGCGGGCTTCGTGGTCAGGGTCTCGTTCTCGCTCATGCGGTCTTCCTTTCAGCGACGGCGTCGTTGCCCAGCGCCTGCGCTGTCGCGTCCTTCCACGCCATCCAGCTCAGCAGAGCACACTTCACGCGTGCCGGGTACTTGGAGACCCCGGCGAACGCGACCGCGTCCTCCAGGACCTCCTCCATCGCGTCGTCGGGCTCCAGCTTGCCCTTGGACTGCATCAGCTCCAGGAAGACCTCCTGGATCTGCTGCGCCTGTCCGAGCTCCTTGCCGACCAGGAGGTCGTTCAGGACGGACGCGCTGGCCTGGCTGATGGAGCAGCCCTGGCCCTCGTACGACACGTCGGCGATCGTCGACCCGTCGTACTTGACGCGCAGCGTGATCTCGTCGCCGCACGTCGGGTTGACGTGGTGCACCTCGGCGTCGCCATCGCGCAGACCACGCCCGTGCGGGTGCTTGTAGTGGTCCAGGATGACTTCCTGGTACATCGAATCCAGCTTCACGTTCCCAGCCAGCCCCTCAGCCGAAGAAGTTCCGTACGTGCTCCAGGCCGTCGACGAGAGCGTCGATCTCGCCGGGCGTGGAGTACAGATAGAACGACGCTCGCGTGGTCGCAGGAATTCCGTACCGGAGGCAGACGGGGCGCGCGCAGTGGTGACCCACGCGCACCGCGATGCCCTGCTCGTCGAGGACCTGGCCCACGTCGTGCGGGTGGATGTCGCCGAGCGTGAAGGAGATCGCGGCGCCGCGCTCCTCGGCCGTGGTCGGGCCGATGATCCGGAGGTCGGGGACCTCCAGGAGGCGCTTGACCGCGTACTCGGTGATCGCCTGCTCGTGCGCGGCGATCTTGTCCATGCCGATGGCCGAGAGGTAGTCCACGGCCGCGCCCAGGCCCACGGCCTGGGAGACCGGCGGCGTGCCGGCCTCGAACTTGTGCGGCGCGGGCGCGTACGTCGACGAGTTCATCGACACGGTCTCGATCATCTCGCCGCCGCCGAGGAACGGGGGCAGGTCCTCCAGGAGTTCCTGCCGGCCCCACAGCACGCCGATGCCCGTCGGACCGCACATCTTGTGGCCGGTGAAGGCCACGAAGTCGGCCTGCAGCGCCTGCACGTCCAGCGGCATGTGCGGGGCGGCCTGCGAGGCGTCGATGAGGACGAGCGCGCCGACCTCCTGGGCGCGGCGCACGATGGCCTCGACCGGGTTGTGCGTGCCCAGGATGTTGGAGACCAGCACGAAGGAGACGATCTTCGTCTTCTCGGTGATGACCTCCTCGATGTTGGAGAGGTCCAGGCGGCCGTCGTCGGTGAGGCCGAACCACTTCAGCTTCGCGCCGGTGCGCTGCGAGAGCAGCTGCCACGGGACGATGTTGGAGTGGTGCTCCATCTCCGTGATGACGATCTCGGTCTCGTGGTCCACGCGGTAGGGCTCGTCGGCCCAGCCCAGCATGTTGGCCACGAGGTTCAGCGACTCCGAGGCGTTCTTGGTGAAGATCACCTCGTCGCGGCTGGGCGCGTTGATGAATTCCGCGACCTTGTCACGGGCGCCCTCGTACAGCGCCGTGGCCTCCTCGGCGAGGACGTGCACGCCGCGGTGAACGTTGGCGTTGTGCTGCTCGTAGTACTCGTTCAGTACGTCGAGGACCTGGCGCGGGGTCTGCGAGGTCGCCGCGTTGTCCAGGTACACGAGCTTCTTGCCGTCGTGGATCGTGCGATCCAGGATCGGGAAGTCCTTGCGGATCGCCTCGGTGTCGAGGAGGCCCGGCAGCTGTGTCACGCGGATGCGCCACCCTTCGTGTAGGCCTCGTAGCCCTCGGCCTCCAGCTTGTCGGCGAGCTCGGCGCCGCCGGACTCGGCGATGCGGCCGTTCGCGAAGACGTGCACGAAGTCGGGCTTGATGTAGCGCAGGATGCGGGTGTAGTGCGTGATCAGCAGGGTGCCGACCTCACCCGTCTCGCGGACGCGGTTGACGCCGTCCGAGACCTGGCGCAGCGCGTCGACGTCCAGACCGGAGTCCGTCTCGTCGAGGATCGCGATCTTCGGCTTGAGGAGCTCCATCTGGAGGATCTCGTGGCGCTTCTTCTCACCGCCGGAGAAGCCCTCGTTCACGTTGCGCTCGGCGAAGGCCGGGTCCATCTGGAGCTGCTCCATCGCGGACTTGACCTCCTTCACCCAGGTGCGCAGCTTGGGGGCCTCGCCGCGGATCGCCGTCGCCGACGTGCGCAGGAAGTTGGAGACCGAGACGCCGGGGACCTCGACCGGGTACTGCATGGCCAGGAACATGCCGGCGCGGGCGCGCTCGTCGACGGACATCTCGAGGACGTCCTCGCCGTCGAGGGTCACGCTGCCCTGGGTGATCGTGTACTTGGGGTGACCCGCGACCGAGTAGGCGAGCGTCGACTTGCCGGAGCCGTTCGGGCCCATGATGGCGTGGGTCTCGCCCTGCTTCACGGTCAGGTCGACGCCCTTGAGGATCTCCTTCGTGGCGTTGTCGGCCTCGACGGTGACGTGCAGGTCCTTGATTTCAAGCGTTGCCATGGGTGCCTCAGGACTCCTGGGAAAGGGAGGCGTGTACGTCAACGAGTACATCGCCCCCTTCGATCTTTACGGGGTATACGGGGACGGGGCGCGTCGCGGGAAGGCCGGACGGCTTGCCGGTGCGGAGGTCGAAGCTGGAGCCGTGCAGCCAGCACTCGATCTGACAGTCCTCCACCTCGCCCTCGGAGAGGGAGACGTTCGCGTGCGAGCAGATGTCGTGAATCGCGTACACCTCGCCCTCGGTGTGGACGACCGAGACCGGCGTGCCGTCGAGTTCCACCCGCTTCGGGGTGTCCTCCTCCAGCTCGCTCAGTCCACAGGCCCGAACGAAGCGGGCTTGGTCGAGGCTCATGCGACGGTCGCCTCCAGCTCCTCTTCGATCTTCGCGATGAGGCGCTCCTCGACGTCGGGCAGGCCGATCTGCTGGACGAGCTCGGCGAAGAAGCCGCGGACGACGAGGCGGCGGGCCTCCTCCTCCGGGATGCCTCGCGACTGCAGGTAGAAGAGCTGCTCGTCGTCGAAGCGGCCGGTCGCGGAGGCGTGGCCCGCGCCGACGATCTCGCCGGTCTCGATCTCGAGGTTCGGCACGGAGTCGACCCGGGCGCCGTCGGTCAGAACCAGGTTGCGGTTCATCTCGTACGTGTCCGTGCCCTCGGCGGCGGCCTCGATGAGGACGTCGCCGATCCACACCGCGTGGGCGTCGTCGCCCTGGAGCGCGCCCTTGTAGACGACGTTCGACTTGCAGTGCGGGGTGTTGTGGTCGACCAGGAGGCGGTGCTCCTGGTGCTGGCCGGCGTCGGTGACGTACAGGCCGAAGAGCTCGGCCTCGCCGCCGGTGCCCGCGTAGTTCACGCGCGGGTGGAGCCGGACCAGGTCGCCGCCGAAGGTGACGACGACGGACTTGAAGGACGCGTCACGGCCGACCAGCGCGTTGTGCTGGGCGACGTGCACCGCGGTGTCGTCCCAGTCCTGGACGGAGACGACGGTGAGCTTGGCGCCGTCGCCGACGACGAAGTCGACGTTGGCGGCGAGCACGGCGTCACCGGTGTGGTCGATGACGACGAGGGCCTCGGCGAACGCGCCGAGCTCGACGACCTGGTGTGCGAAGGCGGTGCCGCCCTCGCCGTGCACGGCGATGCGGATGGGCTCGGTGAGCACCGTGTCCTTGGGGACGGTCACGACCGAGGCCTTCTCGAAGGACGAGTAGGCCTGGGCGGCGACGCGGTCGACGGGCTTGCCCGCCTTGCCGACGCGGGCGTCGTCGCGGCCGACGGTCTCCTGGGTGACGCCCTCGGGGGCGTTCACCTCGACGCGGATGCCGCCGTCGGCGACCGCGCTGCCGTCGTGCAGCCCGCGCAGGCGCTCC
The DNA here is from genome assembly GCF_008642315.1 of Streptomyces venezuelae. NCBI lineage: Bacteria > Bacillati > Actinomycetota > Actinomycetes > Kitasatosporales > Streptomycetaceae > Streptomyces > Streptomyces venezuelae. Next base: position 6,800,393 of record NZ_CP029192.1, on the reverse strand, counting down.
AGCGGCGTGAACCGCCACTCCTCCTCGCGGCCGTGCGGGACCGGGAAGCTGTCCACGTCGTACGACGGGGGAGCGCTCATGCGGGTGGCGACGGTGGACTCGGCGGCCACCGCGATGGACCCGGCGGTCGTCGACCCGACCGGAATGTTCTGAGCCTCAGCCATGGCTGTCGTCGTGCTCTCTCTCTGCGTAAGAAGTCAGTCGCTGCGGGGACGGTGTCCGGTCTTAGCCGACCGAACCCTCCATCTGCAGCTCGATCAGCCGGTTGAGCTCCAGCGCGTACTCCATGGGGAGCTCCTTGGCGATCGGCTCGACGAAGCCGCGCACGATCATCGCCATGGCCTCGAACTCCGTCATGCCGCGGCTCATCAGGTAGAAGAGCTGGTCGTCGGAGACCTTGGAGACGGTGGCCTCGTGACCCATGGAGACGTCGTCCTCGCGGACGTCGACATAGGGATAGGTGTCCGAGCGCGAGATCGTGTCGACGAGCAGTGCGTCGCAGAGCACGTTCGACTTCGATCCGGCGGCGCCCTCACCGATCTCGACGAGGCCGCGGTACGACGTACGACCGCCGCCGCGCGCCACCGACTTGGAGACGATGTTGGACGACGTGTTCGGCGCCATGTGGACCATCTTGGAGCCGGCGTCCTGGTGCTGGCCCTCGCCCGCGAAGGCGATGGACAGGGTCTCGCCCTTGGCGTGCTCGCCCATGAGGTAGACGGCGGGGTACTTCATCGTCACCTTGGAGCCGATGTTGCCGTCGATCCACTCCATGGTCGCGCCCTCGTACGCCACGGCGCGCTTGGTGACCAGGTTGTAGACGTTGTTCGACCAGTTCTGGATCGTCGTGTAGCGGCAGCGGCCGCCCTTCTTGACGATGATCTCGACGACGGCGGAGTGCAGCGAGTCCGACTTGTAGATCGGGGCGGTGCAGCCCTCGACGTAGTGAACGTACGCGTCCTCGTCGACGATGATCAGGGTCCGCTCGAACTGACCCATGTTCTCCGTGTTGATGCGGAAGTAGGCCTGGAGCGGGATCTCGACGTGCACGCCCTTGGGGACGTAGATGAACGAGCCGCCGGACCAGACGGCGCTGTTCAGCGAGGCGAACTTGTTGTCACCGACGGGGATGACGGTCCCGAAGTACTCCTTGAAGAGCTCCGGGTGCTCCTTCAGCGCCGTGTCGGTGTCCAGGAAGATGACGCCCTGCTCCTCCAGGTCCTCGCGGATCTGGTGGTAGACGACCTCGGACTCGTACTGGGCCGCGACACCGGCGACGAGGCGCTGCTTCTCCGCCTCGGGGATGCCGAGCTTGTCGTACGTGTTCTTGATGTCCTCGGGCAGGTCCTCCCAGGACTCCGCCTGCTTCTCCGTGGAGCGCACGAAGTACTTGATGTTGTCGAAGTCGATGCCCGTGAGGTCCGAGCCCCAGTTGGGCATGGGCTTCTTGTCGAAGAGGCGCAGGCCCTTGAGGCGGAGCTTGGTCATCCACTCCGGCTCGTTCTTCTTCGCCGAGATGTCGCGGACGACGTCCTCGTTGATGCCGCGCTTGGCAGAGGCACCGGCGACGTCGGAGTCGGCCCAGCCGTATTCGTAGTTGCCCAGGCCCTCGAGTTCGGGGTGGGCAGTCTCCGTGGGGAGCGTCATGCGGGGTTCCTCCCGGCCGTGCTTGCTGATGCTGGTGTGGTGGTCTGCCTGGTGGTGGTGCTGCCGCTGCCGCCGCTGCGCGGAATGAACGTCGTGCAGACGCCGTCTCCGTGGGCGATGGTGGCGAGGCGCTGCACATGCGTGCCGAGGAGTTCGGAGAAGATCTCCGTCTCCGCCTCGCAGAGCTGCGGAAACTGTTCGGCGACATGGGCGACCGGGCAGTGGTGCTGGCAGAGCTGTTCGCCGACCGGTGCGCTGCGCGCCGTAGCAGCGTACCCGTCGGCGGTCAACGCCTTCGCGAGAGCCTCGGTGCGCTGTTCGGGGGGCGCGGCGTCGATCGCCTGCCGGTACGTCTCGGCCTGGGCGGTGATCCTCGCCCGGGCGAACGCGACGACGGCCTCTTCGCCGTGGTGCTCGGTGATCCACCGGAGCGCGTCCGCGGCCAGCTTGTCGTACGACTGGTCGAAGGCGTCGCGGCCGCAGTCGGTCAGCGCGAAGACCTTGGCGGGGCGGCCTCGGGTCCGCGCGCCGTAGACCCGCTGTTCGCGGGGCTCGACCACGTTCTCGTGGGCGAGGGCGTCCAGGTGCCTGCGGACGGCCGCCTGGGTGAGGCCGAGGCGCTTCGCGAGATCGGCGACGGTGGAGGGGCCGTGGTCCAGGATGGACCGCGCGACACGGTTGCGCGTCGAGCGCTCACCGGTCGCGAGTTCCTCCTGCGGAGCCTCGCCAACGTTTTTCACAACGCCATTGTTGCGTAATTCCTCAGAGCCTGACAACCCGCGTCCTGATCACCGGACGGTGCGCTGCATCACTTAGGCATACCTAAGCTGACCTGCGGAAACGATCACCGATCGATCAAACCGGTGGCGCTCGCGCGGTCCTTCCGCGAGACTCCCTGACCATGCCGACACCCCCTCCCACCGGCCCTTTGTGCACCCGCGAGTCCCTCGCGCGCGAGCTGCTCCGGCTCGGTGTGCGCCCCGGCGAGACCCTCCTCGCCCACACCTCGCTGAGCGCGCTCGGCTGGGTGAGCGGCGGCGCCGTCGCACTCGTCCAGGCGCTCCTGGACGCCCTGGGCCCCGAGGGCACGCTCGTGGTCCCCACGCACACCGGCGACAACTCCGAGCCCTCCGTGTGGCAGAACCCGCCCGTGCCCGAGGAGTGGTGGCCGGTGCTGCGCGCGTCGATGCCCGTGTACGACCCGCTGACCTCGCCCACGTACGGCGTCGGCATCGTCCCGGAGACCGTCCGCACCTGGCCGGGCGTGTTGCGCAGCGCCCACCCGCAGACGTCGTTCGCGGCGCTCGGCCCCGCCGCCGCCACGATCACCGCGGGCCACGCCCGCGACTGCCGGCTCGGCGAGCGCAGCCCCCTGGCCCGCCTGGAGAAGGCGGGCGCCCGCGTCCTCCTCCTCGGCGCGGGGTACGACTCGTGCACCTCGTTCCACCTGGCCGAGTACCGCATCCCCGGCCCCGACGAGGAGAACTCCTTCGCCGCGATGACGTCGCGAGGGCGCGTCTGGAAGACCGTGCGGGAGCGCTCGATCGACGAGGAGGACTTCGCGCAGCTCGGCGCCGCGTTCGAGAAGGACACGGAGGTCGTACGCGGCTTCGTCGGCGCCGCCGAGTCGCGCCTCTTCCCCGTGGCGGACGCCGTGGCGTACGCGGAGCGGTGGCTCGCGGCGAACCGCCCCGCGCATCCGGGACCCGAGGGCCGTCCCTAGACTGGCTCACCATGCGAAACGAGCCCGTCGTCCAGGTCAGGAATCTGGTCAAGCGGTACGGCCCCAAGACCGCGGTGGACGGTCTCGACCTGACGGCGGAGGCCGGCATCACCGCCGTCCTCGGCCCCAACGGCGCGGGCAAGACCACCACGATCGAGACGTGCGAGGGCTACCGGAAGCCGGACTCCGGCACCGTCCGGGTACTCGGCCTCGACCCGGTCCGCGAGGCGGACGCGCTGCGGCCCCGCATCGGCGTGATGCTCCAGTCCGGCGGCGTCTACTCCGGTGCCCGCGCCGACGAGATGCTCCGCCACGTGGCCAGACTCCACGCGCACCCGCTGGACGTCGACGCGCTGATCGAGCGCCTCGGCCTCGGCAGCTGCGGCCGTACCACCTACCGGCGGCTCTCCGGCGGCCAGCAGCAGCGCCTGGCGCTCGCCATGGCCGTGGTCGGCAGGCCCGACCTCGTCTTCCTCGACGAGCCGACCGCCGGCCTCGACCCGCAGGCGCGCCGGGCCACCTGGGAGCTCGTGCGGGACCTGCGCCGCGACGGGGTCTCCGTCATCCTCACGACCCACCACATGGACGAGGCCGAGGAGCTCTCCGACGACGTCGCGATCGTCGACGCGGGCAAGGTCATCGCCCAGGGCAGTCCCGACGCGCTGTGCCGCGGCGGCGCCGAGAACACCCTGCGCTTCACCGGCCGCCCCGGCCTCGACGTCGGCTCGCTCCTCAAGGCCCTGCCCCCGGACTCCGCCGCCGCCGAACTCACCCCCGGCACCTACCGCGTGAGCGGCACGGTCGACCCGCAGCTGCTCGCCACCGTCACCTCGTGGTGCGCCCAGCACGGCGTCATGCCGGACCGCATCTCGGTCGAACGCCACACCCTGGAAGACGTCTTCTTGGAGCTCACGGGTAAGGAGCTGCGCGGATGAGCGCCGCCGGAACGTACACGCCGAGGCCGGGCGCCGCCCCGCTCCCCCGCATGATCGCGGCGCAGGCGGTCCTGGAGACGAAGATGCTGCTGCGCAACGGCGAGCAGCTGCTCCTCACCGTCATCATCCCGACGCTCCTGCTCGTCCTGTTCAGCGCGGTCGACATCGTCGACGTGCCTACTGAAACCGCGGGGGGCAAGGGCGAGGCCGTCGACTTCCTCGCGCCCGGCATCCTCGCGCTCGCCGTGATGTCGACGGCGTTCACCGGGCAGGCCATCGCGACGGGCTTCGAGCGCCGGTACGGGGTGCTCAAGCGGCTCGGTGCCTCGCCGCTGCCGCGCTGGGGGCTGATGACGGCGAAGACGCTCTCGGTGCTGGTCACCGAGGTCCTCCAGGTGGTGCTCGTCACCGTCATCGCGTTCGCGCTCGGCTGGTCGCCGCACGGCAACCCCTTCGCGGTCCTGCTGCTCCTCGTGCTCGGCACGGCGGCGTTCTCGGGGCTCGGCCTGCTCATGGCGGGCACGCTCAAGGCGGAGGCGACCCTGGCCGCCGCGAACCTCGTCTTCCTGCTCCTGCTCATGGGCGGCGGCGTCATCGTCCCGCTCGACAAGTTCCCCGACGCGGCGCAGACGCTCCTCGGGCTGCTCCCCATCTCGGCGCTCTCGGACGGCCTGCGCGACGTCCTCCAGCACGGCGCGGGCATGCCGTGGGGGGACCTCGGGATCCTCGCGGTGTGGGCGGTGCTCGGGCTCGGTGCGGCGGCGAAGTTCTTCCGCTGGGAGTAACCGTGGTCACAAAAGCGCCGCCTGCGTCCCCCTCGTGAAGCCGTGCACAAGCGGCCCCCTACGATGGGGCGCGTGCCAAACGTGACCCGAGCCGACATCGCTCAAGCCGTGCGGAACCCGCTCGCCTTCATCGCCGAGCGCTGGACCCCCACGCAGCGGACCGTCCAGCAGGCGGCCCTGATCTCCCTCGTCATGACGGTCCTCATCGTGGTGACGGGTGGCGCCGTCCGCCTGACCGGCTCGGGTCTCGGCTGCCCGACCTGGCCCAAGTGCACGGACGAATCGCTGACGGCCACCCACGAGATGGGCTTCCACGGAGCCATCGAGTTCGGCAACCGCATGCTGACGTACGTGCTCTGCGCGGCCGTCGGCTGGGCGATCATCGCGGCCCGCTCGCAGAAGCCGATGCGGCGCAGCCTGACCCGGCTCGGCTGGATCCAGTTCTGGCTGGTCATGGGCAACGCGGTGCTCGGCGGCATCGTCGTCCTCGTCGGCCTGAACCCGTACACGGTCGCGGCACACTTCCTGCTCTCCACCGCCCTGATCGCGGTCGCCGTCGTCATGTGGCAGCGGACCCAGGAGGGCGACGCCGAACCGCGCCCGCTGGTGGGCAAGCCCGTGGCGCAGCTCGTCTGGGTCCTGGTCGCGGTCTCCGCCGTGCTGATCGCGGTGGGCACCGTCGTGACGGGCGCGGGGCCGCACGCGGGCGACTCCAGCGACGTGCCGCGGATGGGCGTCGACTGGGAGGGCGTCAGCAAGCTGCACGCGGTCGTCGCGTGGATCGTGGTGACGCTGACGTTCGCCCTGTGGTTCGTCCTGAAGGCGGTCGACGCGCCCAAGGGCCCGCTGATCCGCACCCGCCAGCTGTTCCTGATCCTGCTGGCGCAGGGCGCGATCGGTTACGTCCAGTACTTCACGGACCTGCCGGAGCTCCTGGTCGGCCTGCACATGTTCGGCTCGTGCATCGTGTGGATCGCCGCGGTGCGCGTCCTGCTCTCGCTGCGGGAGCGTCCGCTGACCACGGCCGACCTGCCCGCCCAGGCGGACGACTCACGGCTCTCGGCCGTCTGACCCGGCCGGCAGCCCGTACACCCGCCGCGCGTTGCCCGCGGCGATGAGGCCCGCCACGCGCTGCGCGTCGGTGAGCGACCAGGCGCCCTCGGCGACCCAGGTGCCGAGGACCCGGCCGAGGGCCTCCCTGAACAGGTGCGCCCCGACGACGTGCAGCTCGGGCAGTCCGTGGGCGCCGCTGGAGAACAGCAGCTTGCCGAACGGCGCGAGTTCCAGGATCTCGGCGAGCACGGCGGCCGCGCGGGCCCCGGTGCGCACCAGCGCGGGGCCCAGATCCGCGTACACATGCGGGAAGACGGCCGCGAGGTGCGCGGCGCTGCGGTGGTACGGGTAGCCGTGCAGCAGCACCAGATCGGTGCCGAGCCCCGCGGTGGCCCGCGCGAACTCCCCGAAGTACGTCTGCGGGTCCCCGGCGCCCGCGTGGAGCTGGAGCGGCCGCCCCGAGGCCACCGCGATCCACAGCAGGTGCCGCAGGAGCACGGGGTCGGCGAGCACCCCGCCCACCTGCCGGCCCGCCAGCCAGCGCCCCACCGCGCCCCGCACCTCACCGGGCCCCGGCGGTTCCGGGGCGAGGGCGAGCGGGTGGCGTACGCCCGCGACCGAGGTGAAGGCGACGGCTCCGACGGCGGCCGCGTGCACGGACTCGGCGAGGTTGGCGAGGAACGAGTCGGCGGTGCCCGAGGTGTCCGCGACCTGTTCGGCCAGTAATTCCAGGCGGACGATCTCGCGGGCGTCGGCGTCGCCGGTGGAGGCCATCTCGCCGGGGCCCGTCAGGTCCCCGGGCAGGCCCGTGTCGACGAGGTACGTGGTGATACCGCTGCCGCGCAGGAGGCGCCGCCCCGACTCCAGGACGCCCAGTTCGCGGCGGCGGGCGAGATAGCGGGCCGGCGGGCAGTGCGGTTCGATGCCGAGCAGCGGCGGGCACCAGCGGCGCACCGCGAAGCCGGTCTGCGTGTCGAAGAAGGTGGTGCCGGGGGCGGGCGGTCCCCCGCCCCGGCCGAGGTGGGCCTCGAAGGTGCCGAGGCCCAGCTCCGTACGGAGGACGCCATGGCAGTACTGGTCCACCAGGGACGGCGTTTCGATCATCCGGACTCCCGATCGGTGGACCTTGCTTCTACGGTCCTAACGGGTGACGCGGGTGTCAGGTGTTGCTTTCGGCGTGTATCGGCGTCAGCCGTAACTCGGATCGACGTCAGCCGTTGCTCGGATCGGCCTCAGCCGTTGCTCGGGCCGCCGATCTGGATGCCCGCCATCCGCTTCCACTCGTAGGGGCCGGTCTTCACCTTCGCGGCGAATTCCCCGGCGAAATCCTCGTGGACGGTGATCCCGGCCTTCTCCACGGCGCTCTGCGCGACGGCGTAGGTGGGCGCCACCAGGTCGCCCCAGCCGCCGTCCTCGCCGACGAGGACGATCCGGGTGCCTTCGTGCCCGATGTACGCGATCTGCGCCTCGGCGCCGCCGTGCGCCCGCGCGAAGGCGCCGATCTCCTTGGCGAGCCGGGCGGTCTTCCGCTCGGCACGAGCGGCCTGCTTGCTGTCCTCAACCTGCTGGGTCTCTGCCATGGGCAGGATGCTACCGACGGGTAGCACCCTTGGCGACAGACGATCGACGTGGCATCTGCCACGCACCCGCGGAGCGACCAGGGCCTAGCGCAGGAAGGGGTCCACCGCCACGGCCACGAAGAGCAGCGACACATAGGTGATCGACCAGTGGAAGAGCCGCATCTCCTTGAGCTTGCCGCCCGTGACCTCGGCCTTGGCGCGGTTCTGCAGCCCGTGCGCCTCCCACAGCCACCAGCCGCCGGTCACCAGCGCCACCGCCGTGTAGAACCAGCCGGTGTAGCCGAGGGGCTGGAGCAGCAGCGAGACGGCCACCATGACCCAGCTGTAGAGGACGATCTGGCGGGCGACCACCTTGTTGGAGGCGATGACCGGCAGCATCGGCACGCCGACGCGCGCGTAGTCCTCCTTGACCTTCATGGAGAGCGGCCAGTAGTGCGGCGGCGTCCAGAAGAACATCACCAGGAAGAGGATGATCGGCGCCCACGACATGGAGTTGGTGACCGAGGACCAGCCGATGAGGACCGGCAGGCAGCCCGCGATGCCGCCCCAGACGATGTTCTGCGAGGTCCGGCGCTTCAGGATCATCGTGTAGACGACCACGTAGAAGAGCAGGGCGCCGAGCGAGAGCCAGGCGGAGAGCCAGTTGACGGCGAGGCCGAACAGCAGCGTCGAGACGACCGCGAGGGTGATGCCGAAGGCGAGGCACTCCCGGGGGCTGACCATGCCGGTCACCAGCGGCCGCTGCGACGTGCGGTCCATCAGCGCGTCGATGTCGCGGTCGATGTACATGTTGAGGGCGTTCGCGCCCCCCGCGGAGAGGTAGCCGCCCAGGCAGGTCACGAAGACCAGCCACAGGTCGGGCACCCCCTGCTCGGCGAGGAACATCACCGGAACGGTGGTGATGAGCAGAAGCTCGATGATCCGCGGCTTGGTCAGCTCCACGAACGCCTTGACACGAGCCCCGAACGGCCGATGGCTCGGGCTAAGGTCCGTCCCGGAAACCCCCGCTGGACGGGATTCAACGGCCGTCACGCACACCCCTGACAGAGACATCCCAGCAGGCCGACCAGCACCTTCTGACATGAAGATCCGGTAAAGCCCGCGCGTACCACGCCACTGTAGACGTTGCCCATACCTCGCCCTTCGCGGGGGTGGGGTCGTGTTGGGCCGCCAGGGCGAACGGCGTCCGGGGCGGCCCGGGTCGCCACATGAGCGGAACCGTGCGTTCATTGAGCGGACAAATGGGCGATACCTGTGGCCTTTTGAGCGGACATATGAGCGAGCCCGTATTCACTTGCGGAATGTCTTCGCTTTCTTTTCGGGAGGCGCATCCCCGCATGTCGTCGCAGTCTGGAATGACTCGAAAAAATGAGCGTTCTAGCAGCGGTAGGCTCGACAACGGCCGGTGGGATCTACGCCGCCGGCATTCGACATGTGGAGAGGAGCCCTGACTCAGGGTGAGCACCAAGCCGACCACCACAGACCTCGAGTGGACCGAACTGGACCAGCGGGCCGTTGATACCGCCCGCGTCCTGGCCATGGATTCCGTACAGAAGGTCGGCAACGGCCATCCCGGTACGGCCATGAGCCTCGCGCCCGCCGCGTACACCCTCTTCCAGAAGGTGATGCGCCACGACCCGGCGGACGCCGACTGGACCGGCCGCGACCGGTTCGTCCTCTCTGCGGGCCACTCGTCCCTGACCCTCTACATCCAGCTGTACCTGGCCGGTTTCGGCCTGGAGCTGGATGACCTGAAGGCCTTCCGCACCTGGGGTTCGAAGACCCCGGGCCACCCGGAGTACGGCCACACGGTGGGCGTGGAGACGACCACGGGACCGCTGGGCCAGGGCGTGGCCAACGCCGTGGGCATGGCGATGGCCGCCCGCTACGAGCGCGGCCTGTTCGACCCGGAGACGACCGACGGCTCGTCCCCGTTCGACCACTACGTGTACGCCATCGCCGGTGACGGCTGCCTCCAGGAAGGCATCTCCGGCGAGGCCTCGTCGCTGGCCGGGCACCAGAAGCTCGGCAACCTGATCCTGCTGTGGGACGACAACCACATCTCGATCGAGGGCGACACCGAGACGGCCGTTTCCGAGGACACCCTCAAGCGGTACGAGGCGTACGGCTGGCACGTCCAGCGCGTGGCCCCCAAGGAGGACGGCGACCTCGACCCCGCCGCGCTCTACGCCGCGATCGAGGCCGCCAAGGCCGAGACCGAGCGCCCCTCCTTCATCGCGATGCGCTCGATCATCGCCTGGCCCGCCCCGAACGCGCAGAACACCGAGGCCGCCCACGGCTCGGCGCTCGGCGACGAGGAAGTGGCCGCCACCAAGCGCGTCCTCGGCTTCGACCCGGAGCAGACCTTCGAGGTCTCCGACGAGGTCATCGCGCACACCCGCAAGGCGCTCGACCGCGGCCGCGAGGCCCGGGCCGAGTGGGAGAAGGGCTTCGCCTCGTGGCGCAGCGGCGACTCCGCGCGCGCGGCCGAGTTCGACCGCATCGCCGCGGGCGAGCTGCCGAAGGGCTGGGAGGAGAAGCTCCCGGAGTTCGAGACCGGCAAGGGCGTCGCCACGCGTGCCGCGTCCGGCAAGGTCCTGCAGGCGCTCGGCGCGGTCATCCCCGAGCTGTGGGGCGGCTCCGCCGACCTGGCGGGCTCGAACAACACCACCATCGACAAGAACTCCTCGTTCCTGCCGACGGGCAACCCGCTGCCGGGCGCCGACCAGTACGGCCGCACGATCCACTTCGGCATCCGCGAGCACTCCATGGCCGCGGAGATGAACGGCATCGCGCTGCACGGCAACACGCGCATCTACGGCGGCACCTTCCTGGTGTTCTCCGACTACATGCGCAACGCCGTGCGTCTGTCCGCGCTGATGCACCTGCCGGTGACGTACGTGTGGACGCACGACTCCATCGGTCTCGGCGAGGACGGCCCGACCCACCAGCCGGTCGAGCACCTGGCCTCGCTGCGCGCCATCCCGGGCCTGAACGTCGTGCGCCCGGCCGACGCGAACGAGACCGCCATCGCGTGGCGCGAGATCCTCAAGCGCTACACCAAGGAGTTCGGCAAGGGCGCCCCGCACGGCCTCGCGCTGACCCGCCAGGGCGTCCCGACGTACGAGCGCAACGAGGACGCCGCCAAGGGTGGCTACGTGCTGTTCGAGGCCGAGGGCGGTGCGCCCGAGGTCGTACTGATCGGTACCGGCTCCGAGGTCCAGCTCGCCGTCGAGGCGCGCGAGCAGCTGCAGGCCGCCGGCGTCCCGACGCGCGTCGTCTCGATGCCGTCGGTCGAGTGGTTCGAGGAGCAGGACCAGGGGTACCGGGACTCGGTGCTGCCGCCGTCGGTGAAGGCGCGCGTGGCGGTGGAGGCGGGCATCGGCCTGACCTGGCACCGCTTCGTGGGTGACGCCGGACGCATCGTCTCGCTGGAGCACTTCGGTGCGTCGGCGGATGCCAAGGTGCTGTTCCGCGAGTTCGGTTTCACCGCAGACGCGGTGGCCGAGGCGGCCCGGGAATCGATCGCCGCCGCCAAGCGCTGACGCCCATATACGACCAAGTAGGAGATGTAATTCCATGACAGACGCACTCAAGCGCCTTTCAGAAGAAGGCGTCGCGATCTGGCTGGACGACCTGTCGCGCAAGCGGATCACGTCCGGTAACCTCGCCGAGCTGATCGACCAGCAGCACGTCGTGGGCGTCACGACCAACCCCTCGATCTTCCAGAAGGCGATCTCGCAGGGCGACGGTTACGACCAGCAGCTCTCGGACCTCGCCGCCCGCGGGGTCACCGTCGAAGAGGCCATCCGGATGATCACGACGGCGGACGTCCGTGACGCCGCCGACATCCTGCGCCCGGTCTTCGACGCGACCGGCGGTCAGGACGGCCGGGTGTCGATCGAGGTCGACCCGCGGCTCGCCCACAACACCAGGTCGACGGTCGCCGAGGCCAAGCAGCTGGCGTGGCTGGTGGACCGGCCGAACACGCTCATCAAGATCCCCGCGACGAAGGCGGGCCTGCCCGCGATCACCGAGGTCATCGGCCTCGGCATCAGCGTCAACGTGACGCTGATCTTCTCGCTGGAGCGCTACCGCGCGGTCATGGACGCCTTCCTCGCCGGCCTGGAGAAGGCCAAGGAGCGCGGCCTGGACCTCTCGAAGATCCACTCGGTGGCGTCCTTCTTCGTGTCCCGCGTGGACACCGAGATCGACAAGCGTCTGGACGGCATCGGCACGGACGAGGCCAAGTCCCTCAAGGGCAAGGCCGCGCTGGCCAACGCCCGTCTCGCCTACGAGGCGTACGAGGAGGTCTTCTCCTCGGACCGCTGGGCCGCCCTGGACAAGGCGCAGGCCAACAAGCAGCGTCCGCTGTGGGCCTCGACCGGCGTGAAGGACCCGGCGTACAAGGACACCCTGTACGTCGACGACCTCGTCGCGCCCAACACGGTGAACACGATGCCGGAGGCGACCCTGGAGGCCACGGCCGACCACGGGTCGATCACGGGCAACACCATCGCGGGCACGTACGACCAGGCGCGCGCCGAGATCGCCGCGGTGGAGAAGCTCGGCATCGGCTACGACGAAGTCGTGCAGCTCCTTGAGGACGAAGGCGTCGAGAAGTTCGAGGCGTCCTGGACCGACCTGCTCAAGTCCACCGAGGCCGAGCTCAAGCGCCTCGCTCCCGCGAAGGGCTGACCCACTTTGTCAAGCAGCAATCCGCTGCGTGACGCCGCAGACCGACGGCTCCCGCGTATCGCGGGGCCGTCGGGCCTGGTCATCTTCGGTGTCACGGGCGATTTGTCCCGTAAAAAGTTGATGCCTGCTGTCTATGACCTCGCGAACCGGGGTCTGCTGCCGCCGGGCTTCGCCCTCATCGGCTTCGCCCGCCGTGAATGGCAGGACGAGGACTTCGCGCAGGAGGTGCACGACGCCGTCAAGCAGCACGCGCGCACGCCCTTCCGCGAGGAGGTCTGGCAGCAGCTCATCCAGGGCATGCGCTTCGTCCAGGGCAACTTCGACGACGACGACGCCTTCGAGCAGCTGAAGTCCACCATCCAGGAGCTGGACAAGGCGCAGGGCACGGGCGGCAACTTCGCCTTCTACCTCTCCGTGCCCCCGAAGTTCTTCCCCCAGGTCGTCCAGCAGCTCAAGAAGCACGAGCTCGCGGACGCCCCCGAGGGCTCCTGGCGGCGCGCCGTCATCGAGAAGCCGTTCGGCCACGACCTGGCGTCGGCCCAGGACCTCAACGCGATCGTGCACGAGGTGTTCGCCCCGGACCAGGTGTTCCGGATCGACCACTACCTCGGCAAGGAGACCGTCCAGAACATCCTGGCGCTCCGCTTCGCCAACCAGATGTTCGAGCCGATCTGGAACCGGTCGTACGTGGACCACGTGCAGATCACCATGGCCGAGGACATCGGCATCGGCGGCCGCGCCGGCTACTACGACGGCATCGGCGCCGCCCGTGACGTCATCCAGAACCACCTGCTCCAGCTGATGGCGCTGACCGCGATGGAGGAGCCCGCCTCCTTCGACGCCGACGCGCTCGTCGCCGAGAAGGCGAAGGTGCTCGGCGCCGTCCGGCTGCCGAAGGACCTCGGCAAGGACACCGTGCGCGGGCAGTACGCCGCGGGCTGGCAGGGCGGCGAGAAGGCCGTCGGCTACCTCCAGGAAGACGGCATCGACCCCAAGTCGAAGACCGACACCTACGCGGCCATCAAGCTGCAGGTGGACAACCGCCGTTGGGCGGGCGTCCCCTTCTACCTGCGCACCGGCAAGCGCCTCGGCCGGCGCGTCACCGAGATCGCGGTCGTCTTCCAGCGCGCCCCGCACTCCCCCTTCGACCACACCGCCACCGAGGAGCTCGGGCAGAACGCGATCGTCATCCGCGTCCAGCCCGACGAGGGCATCACGGTGCGGTTCGGCTCGAAGGTGCCCGGCACCTCCATGGAGATCCGGGACGTCTCGATGGACTTCGCGTACGGCGAGTCCTTCACCGAGTCCAGCCCGGAGGCGTACGAGCGTCTGATCCTCGACGTCCTGCTCGGCGACGCCAACCTCTTCCCGCGCACGGAGGAGGTCGAGCTGTCCTGGAACATCCTCGACCCGATCGAGGAGTACTGGGACAAGCACGGCAAGCCCGCGCAGTACCCGGCCGGCACCTGGGGCCCGACCGAAGCGGACGAAATGCTCGCACGAGACGGACGGAGCTGGCGCCGGCCATGAAGATCGACCTCACGGACACCACGTCCAGCAAGATCAACAAGGCGCTCGTGCAGGGCCGCCGCGCGATCGGCACGCCGGCCGTCGGCATGGTGCTCACCCTCGTCATCGTCACCGACGAGGAGAACGCCTACGACTCCCTGAAGGCGGCCAGCGAGGCCTCCCGCGAGCACCCCTCGCGCACCCTCGTGGTCATCAAGCGCGCCGCCCGCTCGCCCCGCGACCGCACCACCTCGCGCCTCGACGCCGAGGTCCGGGTCGGCGCGGACGCGGGCACCGGCGAGACGGTGATCCTGCGGCTCTACGGAGAGGGCATCAACCACGCCCAGTCCGTCGTCCTGCCGCTGCTGCTCCCCGACGCGCCGGTGGTCGCCTGGTGGCCGGTGAACGCCCCGCTGGACCCCGCCAAGGACCCGCTGGGCGCCCTGGCCCAGCGCCGCGTCACGGACACGTACGCGGCCGAACAGCCGATCCACGAGCTGACCGCGCGCGCCGAGGCCTACCACCCCGGCGACACCGACCTGGCCTGGACCCGCATCACGCCGTGGCGCTCCATGCTGGCCGCCGCGCTCGACCAGGTCACCTGCAAGGTCACCTCGGTGCAGGTGGAGGGCGAGGAGTTCAACCCGAGCTGCGAGCTGCTCGCCATGTGGCTCGCGGACCGCCTCGACGTCCCCGTGAAGCGCACGCTGTCGGCGGGCCCCGGCCTGACCGGCGTCCGCATGGAGACCACCTGCGGTCCCATCGTGCTCGACCGCGCGGACGGCTCGCTCGCCACGCTCTCCATCCAGGGGCAGCCCGACCGCGCGGTGGCGCTCAAGCGCCGCGAGGTGGCCGAGCTGATCGCCGAGGAGCTTCGGCGCCTCGACCCGGACGACACCTACGCGTCCGCGCTGAAGTACGGCGTGGACCGCCTGGGCGAACCGGCGGAGCGGCCCGAGTCGCTCCGCGACGAGAAGCCGTCCGACGACACGAAGGAAGAGGCCGCGTCCAAGGCGGCCGCTTCGGAGGAGCCGGAGAAGGCGCCCGCCAAGAAGGCCCCGGCCAAGAAGACCGCCGCGAAGAAGGCGGCGGCGAAGTGACCGCGGCCCCGCAGCTCGTCGTCCACCGCGACAAGGAGCTGATGGCGCAGGCCGCGGCGGCCCGCCTCATCACGAAGATCGTCGACGCGCAGGCCGCCCGCGGCCACGCGTCGGTGGTCCTCACCGGCGGCCGCAACGGCAACGGCGTGCTGGCGGCGCTGGCCGCCTCCCCCGCGAAGGACGCGATCGACTGGTCGCGTCTCGACCTGTGGTGGGGCGACGAGCGCTTCCTGCCGGACGGCGACCCGGAGCGCAACTACACCCAGGCCAAGGAGGCACTGCTCGACTCGGTGCCCCTCAACCCGGCCCGGGTGCACCCGATGCCGGCCTCGGACGGCGCGTACGAGGTGGACGCGGCGGCGGAGATCTACGCCGCCGAGCTCACCGCGGCCGCGACCCCGGAGGACCACGGCCCGGTGCCGACGTTCGACGTCCTGATGCTCGGCGTCGGCCCGGACACGCACGTCGCCTCGCTCTTCCCGGAGCTTCCCGCGGTGCGCGAGACGGAGCGCACGGTGGTCGGCGTGCACGGCGCGCCGAAGCCCCCGCCGACCCGCGTCACGCTCACGCTCCCGGCGATCCGGGCGGCCCGCGAGGTGTGGCTGCTCGCGGCGGGCGAGGACAAGGCGAACGCCGCGGCGATCGCCCTGTCCGGCGCCGGTGAGGTGCAGGCCCCCGCGGCAGGTGCCTACGGCCGCTCGCGGACCCTGTGGCTCCTGGACACCGCGGCGGCCTCGCAGCTCCCCCCGGAGCTGTACCCGCCGGCCGTCGCCTGACGGTTCACCGCATTACGTCCCTGAGGGCCCCGCACCATCCCGGTGCGGGGCCCTCAGGCGTCCACGAGGACGCGTCGGTAGCTGGAGCCGTCCTGTTCGCGGACGAGGAGGCCGTCGGTGACGCAGTACCTGCGCAGGGCCGCCGTGTCGTCGTGGACGGTCCGGAACGCGTCGTTGATCTCGCCCTCGCTGTAGGTGCGGTCGGCGTCGAAGAGGGTGTCCGTGAGGTGGACGAGGAGTTCGTGGCGCACGACGGGGCGCACCGGTATGGCCGTCAGACGCCCGTGTGCGAAGAAGCCGGTGAGGCGGCGCGGGACCGTCGGACGGTCGTGCGCGTCGACCGGGTCGGGAGAGCGCCGGAAGACGGCGGGGTCGGCCCGCAGCGAGCCGTCGGGCAGCCGCTCCACGAGCCCGGTGGCGACGAGGCGGCCCAGGTGCTTGCGGGCGACGGCGGAGTCGGCCTCGCGCCGCGGGAGGTCGCCGAGGACGATCCGCGCGTACAGCCTGAGTCTCTCGGGGTCGGCGAGCGCGGCGTGCAACTGGTCCATGACGGGGTCCCTCCCGGCGGGTGACAGAGCCGAAGCAGTGTCACCCGCCGGGCGGGCCGCCCGCATCCGATTAAGCGTCCGTGGGACTCAACGCCCCCGCAGGTCGCGGTACTTGGCGACCAGCGCCGTGGTCGACCCGTCCAGGTCGGGCACCTCGGCGCCCTCGGTCAGCGCGGGCTCGACGCGCTTGGCGAGGACCTTGCCGAGCTCGACGCCCCACTGGTCGAAGGAGTCGATGTTCCACACGGCGCCCTGCACGAAGACCTTGTGCTCGTACAGCGCGATGAGCTGGCCGAGGACCGAGGGGGTCAGCTCCTTGGCGAGGATCGTCGTCGTGGGGTGGTTGCCCTTGAACGTCTTGTGCGGGACGAGCTCCTCCGCGACGCCCTCGGCG